>JAGZXE010000110.1:0-7330 GCA_018378615.1 Parahaemophilus parainfluenzae
TAGCCGCAGAAGAAGGTACGCCAGAACGTAAATTCGCTGATGCGATCTATCTCGATCCAAAAACACATACTAAAATTGAAGAAGTGGGTGCGGCAAACTTCTTTGGTATCACCAAAGATAATAAATTTATCACACCAGCATCTGAATCTATTTTACCAAGTATAACTAAATACTCATTACTTCACATTGCAAAAGAACGTTTAGGTATGGAAGCTATCGAAGGTGATGTGTATATCGATCAACTTGATCAATTTGCAGAAGCGGGAGCTTGTGGTACTGCCGCAGTAATTACGCCAGTAGGCGGTATTCAACACAAAGGTAAATTCCACGTGTTCTATTCAGAAACTGAAGTAGGCCCTGTTACTCGTAAACTTTACAATGAGCTAACCGGCATCCAATTCGGTGATGTTGAAGCACCTGAAGGCTGGATTGTAAAAGTAGAATAATTTTCCTTTCTATCCACAAGGCAAGATTCATTTAATTCAAGGACTAAGTTCTATCACTATAGGACTTAGTCCTTTTAATTTTTACACGCTTTGTATAACGTATATTTCAATAGAAATACCTCATTAATAATATTTAACTCACGCCAAAATACTTCAAAATAAACCGCACATTTCCCCTTTTATTGTGTGCCTATATTTCAAATTATGATCCTCATCACAGTTTTATTCAAACAGATCAATTAGAATAAAATTGTCCATTTTTTCAAGCAAATAAGGAAGAAAAATGATGACTCCCTCTGCACTTATAGGCGAAGGAATTAACCTGATGTTTTCAGGGATGGGTTTTGTATTGGTCTTTTTGCTCATTTTAATTTGGGCAATTGGAGTGATGTCTAAACTTATCAACCGATTCTTTCCAGAACCTCAACCCGAACCCAAAACTTCCCAAAATTCAACCGCACTTTCTGCGGCACCTACTGACGATTTTGAGCGGTTACGTCCTGTGATTGCAGCGGCTATCGCACACCATCGCCGTACCCAACAGTTCAAATAAAATAAGGATTTTACCATGGCTAAAAAAATTAAAATGACAGAACTGGTGCTTCGTGATGCCCACCAATCACTTTTCGCAACGCGCTTGCGTCTTGATGATATGTTACCAATTGCTCATGAATTAGATGATATTGGCTATTGGTCGTTGGAAGCTTGGGGCGGTGCAACATTTGATAGCTGTATTCGCTTTTTAGGTGAAGATCCTTGGGTTCGTTTGCGTGAATTGAAAAAAGCTTGTCCAAAAACTCCATTACAAATGTTATTACGTGGCCAAAACCTATTAGGCTATCGCCACTATGCTGATGATGTAGTAGAACGTTTCGTAGAACGTTGTGTAGCGAATGGTATGGATGTTTTCCGCGTATTCGATGCGCTCAATGACCCGCGCAACATGAAAGCAGCGTTGCAAGCAGTACGTAAATTTGGTGGTCATGCTCAAGGGACTTTAAGTTATACCACCAGCCCAGTTCATACCATGCAAACCTGGCTCGATACAACTGAACAATTACTTGAAATCGGTATCGATAGCTTGGTCATCAAAGACATGTCCGGTATTTTAAATCCAATGGCGGCTGCAGACTTAGTGCGCGAAATCAAAAAACGTTTCGACGTTGAATTGCATTTACACTGCCACTCTACTACTGGTATGGCAGAAATGGCGCTATTAAAAGCGGTTGAAGCTGGTGTAGATGGTATTGATACGGCAATTTCTTCTATGTCTGGAACTTATGGTCACCCTGCAACTGAATCCCTTGTCGCCACCTTACAAGGTACTGAATATGACACCGGTTTGGATATTCCTCGCTTGGAAAAAATTGCTGCCTATTTCCGTAATGTGCGTAAAAAATATGCCAAATTTGAAGGCCAATTACGCGGTGTAGATAGCCGTATTTTAGTGGCACAAGTGCCAGGCGGTATGCTCACCAACTTGGAAAACCAGTTAAAACAACAAAATGCGTCCGATAAATTAGATTTAGTATTAGAAGAAATCCCACGCGTGCGCAAAGACTTGGGCTACATTCCACTCGTTACACCAACTTCTCAAATTGTTGGTACACAGTCGGTTATTAACGTTATCACTGGCGAACGCTACAAAACTATCGCCAAAGAAACTGCGGGTATTTTAAAAGGTGAATACGGTAAAACGCCTGCACCAGTAGATAGTGCGCTGCAAGCTCGAGTATTAGAAGGTGCGGCACCAGTAACTGACCGTCCAGCCGATCACATTGTACCTGAAATGGCGAAAATTGAAGCTGAAGTTTCAGAACAAGCTAAATCGAAAGGGGTGAAATTGGCAGACAACGCTGTGGATGATGCTTTAATCGTGGCGCTCTTCCCGCAAATTGCGTGGAAATTCTTAGAAAACCGCAACAACCCAGCCGCCTTTGAACCTGCTCCAACCGGCAATGAAAGTGCGGTGGAAAATAAACTGGTTTCTAAAGCCGCACCATCTGCTTCTGGCTCTGCTGTTTATACCGTGGAATTGGAAGGTAAAGCTTTTGTGGTGAAAGTAAGCGAAGGCGGTGATATTTCTCATGTCGCAACTACTGCTCCTCAAGCTGTACCACAAGCGACTCCTGCTCCAGCAACCGGTGGTACACCAGTAACGGCGCCGATGGCAGGTAATATTTGGAAAGTTGTTGCAACAGAAGGTCAAACCGTAGCAGCTGGCGATGTACTATTCATTCTCGAAGCCATGAAAATGGAAACCGAAGTGAAAGCCGCACAGGCTGGTACCGTGCGTGGCATTTGCGTCAAAGCCGGTGATGCTGTCGCCGTAGGTGACACCGTGATGACCTTAGCATAAGGAATGGTCTATGGAGAGTATTATTGCGTTAATTAAAGGGATGGGTATATTCCATCTGCAATGGGGGCAAGCAGTGATGATCGCTGTGAGCTTGCTGTTGCTATGGCTTGCTATCTCACGCAAATTTGAACCTTTGCTGTTGCTACCAATTGGTTTCGGCGGATTATTGTCAAATATCCCAGAAGCAGGGCTAGCCATGACAGCATTGGAAAATTTGCTTCATCTCGGCTCACCTGAACAAATTGCGGTAATCGCTTCGCAATTAGGTGTTTCACCCGATCTTGCTGCGATTAAAACAGCACTAAATTCTGCGCCGATATCGATGATAAATCAATTAGAAGCGTTATCTGTAGATATGGGTTATAGCGCCGGTATTTTGGCATTATTCTATAAAGTTGCGATCAGCTACGGCATTGCACCATTGGTCATTTTTATGGGCGTAGGGGCAATGACAGACTTTGGTCCGTTATTAGCCAATCCAAAAACATTGCTACTTGGTGCTGCTGCTCAATTCGGTATTTTTGCTACCGTGCTCGGTGCATTAGCCTTAAATTATTTCGGTATTATCGAATTCACACTACCTCAAGCCGCATCTATCGGTATTATCGGTGGTGCGGATGGTCCGACAGCAATTTATCTCACGAGCAAACTGGCCCCTGAATTGCTTGGCGCGATTGCCGTGGCGGCCTATTCCTACATGGCATTAGTGCCGTTGATTCAACCGCCGATTATGAAAGCGTTAACCACAGAAGAAGAACGCAAAATTCGCATGACGCAAATGCGCCATGTGAGTAATCGTGAAAAAGTCTTGTTCCCGGTTATTTTGCTGTTGCTCGTTGGTTTACTCTTACCTGATGCAGCCCCATTACTTGGGATGTTCTGTTTCGGTAATCTCATGCGCGTAAGTGGCGTCGTTGAACGTTTAAGCGACACCACACAAAACGCCTTGATTAATATCGTAACCATCGTGCTTGGCTTATCTGTGGGTTCCAAACTGATTGCGGATAAATTCCTACAACCACAAACGCTAGGCATTTTAATTCTTGGTGTAATTGCTTTCGGAATCGGTACAGGTAGCGGTGTATTAATGGCAAAATTGATGAATAAATTCAGCAAAAACAAAATTAGATGCTGAAAAACACCTAAATGAGGTTCATTAAATAACAAAAAGAGCGGTCAAATTGACCGCTCTTTTATTTATGACGACGTTCTTTACTTAACCAGACTCATCGCCAGGTTCTTCGCGCCTTTGAAATCTACTTTACCACTTCCTAACATCGGAATTTCATCCACTAAGAAGACTTGGCTTGGTAGCATAATCGGCGGTACATTTAATCCTTTAATACGTTCATTGATCTCATCTAAAGAAAGCGCAGACTTGATTAAAAGCACAATACTCTCGCCTTTTTTATCATCGCTCAAGGCAACGGCAACAAATTGATTTTCCTCATCAAATACTTGTGAAAGTTTCTCTTCCACGCTGCCAAGACTGATCATTTCGCCGCCGACTTTAGCAAATCGAGAATAACGATCTACAATGGTAATAAAGCCGTTATGATCGATATGACCTTTATCGCCGGTTTTGTAATAACGTACACCGTCAATTTCAACAATCACTTCTGCTGTTTTTTCAGGGGCATCCAAATAACCTTTCATGACTTGTCCACCACCAATCAAGATCAAACCGTCTTCGCCGACTGGTAATTCCTGCAAGCTTTCTGGATCCACAATTTTAATAATAGTGCCTGGTAATGGCATACCGACTGTACCAGCTTGATTGAAGGTAAATTCTTGTAAGGTTTCCGGATCAAGTAAATTAGGCATATTGACACTAGCTACCGGTGCCGTTTCAGTCGCCCCATAACCTTCGTAAATTTCCAAGCCAAATTTAAGTTTGAAGGCTTCTTTTACATCTGCTTTCAATTTTTCGGCACCCGCAATAACCATACGCACGTTTTGTAGCATCAACGGATGGAATTTCTTATTGCGTACATACAATCTAAAGAAAGTTGAAGTCCCAAATAAAATACTCACCCGATGTCGAGCACACATTTTTCCTACTGTCGCCCCATCAGTCGGATCCGCCACACTCACCATTTTAATGCCTTCACACAATGGCAATAAAGTTGTCACGGTTAAGCCAAATGAGTGGAAAATTGGTAAGGAATTCAAAATCACATCATCTTTATGGAAGTTTAATAATTCACCGATCTGTTTAATGTTCGTCAGTAAATTTTTATGGCTTAATTCAATGCCTTTCGGATCACCTTCACTACCACTACTGAATAAGATGGTTGCATTATCGTCCAAGCTTACGTCTGCAAAGTAACGTAATTTAATCCACCATTGTGGCGCTAAAAACGCCGTTAAAAATGACCGCACTTTATTCGCTTTAGTGATCGATTTCCCTAAATTTTCCATAAAGAGGGCTTTATCCGCCACCACTTGGCTAAAGTCAAAACCTTTTGCGTTCAATTTATCCAAGAATTTTTCAGAGGTAATGACTTGCGAAATGTTGGCTTTTTTCAACGCTTTTTCCATCACTTCAGGGCTTAGCGTGTAGTTTAAATTTACCGGTACTTTGCCCATCACCATTAAGGTCATATTGATAATTGCCCCGATTGATGAACTTGGTAATAACACGCCAACATTTTTTTCATTCCCTAAAGCGGCTTTCAAGGTTTTCACAAACATCAATACTGCAGCAATAAATTTCAGGTTATTCAGTTTGGTACCTTGTGCATCCACCGCGGCTTCTTTGAATAAATTCGATTTTGCCGAATTCAACCAATGGTGCATCAGCGGTTTACGTTTACTCATGACTTTTTCCCATACGGAGAAAGAAAGTTCGAGTACTTTTTGCTTCATGGCTGTCGCATCAATAAAGCCATGAATGGGTTTACCAAATGCTACTAAAATTTCACGCTTACCTTGGCGTTTAGTTAAATTCTTATAGAAAGAATCCGCACGGGAGAAGCTGCTGCCCCACAATCCACGTAAATAGAAAGGAACCGTTGTGACATTCTCTAAATCTTTTAATACGTGCTCAAAGCCTTTTTGGAACTCATTGATTTGACCGTTATAGCTGATATGACCTTCTGGGAATAACGCCACCACTTCACCGCGTGCTAAATATTCACGAATGGTTTCAATAGATTCTCGGCTTGAACCTCCACCAATCGGGATCACTTTGAAAATACGGAAGAACCAAGTGAGATACCATTTGTTGTAAATCGGACGATACATGACAAATTTAATCGCACGCGGGCTAGCCGCTTGTAACACCAACCAGTCAATCCAGCTAATATGGTTACCTAATAACAGCACGCCACCACTTTGTGGAAGATTTTTTAACCCCTCCACATGAAAACGGTAATTTGCTTTTAACGCAAAGAGCAAGAATAAACGCGTAAATAAATGAGGCACTTTCGACATGGTATATAAACTTGCAGCAAAACATGCAGCAGAAGTCACTAAGAATAAACCTTGAGTCGAAACATTAAGTTGTACAAAAACAATGCTTAATAGCAAAAAGACCACCATGAACACGTTTTGCACAAAGTTGTTACCCGCCATGATTTTACCGCTGATTTTCTCAGGTGCGAAATACTGAATGGTTGCATTCAATGGCACGATCAATAAACCGCCAGAGAAACCAAAGACAAAAGAACAAAGCGCTAATACCACTCCACTTTGAGCTAGGGTTAAGAAGAATAATGACACACAAATACCCAACGCACCAAGTGGAACAATACCTAACTCAATATGCAAACGAGAAGCACGTCCCGCAAGATATGAACCAAGCGCAAGCCCTATTCCACTCACCGCAAGAATCGCTTGAATGACAACCGCATTATCTTCATTGAACATCGCTTTATAATGCGCAGGGAATGCCGCCACAATAATTTGTGACACGCCCCAAAATAGGCTTAGTCCAATAACACTCAACCAAATATTTTGATCTGCTTTTAATGTGCGAATATTATCTTTTAAATACCCTAAAGAAAGGTATTTTCTCATATCAAACTGACCATCTGTATTTTCAGCCTCTTGCTTAAAGAATGGGATTTTAAACGCAAAATAGGCTTCGAGTGCACTCAGTAATACTAATGCTACACCTATCACCCAAACACTTTGTAATACTTCATTCGGATCATCTGATGCTACATAATGCGCTTCAAAGAAGAAAGAAAATGTAAAAGAACTAAATAGAATGGCCACAATAGTAAGCGCTTGAATGACACCGTTTGCCATACCAATATTTTCAGTGCCCACAATTGATTTAATAATGCTATATTTGGCTGGAGAATAGACCGCACTTTGCGCTGCCAAAATCAATGTCAGTACAAAGGAAATGGCAAACATTCCCGTCATATAACTCAATAAAATCCCAGTACTGATCACCACAGCCGCCAAACTGCTATAGCGAATCACATTGGTGCGAGAAAATTTATCGTTAATAAATGCCGAAGGCGAAAATAAGAAAATAAATGGCAATAAAATCATCGCATTAATTAATGCCGTT
>JAGZXE010000111.1:0-8084 GCA_018378615.1 Parahaemophilus parainfluenzae
CCAAAGCTGATTAATAGGAAATAAATTATGCTCCATTTGAGAATGCATTTGTTGGCGAGAAATGAGTAACAACTCGCTGATCATTTTATCCATTCGTTGGATTTCTTTCTCAATACGTTTAACCGGCTCAATATCACCCGTTTGATGACGGACTAGAGCAGTAGAAAGCTGTAAACGTGTTAATGGTGTTTTCAATTCGTGAGAAATAGAGGACAGTAGATTGTGTTGATTTGAGATTAAATTATCAATCGCAATCGACATCTTGTTAAAGCTTTGTCCTACTTCTCGTAATTCTGTTGGACCGTGATTTGCTAATTCATTATCAACTTTAAAGTTTCCTAACGCCACGCTATTTGCGGCCTTTTGTAAGTTGGTAATCGGTTTGACGATAGTATGCGTAAACCACCAAAGTAAAGGTGTTGTGATAATTAAGGTTAAGAGCAATAAGATCCAAGGGTGGTCAAGCATATACCGTAAAATTTCTTGTTGACCGTTTGCTCGAGATACAAAGAATAATTCGGATGCTTGGTCGGAATCACCAATATAGACTTTAAAAGGGCCTGCAATTTGAATATCTTTGAAGGTTTTACGTTGAGGCTGGGTAAAGTTGCTAGATTCTTGGGCGAACTGGGCAATATGCATTCTTTCTTCGCCTAAAGCACCAAAAACTTCTTTTTCTGGTGTCATAATGACAGGACGTGCAGAGTCAAATTTATCAGTTGGAAGTACTGGTACACCAGCAAGAATCCCGTTAATTCTATTGTTACGAATGGATTCAACGAGTTTCTTTTGATAGCTCGATATTTCATTTTGATTCAAGTCAGAATATAAGCGGCTATCAAAATAAGGGAGTGCGACTAAAAGGGCAGTCATAGCAAAGAATGCCAACCAAAAGACAGTAAATGTGCGTATTGTGAGCTGATTTAAGCTGAATTTTTTGATAAGCATTATTCACAAACCAACAAGTAACCACGACCACGTAGCGTTTTCAACCACGGTAAGCCATTGTCTCTTTCTGGGAGTTTTTTACGCAAGTTTGACATATGCATATCAATCGAGCGATCAAAAGGGGAAAGGTGTTTGCCTAGTACATTCATGCTTAATTCTTCGCGAGAGACAATTTGTCCTGGGCGAAGTACTAGTTTATGAAGTAGTGCAAATTCAGAGCCAGTTAGACCAAGATCTTGACCCTTATAAGAAGCTTGTTGAAGGCCAGAGTGAAGTACTAAGCCACAAAATTCCAATGTATTTTCTTCTGATGAAAGTGCGGTCGAATTTTGTGTGTTTTCTTTCTCTGCTGGCGTAGCTCGACGTAAAATTGCTTTAATGCGAGCAACCAGTTCACGATCGTTAAAGGGTTTTGGTAAATAGTCATCGGCACCGAGTTCTAATCCAAGAACACGATCGATCTCTTCACCACGTGCGGTAAGCATCATCACAGGGACATTTGATGTTTGGCGAATTTTCTTGAGTGTTTCAATCCCGTTTAATACAGGCATCATGATATCTAATAAAACTAACTGGTGGCTTGCATTTAGCTTATCTAATGCTTCTTGGCCATTATTCGCGACCTCGACGTCAAAACCAGTCAGTCGTAAAACTTCAGCAAGTAAATCTGTTAGTTCAATATCATCATCAACTAATAGAATCTTTGACATTTTCATTCCCTTGTAATATAACGAACCTGCTTGATATGACAAGCAGGTGTTATTTTTTAATGATTACCAGAATTTCCACCAGCTTTTCTTACCTGCGTTTTCAGGAGTGCTGATAATAGTATTATTTTCGTCTTGTTTTGCCACTTCAGGTAATGGCTTATCTAATTCCGCACTGCTTACTAAACCATTCTGATCGAATTTTACTGTAAATGTGTGCTGTTCAGGTTTTTGGTAAGAGTGTTGTTGTAAGAACACGTAATACCAAGTTAGGTTATTATAAGGATCGATTAAAACTGGTGTACCAAGCAAATATTGTACTTGTTGTGCGGTCATGCCTGGTTTAACTTGCGCCACAGTCGCTGCTTCTAAATAGTTACCTTGTGGAACATCAATACGATAAACGACTTTTTGCACTGTTGAACAAGAAGTTAAACTTAATGCTAAAACAACTGCACCTAAAAATGTTCTTAATTGCATATTTTTTACCTTTTACTGCAAAATTATGTCGAATGATACCGAAACTTTATGATCTTGCCAAATTAATTATCGCACTTTAATGCTTTTTGAAGTTGATCTTTCAGATTTGGTGGTATCCCTTTGATTGTTAAAGTATCTGTGAGTGGATCCCATTCAATACGGTTATTTAATAAATCCGCATCAAAACTTAATGTCACACCTTTACCAGAACCTGAAAATTTCGTTAATGTTTTTAAGGCTGAACGTACTGGCGGAATAGTTTCTTCCAAGCCGTAATCTTGCTCTTCTGTAAAGGTGACAAAAGGGCGCTCGTTTAGAGTCGGCAAATTCGCTGAAAGTTCAGTTAAGGCAATTTCATCACCACTTGCTAATTGCTCTTTACAGTATTCAAATACCTGTTTTTTCACTGCTTGAGTTTGTTCTTTGTTCAATTCACCTTGTTCACAGTAGTCACTGACAGCTTGTAATAGGCATTGGTTTTGAACTTGCGGATTTAAACCTTCTTCTGCACCTAAGAAATCCATAAAGAAGTCACTAATTTTACGACCAACACGACCTTTAATGAAGGTGAGATAGCGGTTTGAGTTTGCATTCACTTGCAAATCAGTTAAGTTAATTCGCGCAGCAATATCAAATTGTGTGATATCTAGATATTCCGTACGACGAATTTCAAGATTTTCGTCAACTAACATGCTGATACGACTATCTAATAGTGCAATGAATAGGTAATCCGTCGCTAAAAAGTTATATTGGCATAGGATAAGTGTACCGCTGTCTGCAAAATTATATTTGCCCAATTCTTGCGCTAATAATTTTGTGGATTGTTGGCTGAAATTTAAAAAGTTGATTTCATTTTCTAATAAACGATTCAGATCTTGTGCAAAGATGGAATTCTCTTGGAAGACACCAAATGCTTTGCCTTTATTTTGATAACCTTTATGTAATTGCAACATCATTTGTTCAACTTCCGGCGTAATGGTGAGAAGTTCATCACGCAACACGCTTTCCATCGTAGTGGTTTCATTTTCAGCGTGCTTAACTAATTGATGTAGCACGATTTGATTAACCGTAATGCTCATAATTTTTTCCTTCGTAAAATTTACCTTAAATTATAACCGCACTTTTTAAGCAAGAAAAAAGAAATTATTCAGATTGGACAAATTATCGGGTATGATATGAGAAGTTTTTTGCATTTAGAACAGGCTTAAATATTCCAAATGGCTCAACATTCAAAGTATTCAGATGGGCAAGTTAATGCCATCATTAATGACATGATTAGCGTGCTTGAAACTCACAAAGCACCCGTTGATCTTTCTCTTATCGCTTTAGGCAATATGGCCAGTAATTTATTGACCACTAGCGTGCCAGCCGCACAGCGTGAAGCTTATTTCTTCATCAGCTTATTAGGCCATTTCAGCTTTTGTGTTTTTGCCTTGTATTTGCTGGTTATTTTCCCGCTGAGTTTCATCATCAAAAATCACCGCACTTTCCGTGGCTTAACGGTGATTATTGCGACAATTTGCACCACATTGCTGCTGTTTGATACAGAAGTATTTAACCGCTTTAATATCCACCTTTCTTCTATTGTTTGGAATTTGTTAGTGAACCCGGAAAAGGGCGATCTCTCACGGGATTGGCAAATTTTCTTTGCGCCAATGCCGATTATTTTGCTAATCCAAATGCTTTTCTCCCGTTGGAGTTGGGAAAAATTACGTAGCTTAGAGCGTCAGAAATGGCTGAAGAAAGTTGGATTAGTGCTGACTTCCACGTTTGTCGCGACACACTTAATTTACGCTTGGGCGGATGCATTTTTATATCGTCCGATTACTATGCAGCGTTCAAACTTCCCACTTTCTTATCCAATGACCGCAAGAACCTTTTTGGAAAAACAAGGGTTTATTAATGCGGAAACATACTCACAGCGTTTAGAGCAAGAAGGGCGTTTGGATGCATTAAAAATTGATTATCCGAAAAAAGATCTTCAGTTTGAGCAAGTTGAAAACAAACCAAATATTCTGGTGATTACCGTTTCAGGCTTACGTTATGATGCGCTAACGAGCGAGAAAATGCCTAAATTATTCGAGTTTGCCACAAGCTCTACTCAATTTACAAATCATTACAGCAGCGGCAATACGAATAATGCCGGCTTAGTAGGCTTATTCTATGGACTGAATGCAAATTATACGGACAGTATTTTGAGTAATCACACACCGTCGGTATTAATTAAAAAGCTACAAGACGAGAAATATCAATTTGTTGCTTATTCGTCTACGGCATTTAAAGACAGCTTATTTAAACAAGCCTTGTTCCGTAATGTGAAATTACCTAAAGTGAAAGCCTCTTCGCCAAAAGAAGCGATAAATAGCGTTTTATCTCTCTTAAAAGAGGATAAACCTTGGTTTGCTTATGTGGATTTAGATGTTGCGGATCAAGCGGAAGAAAATTACACCAAATCGCTTGCGGAGATTGATCAACAAATTGATGACACTTTAGCATCAGTTTCCTTAGATAATACGATTGTTATTATTACGGCAGAGCATGGTAAAACGTTTAATAAACTGGATGAAAAAGCACAAGAAAACTATTTCGGTCGTGATGAAATCCAAGTGCCGTTTATTGTTTACTGGAAAGATTTGCCAGTACAAGAAGTGACAAATTTAACAAGCCATACCGATTTATTGCCAGCATTGATGTCATCGATCTTTAAAGTGAAAAATCCAATTTCGGATTATGCACAAGGTCGCAATTTATTTGAGCTTAATGGCGATCCTTGGGTGTTGGCATCAAATTTCCGTTGGAATGTCATTATTCAACCGGATGGCACACAGTATCATATTGATCGCAAAGGAAACTATAAGAAATTTGACCGCACTTATACTGAGCAATCTTCAAGCCGCCCACCACTCGGCTTGTTCTTAGACGTCTTCAAACAAGAGCGTTCTTTTGTCAATAAATAGATAGCTTTTTTGCGCTTAAAATCTTATACTTTGCACTCAGTTGAAAGACTGAAAAGATGTTATTAATTAAAATCTGCGAATTTTTCATAACATTGCAAACAATTCACGATAGACCCGATCCTTATTGGGTTTGCTTTTCAATTAATACACTTCTCGTCTCTCTTTTCCTTTCTTTTTTGGTGGAGTTATTATGAGAAATCACGTTCGTAGCTTTAAAACGTTTATTCGAGACGAAATTATTAAAAAAGGTGGCTGGGTTAACGCCCATGCTCATGCAGATCGTGCTTTTACAATGACACCTGAAAAAATTGGTATTTATCACAATAGTAATCTTCAACAAAAATGGGATTTAGTGGACGAGGTTAAACGTACATCAAGTGTTGATGATTATTACGCCCGTTTCTGTCAGTCGATTGAGCTGATGATTTCCCAAGGGGTGACGGCATTTGGGACTTTTGTGGATATCGACCCGATTTGTGAAGACCGAGCCATTATTGCTGCGCATAAAGCGCGCGAAGTCTATAAGCATGACATTATTTTAAAATTTGCGAATCAAACCTTAAAAGGGGTGATTGAGCCAGAAGCACGCAAATGGTTTGATATTGGCTCTGATATGGTGGATATGATTGGTGGTTTGCCTTATCGCGATGAGCTTGACTATGGCCGAGGCCTTGAAGCAATGGATATTTTACTTGATGCGGCTAAATCTCGCGGTATTATGTGTCATGTGCATGTGGACCAATTCAACTCTCCAAAAGAAAAAGAAACCGAACAGCTTTGCGATAAAACCATTGAACATGGTATGGAAGGTCGAGTGGTGGCGATCCATGGTATTTCCATTGGTGCACATAGCAGAGAATATCGTTATAAACTTTATGAAAAAATGCGTCAGGCAAAAATGATGATGATTGCTTGTCCAATGGCATGGATTGATAGTAATCGAAAAGAAGATTTGATGCCTTTCCACAATGCGTTGACCCCGGCAGATGAAATGATTCCAGAAGGGATTACAGTCGCGTTAGGTACCGATAATATCTGTGATTACATGGTGCCACTTTGTGAAGGGGATTTATGGCAAGAACTAAGCTTGCTGGCTGCGGGCTGCCGTTTCCCACATCTTGATGCAATGGTTGATATTGCGAGTATCAACGGACGTAAAGTGTTAGGTTTAGAGCCGGTTTAATCTAAAAATTTCATGAAAGTGCGGTCATAAAACGAAACGTTTTGTGGCCGTTTTTATTTATGAGATAAAACAGAACTAATGCTAATTTGACTGATTTAAAAAAGGACTTTAAGAAAAGTGGTGGGCGATACCGGTCTCGAACCAGTGACCCCCTCCTTGTAAGGGAGGTGCTCTCCCAACTGAGCTAATCGCCCGATGCACCTGAAAAGGTATTCGGATTTATTTAAACACTAAAATTAAGTGGTGGGCGATACCGGTCTCGAACCAGTGACCCCCTCCTTGTAAGGGAGGTGCTCTCCCAACTGAGCTAATCGCCCACATAAGAAAAGCGTTTAAATAATGGGAAAGTTTGAGCGGAAAGAACACTTTAGAAAAGTGGTGGGCGATACCGGTCTCGAACCAGTGACCCCCTCCTTGTAAGGGAGGTGCTCTCCCAACTGAGCTAATCGCCCGCTTGGTCAAACTTTTACAACATTAAAGCCAACTTTGAAAAAAGTGGTGGGCGATACCGGTCTCGAACCAGTGACCCCCTCCTTGTAAGGGAGGTGCTCTCCCAACTGAGCTAATCGCCCTTAATGCTGTGGATTGGCATTATAAGTATAATGAGATTTCAGTCAATATATTTTTATGAAAAAGCGTCTAGTTGTTGCAAAAATAGGCATAAAATCAGATTTTTTATTTAGAACTCACGCAAGTCGTAGTAAAATAAAGGTAATTTTTGTAAATGAATAGGTTATTAAGAAAATGAAAATTGATCCTCCTTTTGAATTAGATCCGAATGTCAAAGTACGTACGCGTTTTGCCCCAAGTGCTCTAAAGAACGCTTAGAAGAATTACGCCATACACAAGAGCAAAACAAAGAAAAACCACGTTATGACCGTCATTGTTTACATGATCATAGCCACTCAGTGGATGAGCCACATGTTGTACGTTTTAAAAACCCAACAGAAGGTTCAGTCGTGTTTGATGATGCTGTGCGTGGTCGCATTGAAATCAGCAACAGCGAATTAGATGATTTAATTATTCGTCGTACCGACGGTTCACCAACCTATAACTTCTGTGTGGTAGTAGATGACTGGGATATGGGCATTACTCACGTTGTGCGTGGTGAAGACCACATTAACAACACCCCACGTCAAATTAATATCTTAAAAGCGTTAGGCGCACCAATTCCAGTATATGCGCACGTTTCTATGATTAACGGTGATGATGGCCAAAAACTTTCAAAACGTCATGGTGCGGTAAGTGTGATGCAATATCGTGATGACGGTTATTTACCAGAAGCCTTAATCAACTATCTTGTTCGTTTAGGTTGGGGTCATGGTGACCAAGAGATCTTTACCATCAAATGGTCCAGCGTTAACTGAAATCGTGACGATGCTTGCAGAGCGTTGCAAAACCTTAAAAGAAATGGCATCAGCAAGCCGTTATTTCTTCGAAGAGTTTGAAAGTTTTGATGAAGCTGCGGTGAAAAAACACTTTAAAGCGGCGGCGATTGAACCACTTGAAAAAGTAAAAGAAAAATTGACCGCACTTTCTAGCTGGGATTTACATTCTACTCATGAAGCGATTGAACAAACTGCTGCTGAATTAGAAGTAGGGATGGGTAAAGTTGGGATGCCGTTACGCGTGGCTGTAACAGGCTCAGGTCAATCACCTTCTATGGATGTGACATTAGTGGGTATTGGCCGAGAACGTGTGTTAGCGCGTATCCAACGTGCCATTGATTTTATTAAATCTCAAAACGCTTAATATTTAGGCTGATAAGCGGGATTTGATTATTTCAATATTGACAGTTTATCAGCCGAA
>JAGZXE010000112.1:0-4650 GCA_018378615.1 Parahaemophilus parainfluenzae
TTTAGGCGTTGCCAATAAGAAATTGGGTTCATTGATTTCTCCAATAAGATTTAAAAGTCGGGCGATTATAACAACTTATTTCACTTGTGCAATGTTAGTCGAGGTTTTTGCGTAAGATACAAGCAAGAAGCCGACATTTGTCGGCTTTTTTTGCGTTTATAAAATCATTTTGACTAATTTGTCTGCTTGAATTCGAGCAAATTTTTTCAACAGTTTTTGCACCGGTTCAGGATATTGCGTCAATTCTTCTAATTCAGAGTAATCTTGCAATACTTTGGTATGTTGGCGGATGTGCGACAATTCTTGTTCCACTTGAGGCATAAGTTCTTGTTTTGGATCGTGGATTAATAATCCATTTTCCGCATCTAAACGCCATGCGCGCGGGTTTAAGTTGTTTCCTGTTAAAAGAATATACTGGTTGTCCACCCAAACACCTTTGAGGTGATAAGTGTTATCGCCATCTTTCCATAAACGCACCGTTAAATGGCCATTTTTAATATAAGCATCAAATTTCTCGCAGAAACGACGAAGATTGCTTTCATATAAATAAGGCAATGCACCTGCCATTTTAAACGGCTGCTCAGGTGGAATATAGAAATCGTTCGCGACTTTATCACCCACGATAATTTCGACACGCTTTCCTTGCTCTAATAAGCGGGCAAGTTTACTTCTTAGTGTGCGAGGGAAGTTGAAATAAGGCGTACAAATCACCAATTTTTCCTGCACTTGTAAGAATAAATCTTCGATAACTTGATTTAATTCATTGCCTGATGCACCTAAACCAAAAAGTGGTGAAATGGTTAAAACATCGGAAAAACCAACCGCACTTTCCAACTGATATTCAGCATGGGCAGATAAGTTTTTACGATAAGCTTTTATTGCACTACGAATTTCTTTGGTGCGCGGGCGGTTAGCCACATCTAATGGATGTACTGCGCTGAAATCCAATAAATAATCATTGATGAAATTAACCATAGAGTCTGCAAGCGCAGCATTATGGATTTTTTGATAGCGGTCGTAACGGTATTTATCTTGTTGTTGTAAATACACGTTATTGATGCTTGCGCCGCTATAAAGCACGGTATCGTCAAAAATAAAGCCTTTAATATGCAACACACCAAAGACTTCACGGGTATTAATAGGCACACCGAAGAACATATTCGGTTCATCGGGAAGTTGATAGGTTTGGCGTTGTTCACAATACCAATCAGCGTTAGTAGCAGATTTTTCTGCACCGAGTAAATTGCGTTGTCCGCGATGCCAATCCACTAAAATTTTCACATCCAATTCAGGATGATCTTGTTTTACGCGATAAATTTCATTGAGAATTTCTTGTCCCGCTTCATCTTTTTGCCAATAAAGTGCGGTCACGTAAATGCGTTTTTTAGCTTGGCGAATTAATTCTATAATTTGTGCTTTGAATTCAAGCGGACTAAACAGAAACTCAACCTGTTCTGCCTGTAAAGGAAGAAAAGGTAAATTTTTTAAATTTTGTTCTGCTCGTTTAGCTTTATTGATTAACATAATCGATCTCTACACTAAAAATTAATGCTCTAGTTTACAATATTTCCTTTGTGGATTGATAGAAAAAAGGTTTTTTTTCGTTATAATGCTCACAAATTTTCGCATTTTTTGGCGAATTATTATCCAATTTTTCCTTCGAGAAGCAAATTATGAGCAATTCACGCAAACCATCATTCCAAACCAATTCCACCAAATCTTTTCAAGAGCGTAGCCCAAAACGTGCATTTAATGACAAAGAACGTCGCTTTGATGATCGTCGTAATAATGAAAAACGTGAGGGAAATCGACCGCACTTTGATAAAAAACGGGATGATCGTAAACCTTCTCGTGGCTTCCAACAGCAAGAAGTGAGAGAACCAAAAATTGCTGAACTTTCATTAAACAAAGCCAATGGTGAAAGTGGCTCGGTAAAAGTAACCGTGAAAAGTACTGGCGTGAGTTATAAACCGAAAGAAAAGAAAACCGGCGCATTATCACCACGAGCACCGGAGAAAATTAAAAAGAACCGTGCTGAAGAAATGAAAGTGTATGGTGAAAATGCGTGCTTAGAATTGTTTGCAGAGCGTCCGGAGAGCATTGTTCGAGTATGGACAACGGTGCAAATGGCGCATCGAATTGGCGAGATTTTCAGTTATTTAGCCGCGAATAAAAAAGTGTATCACGTGGTGGACAGCGATGAGCTAAGCTTAGTAAGTGGCACTGAGCATCATGGTGGCATTTGTATGCTAGTGAAGAAGCAACGTACTTTCTCTTTGCAAGGTTATTTAGATGTCCCGCGTCAAGAAGACTGCTTAGTGGTGCTTGATCAAGTTAATAATGCGCAAAACCTAGGTGGTGTTGTGCGTACTTGCGCTTTCTACGGCATTAAAAATGTGGTAACAAATCAAGTTGAACAGCTTTATGCACCAGCTGCGATGCGTGTGGCTGAAGGTGGAATGGAGCATATTCGTATTTTAGAAACAGAAAGTACGGAAATTGCGTTAGAGGCTTTACGTAAGGCGGGTTATCAGATTATTCATGTATCAACCAATAAACAGGGTATTGCGTTGGAACAACTCAAATTTGCAGCCAAAGTTGCATTAGTATTGAGTGAAGGCAGCACAGATGATATTCGTGAGAAAGAAGATGTGAATGTGCGTCTTTCTTTAAGTAATCCATTAAAAACCGGATTAAATATTGCGGTAAATACAGGAATTTTATTAGCGCATTGGTATGTAAAATAACCTCAAGTGCGGTTATTTTTACAATTATTTTCAAGGCTGGCAGATGTCAGCCTTTTTTCTTTTTTAAAATGTGTGTCACTCAATTTTTCATCTTTCTTTCATAAAGTTTTTTGGGGAAGTTGGACAAAAGATCTATACTATTCCGAGTAGTTATTTAACAGGGAGTTTTTATGCCTGAACGTTCAGCCAATATTAGTACACATGATCCTTTCGGAAGTTTATTAGGTTATGCACCAGGTGGGATTGCGATTTATTCATCAGATTATCATACAGCCGATGAGAAAGAGTATCCGGATGATGCTGCCTTTCGCAGTTATTTAGGAAGAGAGTACATGGGCTACAAATGGCAGTGTGTAGAATTTGCGCGCCGTTATTTATATCTCAATCATGGCATGGTGTTTACTGATGTAGGAATGGCTTACGAGATCTTTTCTCTACGATTTTTACGTCAAGTGGTAAATGATGCCTTATTACCCCTACAAGCCTTTGCAAATGGTTGCAAACGTAAGCCTGAAGCAGGTGCCCTTTTAATTTGGCAAGAGGGGGGCGAATTTAAACATACGGGGCATGTGGCGATTATTACCGAAGTCTTAGAGGATAAAATCCGCATTGCTGAACAAAACGTGATTCACTCTCGCTTACCAAGCGGGCAGCAATGGACGCGTGAATTACCGATGACGGTTTCCGAAAGTGGTTATTTTCTGCATGATACTTTTGATGATACCGAAATTTTAGGTTGGATGATTCAAACAGAAGACACTGAATACAGTCTGCCACAGCCAACGCCAGAAAAAGAGAAACTTGAAATTCATGCAGAACATATTGAAAACAACAGTCAGTTTGAACATAAATGGCTGAATGAGAACAATGAATTTGAAGCTGCCTATGTGAAAGCCATGGGAGGGCATAAAGTCAGTCATTCTGATCAATATCGTTACTTTACGATGTCTGAAACAGCACAGCATGAGTTGATTCGTGCAACCAATGAATTACATTTAATGTATTTGCATGCCACAGATAAAGTGTTAAAAGACGATAAGTTATTAGAATATTTCAATATTCCAAAATTATTATGGCCTCGCTTACGTTTATCTTGGCAAAATCGCCGTTATCAAACCATTACGGGGCGTTTAGATTTCTATTATTCATGGTACAGAGGGGCTACATTGGGATAGTCGTGGTCGTTTAATTGATGATGAAGATAACCAGATAAAAACGGTGTGGAAAACATGGGCTTGGGAAACCATGTTAGAGCAACTTCGTGAAGATGCGACAGGCATGGAAGTGGCACCACCAATTCGTACAGGCTACCCAGAAGATAAAGTTCGGTTAATTGACGTGTTACTTCGTCCAGAAGTCTTAGTCTATGAGCCACTTTGGACAGCGATTCCAAGTAATAAAGCGATCTTACCAGTATTATGGTCATTATTCCCAAATCATCGTTATCTACTCGAAGCGGGATTTGAATTGACACCTGAATTGATTAAAAATGGTTACGCACAAAAACCAATTGCAGGTCGTCGAGGTGATAATGTGAAACTAATTGGTGAGTGCAAATCTGTACTTGATAGCACAGATGGCCGTTTTGATAAGCAGGAAAGTATTTATCAACAGCTTTGGTGTTTACCAAAAGTGGAAAACCAATATGTTCAGGTTTGTACTTTCACTGTTGGGGGGCATTATGGTGGTAGCTGTTTACGCTCAGACCCGAGTTTGGTCATTATGGGAAATAGCGATATGCAACCGTTAAGGGTATTATCTGATAAAGACTTCCTTAAAAAATAAAAACAAAATCGGCACTCAAAATGAGTGCCGATTTATTATCATCAATTTATTAAATTATTTCGCATCTTTGTTATCAGCAGGTTTTTCATTTGCTTTTAACATATCCGCAGGAATAAAG
>JAGZXE010000113.1:0-7410 GCA_018378615.1 Parahaemophilus parainfluenzae
TGGTTATGGAGGCGTGTCCCGGAGTCGAACCGAGCTACATGGATTTGCAATCCAGTGCATAACCGCTTTGCTAACACGCCGTTAGTTTGGAGCGGGAAACGAGGCTCGAACTCGCGACCCCGACCTTGGCAAGGTCGTGCTCTACCAACTGAGCTATTCCCGCATACGCTGTTAGTGCGGTGAATTTTACGGAAATTTTAAACTCTGTCAATCGAAGATATGAAAAAAAAATTCAAATGTTGAAAAAATCTTCGTTTCGGTTGAAATTACAGCAAAATTTGACACAAGAATATAATTTTAGCTTAGTTTTCAATTTCTACTTTTATCGTGATTGGGTTTGTGACAAAATTGGAGCGTTTTGTTCGCCATTAAATCAAGAAAAGCGCGGTCAAATTTTTGCATGTTTTAGAGGTAAATTATGACACAACAATATTCTATCGATACATTATTAGCTCAAGCGGGAAATCGCAGTGATGAGCGCACTGGTGCAGTTTCTACGCCAATTTATCTTTCAACAGCTTATGGTCACCATGGGATTGGTGAAAGTACCGGGTTTGATTATACGCGTACGAAAAACCCAACGCGTAGTGTTTTGGAAGATACCGTAGCAAAATTAGAAAATGGTGATCGTGGTTTTGCCTTTTCCTCCGGCATGGCGGCAATTCAAGTGCTGATGAACCTATTTAAAGGCCCTGATGAATGGATTGTGTCAAGTGATGTATACGGTGGGACTTATCGTTTATTGGATTTTGCCTATAAAAATAATAACAGCGTAAAACCCGTTTATGTGAATACTGCTTCTTTGGCTGAAATTGAAGCGGCTATTACAGCGAATACAAAAGCAATTTTTATTGAAACTCCATCAAATCCATTAATGGAAGAATGTGATGTGGCAGAAATTGCGAAATTAGCGAAAAAACACGATTTATTAATGATTGTGGATAATACCTTCTTAACTCCTGTACTATCTCGTCCATTAGATTTAGGCGCGGATATTGTAATCCATAGTGGCACAAAATATATTGCAGGTCATAATGATAGTTTAGTGGGCTTGATTATTGCGAAAGGGCAAGAGCTTTGTGATCGTATTGCCTATATTCAAAATGGTGCAGGTGCTGTACTTTCGCCATTTGATTCTTGGTTAACCGTGCGTGGTATGAAAACCCTTTCATTGCGTATGAAACGCCATCAAGATAATGCGAAGGCGATTGCAGAATTTTTACGCGAACAACCACAAATTGATAGCGTGTTATATCCAAACAAAGGCGGTATGCTTTCTTTCCGTTTGAAAGATGAAAATTGGGTCAATACGTTCTTAAAATCAATCAAATTGATTACCTTTGCGGAAAGCTTAGGCGGTACAGAAAGTTTTATTACTTATCCTGCGACCCAAACCCATATGGATATTCCAGAAGCAGAACGCGTCGCTCGTGGTATTACAAACACATTATTGCGTTTTTCTGTTGGCTTAGAAGATATAGAAGACATCAAAGCCGATTTATTACAGGCATTTGCACAGCTTAAGTAATTAGTTTTTATCAATTGGACTAATCTGTGCAATCCAACATACCTTGTGTTATTATGCACAACATTAATTAACGTTAGGTGTTGATTCGTCAGCACCTTATTAAATAAGGAAACAAAAATGAGCGAAGTATTACATATTAATGATGCAGATTTTGAAACTACTGTTGTGCAATCTGATATCCCAGTATTAGTGGATTTCTGGGCGCCATGGTGTGGCCCTTGCAAAATGATTGCGCCAATTTTAGATGAAATCGCACCTGAATTCGCAGGTAAAGCAAAAATCGTTAAAATCAACGTAGATGACAACCAGTTAGTTGCAGGTCAATTTGGTGTACGTAGTATCCCAACTTTACTACTTTTCAAAAATGGTCAACTTGTTGCTACACAAGTGGGTGCATTACCGAAAAATCAATTAGCAGCGTTTATTAATCAACACCTATAATTGAGTTATCAAATATAAAGAGCGGTCAAAAATAGCGATGTTTTGACCGCTCTTATTTTTTCTCTCGCCAATAAGTGGCAAAACGAGGTTTTCCAGAATTAGTTAATCCACGATATTTGTAGGTAATCGTGCTGCCAATAGGTGGTGGATTTTCGCGCTCACTCAGATTAAATCCTGAACCAATTTTGAATTTCCCACGATGATTTTCACAGGTGAGCGAGCCGAGTATATTCTTAAATTGTCCTTTCCCTTTGTGATGTGCTATCACGGTGCATTCTTCATCATAAGTGCTTTTTAACTTTAAAATTTGTGTACTGCGTTTTCTTTCATAAGGCGCATTAGGATTACGCAACACGATCCCTTCACCTTTTTTCGATTCTACTTCATGCAAATACTCGAATAAATGTGTTTTATCTCGAATTGGAATTTGCGGAATAATCTTGATATAAGGCGTAGGGTGTTCTTTCAAATAATCTTCTAAGGTTTTGAGACGTTCAAAAAGGTTGCCTGATGCATTGGGCACATCGAAAACATAAAGTGTTAATTTTGCCCAATTATCACCTTTAAAGGATTTCGTGATAGAAGCAATTTCTTCAAATTGATTACGTTCACTAAAGATCTCACCATCGATAGCAAAAGGTGGAAATTGAGTGGTAAAGTATGCAGGGGCAGGTAAGGGCAAGCCTTGACGGCTAAATAATGTTTTGCCGTCCCAATAACCTCGTACCCCATCCAATTTTTCAGACATCACCCAACCTTGAGCATCTTGGTTTTCATAAGTGCCTAATAGCATTAAATCACGCTCGTTCGCCCAGGTTATTTGGCTGAATAGAAGGTAAAGTAATAAGTAAATCGCTCGCATAATCTCTCCTTTTTAAATTTATTGAGTTTAAAAAGTGCGGTCATTTTTTGAAGTGTTTTTAGCTGGATTTGCGATAGATATCGCAAAATAATGAGACGTAAGCTGAAAAAGGGTGTGATAAAAAAGAGAGCGCTAGATTATTTGAAATGAACGCTATACAATGCCAACGCTATTTCGAATTTAATTTTTAAGGAGAATAAAATGTATTTTGATCAAATTAAAGCTGAGCTTGTGGAAGCTCAAGACGTATTAAATAAGTTTGTTTCAGATGATAACAACATTAAACTCATTGAAAAAGCAGCTAAATTGTTAGCGGAAAGCTTTAAAAATGGCGGTAAAGTATTATCTTGCGGTAATGGTGGTTCTCACTGTGATGCCATGCACTTTGCAGAAGAACTCACTGGTCGTTATCGTGAAAACCGCTCGGGTTATCCTGCGATTGCGATTTCAGATGTAAGTCATTTAAGCTGTGTAAGTAATGACTTTGGTTATGAATATGTATTCTCTCGCTTTGTTGAAGCAGTCGGTAAAGAAGGCGATGTTTTATTTGGATTATCAACATCAGGCAATTCTAAAAATATCTTAAATGCGATTGAAGCGGCAAAAGCAAAAGGCATGAAAGTGATTGCGATGACAGGTAAAGACGGCGGTAAAATGGCAGGCCTAGCGGACGTTGAAATTCGTGTGCCACACTTTGGTTATGCAGATCGTATTCAAGAAATCCACATCAAAGTGATCCATATTTTAATGATGCTAGTTGAATTTGAAATGGCGAAAGAGGCTTAATAGGCGATAAGTGCGGTTTAAAATTCAATAATTTAAAGATCCCAAAAACTTTTTTGGGATTTTTTTACAAAAACACTTGCATAATTAATCATTAAAAAGTAATATTTATTCATTCTTAAAAATCAAGAGAGGATAGCAGTAAACTTAGTATGGCGATTAGTGTTAAAAATTTGAATTTCTTTTATGGTTCATCACAGGCATTGTTTGATATCAATCTTGATGCACAAGAAGGCGATACCGTGGTGTTACTAAAACCTGATTGAAGCGCCGAAAAAAGTGTTAGGTATTAGCGAGGAAGAAGCGAAAAAAGATGCATTAGAACTTTTAAAACGTTTACGTTTAGAAGAGCATGCCGATCGTTTCCCCCTTCACTTATCAGGCGGTCAGCAACAACGTGTAGCCATTGCTCGAGCATTAATGATGAAACCGCAAGTGTTGTTGTTTGATGAACCAACGGCAGCGCTAGATCCTGAGATTACAGCTCAAGTTGTTGATATTATTAAAGAACTTCAACAAACAGGCATTACTCAGGTGATTGTAACCCACGAAGTGAATGTGGCACAAAAAGTGGCGACAAAGGTTGTTTATATGGAACAAGGTAAGATTATTGAAATGGGCAGTGCAGATTGCTTTGATAATCCAAAAACCGAACAATTTAAACAATATCTTTCACACTCAGAATAAGGAAACACAACTTCAATTTCTGCTATTGATATTACGGAAGCGCGTGCAAAACAAGTGTCATTCTCTAATGCTTACTATGATAGTTCAGCAAGCTATGTTGCGTTAAAAGGAAAAGCGGATTTAGCCTCGGCAAAAACTATTGGTGTTCAAAACGGAACAACATTCCAACAATATACTGCGGCAGAAAGCAAACAATATAATGCGAAAGCTTATGCCAGCCTTCAAGATGCGATCTTAGACTTAAAAAATGGCCGTATTGATATTATCTTCGGCGATACTGCAGTGTTAGCTGATATGATTTCAAAAGAAGCTGAAATTCAATTTGTAGGTGACAAAGTGACCGACAAAAAATATTTCGGTAATGGTTTAGGTATCGCGGTAAATAAATCAAGCAAAGAATTACTTGAAAGCTTGAATAAAGGTTTGGAAGCGGTGAAAGCAAACGGCGAATACCAAAAAATCTATGATAAATGGATGACTAAATAATCTATGTTTTATGATTATCTTACATTAATTGGACACGCAGCCCTAATGACCTTAGGGCTTGCTATTTGTTCTCTGCTTGTTGGTTTATTACTCAGCATTGTTTTTACCGCCTTAGAAGCCAATAAATTTGCATTTATTTCAAAACCAACAGCGATTATCATTGCTTTATTACGTGGTTTGCCAGAAATCTTAGTCGTACTACTGATTTATTTTGGCTCAACTCAAGTCGTGGAAATGCTAACGGGCGAGTATATTGAATTTAGCGCCTTTGGGTGTGGTGTATTTGCATTGTCTTTGATTTTTGCCTCTTATGCTTCACAAACTTTACGTGGTGCAATTCAAGCCATTCCAAAAGGACAGTGGGAATCAGGTGCTACTTTAGGGTTAAGCCGTCCTTATACCTTCATCAATTTAATCATGCCACAAGTATGGCGACACGCTTTACCGGGCTTAAGCAATCAATGGCTTGTTTTACTAAAAGATACCGCACTGGTGTCATTAATTGGTGTCGATGATTTAATGCGTCAAGCAGGATACATCAATACAAATACTCATGAGCCTTTCACTTGGTATGGCATTGCAGCCTTGATTTATTTAGTGATTACCTTGATTAGCCAAGCGGGTATTCGCAAATTAGAATTACGTTTCACTCGATTTGAACGGGGAGTCGAATAATGTTTCAAGAGTATTTAGCAGTGATTGCTCAAGGCATTCCGACTAGCCTGTTGCTTACAGTCGTATCTTTGTTTATTGCCTTTTTCTTAGCGTTAGGTTTAACCTTCTTGCTTTCTATCGGCAATAAATTGGTGAAAAGTGCGGTCAATTTATTCCTTGTTTTATTTACAGGCACTCCGCTTTTAGTGCAGTTTTTCTTAATTTATGCAGGCCCTGGCCAATTCCAATGGTTGGTGGACAGCCCATTATGGGGATTATTCTCCAACGCATGGTTCTGTGCAGCATTAGCTTTAGCATTGAATAGTGCGGCTTATTCAACCCAATTATTCCACGGAGCAGTAAAAGCGATCTCTAAAGGCCAATGGGAAAGCTGTGCGGCACTAGGGTTAAGTCGTCTGCAGACTTTAAAAATCCTAATTCCTTATGCGTTAAAACGTGCGCTCCCTTCTTATACCAATGAAATTATCTTGGTATTTAAAGGTACAGCATTAGCTTCTACCATTACTATCATGGATATCATGGGATATGCACGCCAACTTTACGGCACAGAATATGATGCGTTAACTATCTATGGCATTGCAGGCGGTATTTATCTCATCATTACCGGTATTGCCACTTTATTACTCCGTCAGTTAGAAAATAAAGTGTTGTCATTCGAGCGTATTGATACCGCAAAAGCATAAAGTGCGGTTAAAAATAGAAACAAATCGGGCAGTTTAAAAATTGCCCGATTTTTTATTATAAATTCGAAGTGAATCTGTTTTTCAGGCTTATAATATAAAGTGCAGAGGAGGATATTATGAAACCTATTTGTGTCGTATTAACAGGCGCAGGAATTAGTGCCGAAAGTGGTATTCCTACATTTAGAGCGGAAGATGGTTTATGGGCCGGGCATAAAGTCGAAGAAGTTTGCACACCTGAAGCTTTGCAAAAGAACCGCGCGAAAGTGCTCGATTTTTATAATCAACGCCGTAAAAATGCCGCGCTGGCTAAGCCAAACGCAGCGCATCTCGCCTTAGTTGAATTAGAAAAAGCCTATGATGTCAGAATTATCACTCAAAATGTGGATGATTTACATGAACGCGCAGGAAGCTCAAATGTTTTACACTTACATGGTGAATTAAATAAAGCTCGCAGTAGTTTTGATGAAAGTTATATTGTGGATTGTTTTGGCGATCAGAAATTGGAAGATAAAGATCCAAATGGGCATCCAATGCGTCCATATATTGTTTTTTTCGGTGAAATGGTGCCGATGTTAGAGCGAGCAATTGATATTGTAGTGCAAGCAGATGTCGTGTTAGTGATTGGTACTTCTTTGCAAGTGTATCCAGCTAATGGTTTGGTTAATGAAGCGCCAAGCAAAGCGCCAATTTACTTGATCGATCCAAATCCTAATACAGGATTTGTTCGTAAGCACGTCATCGCAATAAAAGAAAAAGCGGGGAAGGGCGTACCGGAAGTAGTGAGCGTATTGTTAGATAAAATAAAAAATTAATCTGTAGCTAAGCAATAAAGATAAAGTGCGGTCAAAATTCTCATTGTTTTTTGACCGCACTTTTTATTCTCCAGTTAGCCAACTTGCCAATAAGATAACGATAGTAAAAATAGCCAACCAAATAAGGTGAAGTTTAGTGCTTTTTCGATTAATTTCGGCATTTTGTTGGCGTCGTTGTTCGAGTTTTTGTTTGTAAATTTCAAGATCTTCTTTTTTAAAAGAGAACCCACAATTTGGACAAAACTGAGCAGATTCGCTGATTTTTTTACGACATTCAGGGCAGCGGGTGAGAGCCATTGATGATCCTTTTTTAATTATTTTAATTTATAAACATATTGTAAGTGAAAAAAACGGAATGATAAACGTGACATGGATCACAAAATTGAAACAATGTAAAAATTAAAATTTTGATTTTGATGATTTTCACTTAGAATACCGCCGACGAAGTCTAGT
>JAGZXE010000114.1:0-3862 GCA_018378615.1 Parahaemophilus parainfluenzae
ACTCTTATTAATTTTAATGAAACTTCAAGTGCTTGAACTCACCAAACTACGTTTAAGCTTTGTTGCAAAATCAGGCGAAATCACTCGTTGGTTAAATTACATCTGTGCAGCCTTACTCTTCCTCGTACTAGCCATCTTCTACGGCAAAATTCATTTATCACGCAAGCAACAAGTTAATGCGACACAAGAACCTATTGAAAAACGCCAAAAATTAGCCGCATTGCGTACCTCCTCTCGCTTACTTGGGTGGGGCTATTTGGCCGTAGCAATTATTTTTGCTACGCAGCTTTATTGGGAGCAAATTGCTTCTCGCCCACCACAACTTTCAGAAGCTATTCCTCTGACCTTAGATGAAAAGCAACTAGTCCATATTCCAATTGAACAAGTAAAAGACGGTAAATTACACCGTTTTGTCTGGATTGCTGATGACGGTAAAGCCGTGCGTTTCTTTGTCATTAATCGTCAACCAGATAAATTGAGTCTAGCTGCGGTATTTGATGCCTGCTTGCTTTGTGGTGACCAAGGCTATGTGATGGAAGGTAACCAAGTCGTTTGTGTGGGCTGTGGCGTACATATGTTTATTCCATCTATTGGTAAACCGGGTGGCTGTAATCCTGTGCCGATTGAAGATTGGCAACAAACTGAGACTGAAATCCTCATTAATCGAACCAGCTTAGAAGAAGGGTTAAATTTATTTAGCACGATTGTTGAAATCGATGTAAAAGATCCGATTAGTGGCGCCCAAATGAAAAACACTAAAACGGAACACAAATATAATTACGAAGGTAAAACTTACTTCTTTGAAAGTGAGAAAAATCTTGATTTATTCCGTGATAACCCTGAAAAATATTTAGGTAAGGGGGAATAATGCTAGCAAGAATGTTATTTCAATCTTGGCGCTTCAGCATTAAACGTAAACTGTTGGCCGTGATTACTATTTTCTTAGCGGCTGGCTTAGTCTCTGCGCTCTTGGCGGTATCCATTGATATTGGCGATAAAATGGCAAAAGAGCTCAAGTCTTACGGAGCCAATATTTTAGTTGAACCTGCAAGTAATGCTGCTCTGCCTGATGAACTTAGCCACAATGCAGATTTAAGTAGCCAAGATTTTCTCGATGAAAAAGAGCTGCCGAATATTAAAGATATTTTCTGGCGAAATAATATCGTAGGTTTTGCACCCTTATTAAGTGCAGATGTAAAAGCGGAAACGCTTTCCACAAACACTCACGATAAATCAACCACACTTGGACAAATTAATGTGTTAGGTACGTTTTTCGATCACAACATCCCTGTACCAGATGAAGATGATTACCACACAGGACAAAAAATTATTAGTCCTTATTGGCATGTGCAAGGGGAATGGGTCAACGATCTTGAAACACCTGAAGGAGAATTTATTCCTGCATTGATTGGTGAGCAATTGGCTCAACGAACTGGCTTAAAACAAGGTGATAAAATCCAGCTTCGCTATCAAAATAATGAGCTAGATAATCAAAGTGCGGTTGAAATTACCGGTATTTTATCCACGGGTGGGGCTGAAGATAATCAATTAGTCATGCCGCTCAACGCTGTGCAAAAATTGCTGGGCTTAGAAGGGAAAATTCAATCAGTTAAAGTCTCTGCGCTTACCGTACCTGAAAATGATCTTTCTCGTAAAGCCCGTGCTAATACCGATGCATTGGATGCTGAAGAGTACGATCGTTGGTATTGTACGGCTTATGTCTCATCTATTTCACACCAATTAGAAGAAGCTATCTCAGGCGCTATTGTTCGCCCAATTTGGCAGGTTGCGGCTTCAGAAGGTGTTGTCATTGGTAAAATCCAGTTATTGCTTGCTGTCGTGACTCTCGCCGCTTTAATCGCGGCAGCTATGGGGATTGCCTCATTAATGAGTACAGGGATCATTGAGCGTTCAAAAGAAATTGGTTTAATGAAAGCGTTAGGCGCATACCAATGGCAAATCGCGTTATTGTTTTATTGCGAAGCCATTATTAGTGCCTTAATTGGTGGCTCGCTTGGTTGTATTGCAGGTTGGGGCTTAGCAAGATTTATTGGTTCGGCTCTATTTGGTGTTCCGCTAAGTTTTGCTTGGATTGTAATCCCTTGCGTATTAATGCTGTCTATTTTAATTGCTGTAGTGGGTACTTGGTTCCCTGCTCATCGTATTGCCAAACTTTACCCTGTGGAGGTGCTCTATGGCCGCCAATAAAAGTATGTTTTGGCGTTTAATCTTCCAAGCATTACGCCTACGTTTACAACGAGTATTTATTATCTTCTCCGCCCTGACTGTTGGTGCGTCCATTGTGACGGCAATGGCTGCGGTCTATTTCGATATTAATACCAAAATGAGTCAAGAGCTCCGTACTTTCGGGGCAAACTTTTACATCGGTGCAGCCAATGGTGGATTGATGAAGGAACGCCAATTAAAGCAAATTCTGCACAATGCACCGGATAATTTCATTACCGCTGCCAGTCCTTATTTATATGGTGTTGCGCGAAGTGATTTAGAAAAAATCGTGATTATGGGCGTCTGGTTTGAAGATATGCATGTGCTTGCACCTTATTGGCAAATTACCGGCTCAGCTATTAATGTGAATTTTGATGACCGCAATGCCATGATTGGTAAAACCTTAGCGGAACGCCTTAATTTAGGTGTTGGAAGTAAATTAACTCTGTCTAAAAATGCGGTCGAAAAACATGAATTCACGATAAAAGGTATTGTTGAGGCAGGTGATGCCACTGACAACATGCTGATCGTGAATTTAGAGTTTGCCCAAAATTGGTTGGATAAAGAAGGATTAGCAAACAACGCCTTGCTCAATGTAAAAAATGAACAAGGTAATGTCGCACAATTTGCCCAAGACATTATGCAACATCAACCTGATCTGACTGCACGACCGATTCGAAAAGTCTCCGCTTCTGAAGGGCAGATTTTAGATAAAATCAAAGGATTGATGGGGTTAATCTCATTGGTCATTTTGATTCTCGCCACCCTTTGTGTGAATACCACGTTGATTGCGATTGTTGGTGAGCGAGCAAAAGAATTTGCGCTACAAAAAGCTTTAGGTGCCAAACAAAGTGACATCATTAAACAGATTAGTACCGAGATTCTCATCATAGCACTTTGTGCAATTGTCGCGGGACTGATTCTCGGCTACATATTGGCACAATTACTTGGATTAACTGTATTTAAATCTTACATTGATATGCGTCTACCGGTTATTCCAATTACTATCGTCTTATCGTTATTGGTTGCCTTTATTGCGGTGATTGTACCAACCAAACGAGCTTTAAATATCCAAACCGCAAATGTATTAAAAGGGGAATAAAATGAGTGAATTTGTAATTGAAACGCAACATTTATATAAACGATTCGGGCAAGTCACCGCTTTAGAAGATATTAATATTCAAATTCGCCAAGGTGAATTTATTGCGATAATGGGTGCATCAGGTTCCGGTAAAACCACGCTGATGAATATTCTGACCGGCTTAGATACGGCTAGTGAAGGTAAAGTCATTCTAGATGGTGTCGATGCGGCACAATTGGATGAAATCGGTCGTCAGCGTTTCCGTGCAGAAAAAATTGGTCTAGTCTTCCAGCAATTCCATTTAATTCCTTATTTGACCGCACTTGAAAATGTGATGCTGGCTCAGCACTATCACAGTGTGATTGATGAAGCAGCGGCTAAAGCGGTACTCGAACAAGTGGGATTGGGTCATCGTATAGATCACCGTCCAAGCCAACTTTCTGGGGGGGAACAACAACGGGTATGTATTGCTCGCGCGTTGGTGAACCAACCACCAGTCATTTTTGCCGATGAACCTACGGGTAATCTCGACGAAAAAAATGAAGCGCTTGTACT
>JAGZXE010000115.1:0-3797 GCA_018378615.1 Parahaemophilus parainfluenzae
CCTGTTCAATATCAAGCAACTACTGGCTATAACTTATCGACAAAGGGTAAAGTTGAATTAGCGGGTGGAGAGCTAACTGATCCAGAGTCACCAGGAACGAAAGTCACTTGGTCAAATATCAATATGGGCTTTGATGTCGATAAAGATCTCGCTGGCAAATATGATATGACCTTAAATGAAGTGAGTGCTACCGTCTTGCCAGAAGTTATGGAGGAGCAAGATGGCGAAGATATGCCTAAATCAATCACAATGAAAATGAAAGGCATGAAAGTCGAAGGTTCATATAATCCAACTAAGTGGGCTTACATTTATACGGGAAAAAGCACTTCTTTAGTTGACAGTTTTGAAATGGCTACGCTCTATCATGCGGGAAAAGAGAGCACTGTAGTCCAAAAGGGTTTTAAAGCAAAATCTGATATTTCACTCGATGGTGATTTCGTGAGTGCCAAAAGTGAAAATACGGTAGACTCGATAGCTATTGATGGGAAAGATTTTGGTAAATTAACTTACAACGTTGAGTTAAACCATATTGAAGCAAATGCGATTAATGCATTGATTGAAGCACTTTTTACTGTCTTTGAATCAATAAGTGATGAGGAAAATTCTTCTAATGAGGAAATGGTCTCTGAAATTTTAAGTTCATGGGCTGAAAATCATGGTATGGCTATTTTTAATAATCAGCCTCAAATTAAACTCAACCCTATTTCAATTTCAAATAGCCAGGGTAAAGTCTCATTAGATTTAAATGTGGCGTTAGCGAAAGATCCGAAATTTGATTTAATGGCGGGGAGTTTATATAAACAATTTACGGATTTTGCGTTAAATATTCACGTAGATAAAGAAATGGTTGAAAAAAATCTTGCACAATTTGTACCAGAAGAAGAGAGAGCTTTGATTAAAGCACAAATTGAAGAGCAAGCTAAACAAGCGGCAGCACAAAATATTGTGGTGAATAATGATAAAAATGTGACGCTTAACTTAGTGCTTGAAAAGGGTGAACTCAAACTTAATGGTCAAGTGATTCCTGAAGAGCAAGTTCAAGGCGTGTTGTTTATGTTAATGATGGGAATGGCGGCACAGGGCCAGTAATTAACAACGGAATAATTAGAAAGGAGATAAAGTGATTTATCTCCTTTTTTATTAGGTTGAGCTTATTTAACTTTTAATCCAAGCGAGCTTTTAAATACCCGTCATAATCGGGGATATCAATATTGATTTCTTGCTCAAATAAGCTTGATGTTAATAGAAAATCGGCGGTGCTTTGATTAATCGCAACGGGAATATTCCAGACGGTTGCAATACGCATTAAGGCTTTTACATCGGGATCATGTGGCGCGGCATTCATCGGATCCCAAAAGAAAATCATCATATCAATTTTTTTCTCAGCAATCAGTCCGCCAAGTTGCTGATCTCCGCCCATCGGTCCACTTAATAGTGAGGCTATTTTGAGTCCCGTTTCTCTTTCTAATAGATGGCCAGTTGTACCCGTCGCATAAAGTTGATGGGGAGCTAGTGCTTCTTTGTGTTTCTTTACCCAATTGAGCAGATTTTGTTTGCAGCTATCATGTGCAACGAGCGCTATTCGTTTATGAGAAAAGATTAGGCGAGTTGTCGTGTTCATATTTTGTCCTCTAAAAAGCTCAAAAGCATGCGAACACTTTAGATCAAAGCGGGTAAGAAATGCAATATATAAAGTATAGTTTAATTTAAGCTCAAAAATCCTTTAAAAATGACCGCACTTTTAGTGAAGAGTATTGCAATAACACGAAGAAATGCGTGAGAACAGTGAAAATCTACTATCTTTCTTGCAAAAAATCTTCTAAAATTTACAAGATTTGTTAAATGTTTGTAACATAGATTAACAAGCTTGATTTTCGTGTTTGGTCATAACCAAACTTCATTTTCACTCAGTAAAATAAGGAAAGACTATGTCAGATACCTTAGTAAACGATATTGACCCAATTGAAACACAGGATTGGTTGTCAGCTGTTGATTCATTAATTCGTGCTGAAGGCGCAGAGCGTGCGCATTACATCATCAATCAAGTGATTGATCAGGCACGTAATGGTGGTGTGAACATTGCAAAAGGTGGCGTAACAACCCCTTATGTTAATACCATCCCTGTTTCTGAACAGCCAGCATACCCAGGTGATAAAGCTATTGAGCGTCGTATTCGTAGTGCTGTACGTTGGAATGCGATCATGGCGGTATTACGTGGTCAGAAAAAAGATCTTGAATTAGGAGGTCACATTTCAACTTATCAATCTGCAGCAAGCATGTATGAAGTCTGTTTTAACCACTTCTTCAAAGCTGCTACAGATAAAAACGGCGGTGACTTAGTCTTCTTCCAAGGCCATGCCGCGCCAGGTATGTATGCGCGTGCATTTGTTGAAGGCCGTATTACTGAAGAACAAATGAATAACTTCCGTCAGGAATGTGAACCGGGTAAAGGTCTTTCTTCTTATCCTCACCCGAAATTAATGCCTGAATTCTGGCAATTCTCGACCGTATCTATGGGTTTAGGTCCAGTAAATGCAATCCGTACTGCTCGTTTCTTAAAATACTTAGATAACCGTGGCTTAAAAGACACCAAAGATCAAAAAGTGTATGCTTTCCTTGGTGACGGTGAGATGGATGAAATCGAAGCAAAAGGTGATTTAACCTTCGCAGCACGTGAAGGCTTAGATAACTTAATCTTCGTTGTAAGCTGTAACTTGCAACGTTTAGATGGCCCTGTAACGGGTAACGGTAAAATCGTTCAAGAATTAGAAGGTTTATTTGCTGGTGCTGGTTGGGAAGTGATCAAAGTCATGTGGGGCTCTAACTGGGACAAATTATTTGCCAAAGACACCTCAGGTAAGTTAACTCAATTGATGATGGAAGTGCTTGATGGCGACTATTTAACCTTCAAATCTAAAGATGGTGCTTATGTTCGTGAACACTTCTTTGGTCGTTATCCAGAAACTGCTGCATTAGTAGCGGATATGACAGATGATGAAATCTGGGCATTAAGACGTGGTGGTCACGATTCTGAAAAACTTTATGCGGCATTCCATAAAGCGCAAACAGCAGGTAAACCTGTAGTAATCCTTGCACACATGGTTAAAGGTTATAAAATTCCTGAAGCAGAAAGTAAAAATACTGCTCACCAATCTAAAAAAATGTCGATCGAAAGTCTTAAATACTTCCGTGATCATTTCCACCTAGATATTAAAGATGAAGATATCCCTAACTATCCGTATATCACCTTCCCAGAAGGTTCGGAAGAGTACAATTATCTTCACGGCAGACGTAAAGCGTTAAACGGTTACTTACCAAAACGTTTACCAAAATTCACCACTGAATTTAAAGTGCCATCTTTAGAAGAATTTGCCCCATTATTGGAAGCTCAAGCTCGTCCTATTTCAACTACAATGGCATTTGTACGTTTCTTAAATACCTTATTGAAAGATAAAAATATTGGTAAACAAATTGTGCCAATTGTTGCTGACGAAGCGCGTACTTTCGGTATGGAAGGTTTATTCCGTCAAATCGGTATTTACAACCCACATGGTCAAAACTATGTGCCTTCTGACCGTGACTTAGTGGCTTACTACCGTGAAGCGAAAGATGGTCAAGTATTACAAGAAGGGATCAATGAATTAGGTGCAGCATCCTCTTGGTTAGCAGCAGCGAACTCATACTCTGTAAATAACCTGCCGATGATTCCATTCTTCATCTACTACTCAATGTTTGGTTTCCAACGTGTGGGTGACTTAATGTGGGCAGCAGGTGACCAATTAGCACGTGGTTTCATG
>JAGZXE010000116.1:0-5397 GCA_018378615.1 Parahaemophilus parainfluenzae
CGACCTTTAGGATTTTGACGAACCCATTCTAACTCTTTCGCAATTGATTTTTGACGTGCATTTTCAGTTGCTTGTTCTTGTTCTAAACGTTTCTCTTTTTGCTCTAACCAAGAAGAGTAGTTGCCTTCCCAAGGAATACCTTCACCACGGTCAAGCTCTAAGATCCAACCCGCAACATTATCTAAGAAGTAACGGTCGTGGGTAATTGCTACAACAGTACCTTCGTAGTCATGTAAGAAGCGTTCTAACCATGCCACAGATTCCGCATCTAAGTGGTTGGTTGGCTCGTCTAATAAGAGCATGTCTGGTTTTTCGAGTAATAAGCGACAAAGTGCGACACGACGACGTTCGCCCCCTGATAAATGCTCAATTTTTGCATCCCAATCTGGTAAACGCAATGCATCTGCTGCACGTTCTAATTGGTTATCTAAATTATGCCCATCATGTGCTTGAATAATGGCTTCAAGGTTCGCTTGTTCAGCCGCTAGTTTATCGAAATCCGCATCAGGATCAGCATAAAGTGCATAAACTTCATCTAAACGAGTCAGTGCATTTTTTACTTCAGAAACCGCTTCTTCTACCGCTTCACGTACAGTTTGTTGCGGATCAAGTTTTGGTTCTTGTGGAAGATAACCAATTTTGATACCCGGTTGTGGACGAGCTTCACCTTCGAACTCTTTATCCACGCCCGCCATAATGCGTAAAAGGGTTGATTTACCCGCACCATTTAAGCCGAGCACCCCGATTTTTGCGCCAGGGAAGAAGCTTAAAGAAATATCTTTCAAAATATGACGCTTCGGTGGCACCACTTTGCCGACACGGTGCATCGTATATACAAATTGCGTTGACATAATTTTCTCGATGTTATGAATAAAAGTGCGGTTATTTTACTTGATGTTTAGGGAATAAGCTATTTGAAAGGCAAAAAAAACCACCCATATAGGGTGGTAGGAAAGTAGTTTAGCTATATTTATGATTATTTTATTTAGGAACTTTATGAATATCAAGCAATCACTTGACGAGGCAAATAGTACATAAATTTCAGTTATAATGGAAATGCGAATGAATAATTTGTTGATACAAATCAAGAAAATCACAGGATTTTTTACGTTTAGAGCGATTTTTATTCGATTTTGATTAGGAACTGCTTGTGATAAAATCTGTCTATTCAATTATTTAGCCCACTTTATTCTTATTTATGTTTAAAAAATTACTCCTAGGATTGTCGCTGATTTCTCCTTTTTCGGTTCTTGCTCATCCTCACGCCTTTATTGATATGCAAACCAAACCGTTAGTGAAAGATAATCAATTAATTGGTTTTTCGACTCAATGGTTACTGGATGAAGCCAGCTCTTCAGCCGTATTGTATGACATGATGCAGACGAAAGGGGATAAAGCTGCTCAACAGAAATTAGTTGATGAGGTAATGGCAAACGTTGTGAATGAACATTACTTTAGTTATGTCTTTGATAAAGAAAATCACAAAATTAAATATAAAAAACAGCCTGAAAATTATGGCATGCGTGTTAAAGGAAATGAGGTGGAGTATTATTTTGATTTTCTTTTAGCTCAGCCACATTATTTGCAAAATAATGAATTTACGCTAATGACTTATGACAGCACCTATTATGTGGCAATGCGTTATGCTGAAATAGGTAAAAGAGCGGTTGATTTTTCAGCACTTCCTGCAAACTGCAAAGGGGAAGTGCTCGAACCTAATGTGGATGAAAAAATTAAATCCTACGCTTCATCATTGGATAAATCGCAAAAAAATGAAGATGATTCTCTTGGTGTATTGTTTGCGCAGAAAGTAAAAATTAAATGTGAATAAAAAATGAAGTTAAAACTGACCGCACTTTTTATCGGCTTATTGGTGATTATTTTCGCCTTGTTACCTTGGCTTTTTGTGCAAGTAGCCGATTGGCAAAAAGCCTTTAATCAGCTGATTTCTGAAAATCTACACCAGATTCAAGCCAGCAACCTCCATTGTGGTGGTGATACTTAATCTTTCCTCTAAATATTTTAAACTTAGTCAGTTATGGCTGGAACGTAGCGCACTTATTTTATTATTGTTGTTAGGACTTTATTGGATTGCTCAAGGTTTGAAAGGTTTAAAGAAAAAACAATCTTTTCGTATCACATCTATTCAATCATTACCGAAACAGATTGGAACAGCTTCACCATTTAGATATGAGCAAGGAAAAGCAAGCCAAGTGCAATGTAGTTGTGGACATCAACATCTACCCAATGATCAACAACTTAAGCAATCGGGTGATTTAAAATCTCAACTCTTAGTGATTTTAACTATTGGTATGCGACCGTGTAGTGGCGCCATTTTTGTGCTTTTTCTCGCTTATATGCTGGATCTTTATTGGTGGGGAATTTTAGCTACTTTTGCTATGTCTCTGGGGACAGGATTAATGCTTTCGCTTTTTGCAGCGTTAGTACGCTATGCGAGAAATGTCGCGACTCGCTTAGGCCATTGGTATGGTTTAGCGGGTTCTAATCAAAAAGGCGAAGCCATGATCAAATGTATTGCGGGTGCAATGATGATCTTTTTTGCACTAAGCTTGTTATATGGCACGATGGGGGCTGTAACAGGCGGTGCAGCCTTATTCGGTGGATAAAGAAAAGGGCAGCGTTTGCTGCCCATTTATTTGAAAATAGATTATTCAACCCAAGTGACGATTTCTTCAATTGGTCTACGAGATTTCTTGGTAATGTCTCTCGCACGATAACCAAATGTTGCGGCCACAGATACGCCCCATTCATTTGGATCAAAGAGACCTTCAGCGGCTAAAGTTTCATTCATTTTATCGTAGTTAAAGCCTTCAATCGGGCAAGAATCAACACCGATAGCGGCGGCACCAGTTAGCATATTGGCTAATGCAATGTAGGTTTGTTTGCTTGTCCAGTCAAATAATGCACGCTCGCTTTCTGCGGTTTTCATTTCAACTTCTTGTAAGCCTTTATATTTTTCCAAGGCTTTTTCTAATTGCTCGCCTTGTAAACCTCTACGCACCGCAACATCACGGAAGAAAGGCGTGTCATATCGAGCATTTTTCTTCGCAAGAATGATCACTAAATGACTACAATCATCTAATTGATATTGCATGCCCCAGCTAAAAGGTTTGAGCTTATCGCGTAATGCTTTATTTTGAATAACTAAGAACTTCCATGGCTCAGAACCGACTGAGCTTGGTGATAAACGAGCAAATTCTAAAATTGCCGCGAAATCTTCTTGGCTGATTTTTTTATTCGGTTCGTAATAGCGTGTGGAACAGCGATTTTCGAATACTTGAAGCATTTGTTCGCGTGTAATTTGACTCATGTTTTCTTCCTCTTAAAATTATCTAATTTATGATCTTTTGACCGCACTTTAGCGCTCTTTCCAATATCCAATCCACTCTTTGAGTAATTGCATATTTTTCGTAATTGCGCCACCTTGCGGAATAAAATGCATCATATTGAGTCCGTAACTGTCGGGCGTAATGCCTTCACCTACACTTGCAGGTAACACATCAAAGCCTTGTTGTTGGAATAATAATTTTGCACGTTGCATATGCCATTCATTGGTAACTAAAATAATTTTTTGGACACCTTCTTTTTCCAATATTTGTTTGGTGAAAAGGGCATTTTCTTTGGTGGTAAGTGCCTTAGGTTCAATCCATTTAGTTGGCACATTAAAGAAGTTTTGGAGTTCTTCCGCGGCGATTTTTGCCTCAATGGCACCAGTTGGACTAGCCCCTGTAATCAATAGTGGCAAGTGCGTTTCTTTTTGTAAGAAAGCGGCATAACGTAAGCGTTCAAGTTGAATACCTGTTGAAGCTAATGGCGCATAAAGCTCTTTGCTATCACGTAAACCACCACCCAGTAAAACGATCGCTTGAGCTTGTTGGTAATCTTGCAGTGTCAAATGATCTTCAGTAATGAGACTATCTTTAAGTACTTGTGCAGTGTAAGGAATACTTAAAAGATAGAGTAGTGAGAAACCAAGTGCGGTCGAAATTCGGCTTAATTTTTTGAAATTGAATTTAGCTAGAATAAGAGACAGCCCCCACAGAATTAAAATATTAAATGGGGGAAGAATCATGGCGGTAATGAGTTTTTTCAATTCAAACATTATTTATCCAATTCAACGAAATCTAGCTCTTTTGTCCATAATTTCGCATAGCTACTATTTTTGCCATAAGAGTTATCGCAAACACGATTTGGAATTTCTAACAAGCAAGAGAAAATATGACCATGTAAGCGAGTTGTGGTCACTTTGTCGTTCGCTAAGAATACTTGTGCAACACGTTTTACAATGCGTTGAGTATAGGCATACCAGAATTGATGGCAGAGATCTTTTAGCCAACTTAAACCAAATTTATTGGCCATTTTACTCATTCGCCAACTTAATGCTAAAACCACATCATCTTCGGTTGAAAGAATGTCTTCCCAGTCTTTTACATTGCTGTTGGCAGGCAGTTGCGCTAGGATATTTTTCTCTATATCACTTGCTTCAATGTCTTTACGCAAGAAATAAAGTTGTTCCCCCGTTGTGCCTTGCTTAGTTTCCATCGTGCCATAAAGCTGATGTGCCATATCCGGTGATAAATAAACATGATCAGAAAATTGTGCAAATAAATTCGCTGTTCTTTCGTCACGAGCCAGTAAATGGCAATCACCGTGGTTACGGAAAAGTGCGGCTGATTTTTGTAGATTTTCTTCGTGCTTAAAATAAGCGGTTTGTGGCAACACAATAATGCGATTATTCGGAAAATGCGTCACCATTTCTTCACGGATTTTTTGATGCTGCGGATAAAGATCACCAAAGTTACCGCCACCATGTAAAAGGATGGTAGTGTTTGGTGTAATTGTTACTTTGACTTCTTCAAGATCTAAATCGTATTCACAGCGTTTTAAGGTCACGTTAATTTTGTGATCTTTAAAAAATTGTTCGGTTCCGTGATAAATCAGTAAATCGCCCACGTTCAAATGAAGCGGGTAGTCAAAATAAAATACGTCGTTTTTATCTTTGATCAGTTCAACAATAGGATTTAGTTTGTTTTTTAAATCAATAAGGAGTTGATTCATTTTTTTACTCTTTTCTTTAAATAGCTAAACAAGAAATTTTTTTCTGCTGCGTTTAATCCGAAGATTAAAATGACACAGATTAATACCATTTCTAAGATGATGGATTGTCCAATAAATTCCAATAAAGAATAACTGCGGGTGGTATCGGATATATAGATGATACCTAATAGCAGGCCAAACACCACGCCGACATTCACTAAATATGAGACAAATTCTTTTTGGTTAAATTTAATTTTTTTATTAATAAAATATAATCGATAGATTTGTGAGATGACCATCGTACTAAATTTACCCACAAAGGCAAATACTGGATTATAA
>JAGZXE010000001.1:0-33761 GCA_018378615.1 Parahaemophilus parainfluenzae
CATACCCTCTGCATCTTCGAGCTTACCTTGGCTTAGCTGACGCATAGCGATATTCGCTCGCATAAAGTCATCTTTCGGTGATAAACCTGCCACATCAAGTAATACGCCACCAACAAAGGCTAAATCTAAGAAATCTTGCTGTTGAACAAAGTCAGTCTTACGATTAGTTCTAACTACAAATTGAGTCACATAATCTGGATTCGCAAAGTTACCTTTTTTCGGTGGGAGCTGATTATCAAAAGCGACTTGATGATCACCAAAATAACCGAATACATAAGGTGTTTCACGTGATTTTAAATAATCATTTAAACCTTCGATCGCCTCATTAAGGCTATCAATACGGTCAATATAATCGTTCAAACAAGAAATCGCTTTCCCTCCTAAACGCTTACTCGCCAAATTAAAGTGATTTGGCATATTCGTGTTGTAAGGGCCATGCTCTTTCATCGTGAGCACATAAACGAACATTGGCTGCTGTACATTTTCCAATGATGGATGTTGTTTCTGTAAAATAAGCTTGGTGTAATACATCATCTCTTCACTGCTAATATGCCAGAGATTTTTGCTGATTGATGCGGGATAACCTAAATCTTGTGGTTGCAACATCAAATCAAAACCAAAGTGGTCATAGGCAGGTTTTGCGTTGTAGTTACCTTTCGTAAAAGGCGATAACGCCACACAAAAATAGCCTTGCTCACGAAGATTTTTAATAAAACCCGTCTGTAAGTGTGGCACAACCGAATAAAACACCCCACTTGCTAAAGCACCAAAATCGGTTGATGGTACCCCTGCAAGGAAAGCAAATTCAGATTTCCACGTTGCACCACCCAGCGTATGTACACGCAATGGACTTACAAATGCAGTATCTTCCTGCTTATTAAACATTGAAAATGGAGGGATGGTTTCTGCATCAAAATCAAATTGATGGGGATTCAAGGTTGATTCTTGTAAACACACCACTATGTCTGGCTTTTCTGCGTCTGGCTTTTCTGCACTTTCAGTTTTACTCTCCATCTTTTCACTTAAAAGTGCGGTCATTTTTTCTTTAAATTTTTGGCTATTACCTTCAAATTCTGGCACTTTAAAGAATACGCCACGACAAGACATAGGCACCCCAAAACGCCCAAAATAGCGCCTTTATAATGTAAAAGGGTTTCCCAATTTCGCCAGTCTGTCACGAGCCAAAAATCTGAAATGAGTAAAGGTTGTTTGTAGTAATGAATTTTCATTCGATGGAATAACATCAACACCACAAAAAGCACGGACGAAAAATTCAATCCGCGTTGCCATTGACCAGTTATCGCAAACATTGAACTAAACAATAAGACGAATAATGCAATCGCGAAAAAATATGTCCAACGATAGTGCGAATTGACAATAAAAATCACCGTCGCAATAAAAAATAAACTCAGAAAAATACTTGGAATCATAATAAATAAATTTGATTAAATGTTATTTGACACTTTCAGCCACTAAACGCTGAATCAGCTTCAAATTGGCAGGTGGAAATTGCCCTGCATCAAGCTCACTTTGTTCAAGCCAAAAACCTTCTTGACCTTCTCGACCAAACGGCTCACCAATCCATTCAGTGACCAAATAAAAACTAAAATCTAAAATTTTGGTTGGATATTCAAATTGAAAACGCTCGTACAGTTCAGCATTTAAAATATGAATGCCAATCTCTTCTTCCAATTCTCTTTTTAAGGCTTCTTCAGGGGTTTCACCTGCATCAACTTTGCCGCCTGGAAATTCTAATGCCTGTGCAAAATCTTGCCCTTCTAAACGCTGGGTCAAATATAGCTGCCCAAATTCATTACGAATAATCCCTGCCGCAACTTGAATGATAGGCTTACTCATCGTTTTTCCTTATCTCAAAAGTAGAAAGAGCGGTCATTTTTAGCGGTGTTTTAAACACGCAAAAATTTAACCGCTCTTTTCCTTAACTAAGCATATCGGGCTTTACTGCCGTGACAATGCTTGTATTTTTTACCTGACCCACAAGGACAAGGTTCATTACGTCCAATATGGCGATCTGAATAGTCCTCGCTTTGAGCTTGCTCTGTGTTTTCATCTACAGGATGATGCGTTTGAGCTTCACGCTCAGCCATTGCTTGACGTGCACGTTCTGCTTCTTCCATCTCTTCCTGCGTACGTACTTTCACACGAGTGAGTGTGGTAATCACATGATGTTTTAAAGAATCTAACATTTCAGTAAACATACGGAAAGATTCTTTTTTGTACTCTTGTTTTGGATCTTTTTGCGCATAACCACGTAAATGGATACCTTGACGTAAATAGTCCATTGCCGCCAAATGCTCTTTCCAAAGCTCATCAAGAGTTTGTAACATCACACCTTTTTCGAAATGACGCATGGTTTCTTCACCCGCAAGCGCTTCTTTCGCTTTGTATTCATCTTCCGCTTCTTGAATAATGCGCTCACGCAAGTTTTCTTCGTGAAGATTATTATTTTCTTCTAACCAATGTTCAATTGGTAACTCAAGGCCAAACTCTTGCGCTAAACGCTCTTCTAAGCCTTTAATATCCCATTGTTCTTCCAACGATTGTGGTGGAATATATTGGTCAATCACATCGTTAAATACATCGCTGCGGATTGCTTTGATAGTCTCTGAAATATCATCATTATCGAGCAAGTAATTACGTTGTTCGTAAATCGCATGACGTTGGTCATTAGCCACATCATCATATTCAAGCAAGTTTTTACGACCATCAAAGTGGAACGCTTCTACTTTCGCTTGCGCCGATGCGATCACTTTAGCAAGTAGCTTAGACTCCATCGCTTCGCCTGGTTGAGTGAAGGCTTTACGCATCATATTTAATTTACCTTCATTCAGATAAATACGCATTAAGCCATCTTCTAAAGAAAGGTAGAAACGTGAAGAACCTGGGTCACCTTGACGACCTGAACGACCACGCAACTGGTTATCAATACGACGGGATTCATGGCGTTCTGTCCCGATAATATGTAAACCACCGGCTTGCATCACGATCTCGTGATTTTTCTCCCACTCAGCTTTGATTGCTTCAATTTGCTCTGGTGTTGGATTATCCAATTTTGCTACTTGAGCTTTCCAGTTACCACCTAGGATAATATCGGTACCACGACCAGCCATATTAGTTGCAATGGTTACTGCACCTGGTGCTCCCGCTTCAGCAACGATTTCCGCTTCTTGTGCGTGGAATTTTGCATTCAATACGTTGTGTTTGATGCCCGCTTTATCTAACGCTTGAGAAAGCATTTCAGATTTTTCAACAGACACCGTACCCACAAGAACCGGTTGATTGCGAGCGACGCAGTCTTTGATATCTTCAATAATCGCATTGAATTTGTATTCTTCATTCTCAAACATGACGTCCGTACGATCATCACGAATCATTGGACGGTTGGTTGGGATAACAACAGTTTCCAAACCATAAATTTGTTGGAATTCAAAGGCTTCAGTATCTGCTGTACCGGTCATACCCGCTAATTTGTCATAAAGACGGAAGTAGTTTTGGTAAGAAATAGAGGCAACAGTTTGGTTTTCGCTCTTAATTTCTACGCCTTCTTTCGCCTCTATCGCTTGGTGTAAACCATCAGACCAACGACGCCCTGCCATAGTACGACCGGTGTGCTCATCGACGATCACGATCTCGCCATCTTTCACGATATAGTCTACATCGCGTTCAAATAAGGTGTTCGCACGTAATGCCGCCATAACGTGGTGTAACAACACAATACGCGCTGGTGAATAAAGAGAATCACCTTCTGGCATTAAACCTTGTGCGATTAACCACTCTTCTACTTTTTCTTGACCTCGTTCAGTTAAATACGCTTGTTTGGTTTTAAGATCTAAGGTGTAATCGCCTTCACCAGTATACTCTTCCGTGTCTTCTTTTTCTTGCTTAATTAAATTTGGAATTAATTTATTTACCGCAATATAAAGCTCAGAACTGTCTTCCGCTTGACCAGAAATAATCAACGGCGTACGTGCTTCGTCGATTAAGATAGAGTCCACCTCATCCACTAAGGCATAGCCTAAATGACGTTGGAAACGTTCTTCTTTAGAATGCGCTAAGTTATCACGAAGGTAATCAAACCCTAATTCGCTGTTTGTCGCGTATGTAATATCTGCCGCATAAGCTTCACGTTTTGCTTCAGGCGGTAAACCAGGGATATTCACCCCAACAGTCATACCTAAGAATTCAAATAACGGACGGTTGGTATCCGCGTCACGACGTGCCAAGTAATCATTCACTGTCACAACATGTACGCCTTTACCTTCCAATGCCATTAAATAACAAGGCAAGGTTGCGGTTAAGGTTTTACCTTCACCGGTACGCATCTCTGCGATACAACGATTTGTTAGCACCATACCACCAATTAATTGCACATCGAAATGGCGCATGCCGAGTACACGTTTACCCGCTTCACGCACGGTTGCAAAGGCTTCTGGTAAAAGTTGTTGTAAGGTTTCACCGTTAGCTAAACGGCTACGGAATTCGTCAGTTTTTGCTCTTAATTCATCATCACTCAATGCTTCAAAAGCCGGCTCCATTTTGTTGATTTTCGCAACTTGCTTTCTTAATCTGCGTAAAATACGTTCGTTACGGCTGCCAAAAATTTTTGTTAAAAAACTCATAATTTCTCTTTCAAATAAAAAATAAAAAGGATCATCCGATTAAAAAATCGGTTCGTTCAAAGATAAAAGAAAATTAAATGATGGCTGGGCCGGCACGAATAGGGGCAAAAACAGGGAATTCTGCCGCAATAAAGTGAGGTTGAATTTTTTCGTGTTTTTGATTGGAATGGGTTTTGTGATTTGTTGGCTGAGGTTGAACCTGCACTGCTTGACGAATTTCACGCACCGCAATCAACATATGTTGTTCAGATGATGTTTGGTAATTTTCGCCGCTCATATTTGATGAAGGCTGAGCCTCCAATCCCTGAGCGACAGGCAAAGCAAAAATCGCAATCATGCTTAACAGCAACTGCGACCAAAAATTTGTTTTACCTTTGTTTGATTTCATCATCTTATTGTCTCTGACAAAATTTGTGTGTATTGTATCGGAAATTCAACGTAAAGTCATTATTGGGGTATTTTTGTGGAAAACAAGCATGAGCGTTATCAAAAAGCCATGAATATTATTGATGTACTGGAAGGATCACAATTTGCCAAAATCATGCAGAAAGGGTTAATGTTGAACGAACTGAACCAAAACATCAGTCGCCTTTTCCCACAAGAATTCAAGGGACTTTTCCGTTTAGGCTCCATCACGAATGGGAAACTCTTTATCGAAGTCAAAAGTGCGGTCGTTCGCCAAGGAATTTTATTTCGACAAAGCGAATTACTTGCCACAATTCAACCGACTTATCCCGAAGTAAAAGGCTTTGAGATTAAAATCAATCCAGAATTAACCTGCTAAGCTAACCTTTAAAAATGGCGATTAATTCTTTTACTTTAACTCGTTTTTCTGAAGATTGGCTAATCGAGCGCTGTACTTTAACACGTTTAAATTTTGCCCCTTTATAAATCTCACGTGTGAATTTCGTATCGTGGTTAGAAATCACGACGGAAATTTGCTTTTCTTTTTGCGCTTTCTTTGCACATTCCGCTAAATTCTTTTGATGTTCAAGTCCAAAAGCATTCCCTGCATATCCAGTAAAATTGGTATCTTGCGGAAGCGGTGCATAAGGCGGATCACAATAGATCACGCTGTGTTTATCCGCTAATTCAAACGTTTGTTGAAAATCAGCACATAAAAAGACCGCACTTTGTGCTTTATGGGCGAAATAGCGCAACTCATCTTCAGGGAAATAATGGGTTTTATACGCGCCAAAGGGCACATTAAACTCATTTTTACTGTTATAACGGCACAATCCATTAAATCCAAAACGGTTCAAATAAAGGAACAACACCGAGCGCTCGAAAGGATCGGTTGATTGATTAAAGGCATCACGCTGGGCGTAATAATAGTCGGCTGTATTGGCATTCTCCGCAAAGAAAATTGGCTTACAAGCCTCAATATAGGCATCTACATTTTCCTTGACGATATTAAACAAGTTAATCAAATCAGGATTAATATCTGCCAAAATATAACGCTCAAAATGAGAATTAAGAAAAACAGCACCCGCCCCCACAAAAGGTTCGATCAAACACTGTTTTCTTTTAGGAAAGATTCGATTGAGATCGTCCGTTAAACGAAATTTACCGCCCGCCCATTTTAAAAACGGTCGGTGTTTAATTCGAGGTTTCGTTTTATTATTTTTCGGACGCAACATGAGAGCAATGACAGTTAGTCATGTTGTGTGCAACGCTCAATGGCGTTTAGCACAAGAGATTTGTCAGTATCAGTCGCCACATAGGCTTGACCTAGTGCTTTTAGTAATACAAGACGCAATTTACCTGCCAGCACTTTTTTATCACGCATCATATGCGGTAAATAATCGTCTGGTTGCATGGTATCAGGCGAAACGGTTGGTAAATTAGCGCGCGCTAAAAGTTTTTCTAAACGTGCAACATCTTCAAAAGAAAGATCGCCTAATTGTTCAGATAACACGGCTGCCATCATGGTTCCAGCTGCAACAGCCTCACCATGTAGCCAGTTTCCGTAGCCTAAATGTGTTTCGATCGCATGACCAAAAGTATGACCGAGATTTAACAATGCACGATCGCCTTTTTCAGTCTCATCACGTGCAACAACATCAGCTTTGATTTGGCAACAACGAGCAATGCAATGTTGAAGTGACTGTTGATTTAATGCGACTAATTCATCAATATGAGCTTCAAGCCACTCAAAAAAGGCATAATCTAAAATCGCCCCATATTTAATGACTTCCGCCAGTCCCGCATTCACTTCACGTTTTGGCAAGGTATTGAGTGTAAGGGTATCAATGATCACCGTAGAAGGTTGATAAAACGCCCCAATCATATTTTTGCCTAACTCATGATTAACAGCGGTTTTGCCACCAACAGAAGAATCCACTTGAGCTAATAATGTGGTAGGAATTTGAATAAAACGCACGCCACGCTGATAGCTTGCTGCGGCAAAACCTGCCACATCACCAATCACGCCACCACCTAATGCAATAATGGTGGTATCTCGCCCATGATTATGCTTTAAAAGTGCGGTAAAAATGAGGTTTAAAGAATCGAGCGTTTTGTATTTTTCACCATCAGGCAATAATACTGACTCAACCTGACAACCTATTTTTTCTAACGTTTCTGTAACGGGCTCAAGATAATATTGTGCAACAGTTGGATTAGTCACAATCATCACTTTATCCCCTTTCTTCAGCGGATAGCAGCTTTCATCTTTAAGCAACCCTTCGCCAATATAAATAGGATAACGACGTTCTTTTAATTCAACATTTACGCACAACATTTTAAATCCTTAGAGTGAACTGTTTAAGCCGTTTAGATTATCAATTAAATCAACAATTTGATTAACCATTACTTTGGCATTTTGCTCGTCTGTTGGTAAGGTAATATCAGCAATTTCTTCGTATAACGGATTACGCACTTTAGCTAAATCTTCCAACACTTGGCGTGGGTTATCTGTTCCTTGTAATAAAGGACGTTTTTTATCACGTTGCGTACGTTGATATTGTTTATCTACTGAGGTTTCTAAATAAATCACAATACCACGAGCAGAAAGATAATTACGATTTTCTTTTGACATCACTGCTCCACCACCCGTGGAAAGCACAACGCCTTGTAATTGGGTTAATTCATTGATAATACGTTCTTCACGCTTACGAAAACCTTCTTCGCCTTCTAAATCAAAAATCCAGCTAATGTCTGCGCCCGCACGTTCCTCAATTACTGCATCCGAATCGACAAAATCCATATTCAATTGTTGCGCAAGCTGACGGCCAATGGTGCTTTTACCTGCGCCCATCGGTCCTACTAAAAAAATATTACGTTTTTCAGCCATTGTTATTCTTCTAACTTAAATAATGTCCAAATTAATCTTTCCTAATAAAAACTGGCCACCTGAAAAAATGGTAGCCCGAAAGATCACCCAAAAAATAATGGGAATTATCGCAATAAATCCCCCTACGTTTCAACCTTTAGCAGGAATTTATTTTAAGAAACGCAAAAGTGCGGTCAGTTTTGGGGGATTTTTATGTTCAGACTAAATCTCATTTTCTAAAATGATAGAAAGACCACACTTAAAGAGTGAGTTTAATGCCTCGTTTTTCAGCTAAAATATCGCTTAGATCGAGCCTTTGAATAGGCTATAAATCAAACATTAAATAATATATAATGCCACGTTAAATTACATTCTACGTTTAATTATGTCTCAATCGAAAAAGCACATTTTAGTTATTTCTTATTCACAAACAGGTCAGTTAAATGAACTGACGCAACATTTTCTTAAACCGTTAAAGCAACAAGAAAATATTGTCATTGAAGAATGTCAAATTAAACCAATTCAGCCCTATTCTTTTCCTTGGAAATTTATTCCCTTTTTTAATCAGTTTCCAGAATCGGTTCATCTCAAACCTGCACCAATTGAAACACCATTATTACAACGTGAAAAATATGATTTAATCGTCATCACTTACAGCGTGTGGTTTCTATCACCTTCACAACCTATCACTGCATTTTTGCAATCTGAACAAGCTAAAATCTTAAAAAACACGCCTGTCATTACCCTGATTGGCTGCCGTAATATGTGGTTGATGGCACAAGAAAAAATGAAAAAAATGCTGACCGCACTTGATGCTAATTTAATTGGCAATGTGGTTAAAACGGATCAATCCAATGCTTGGGCAAGCTTTATTACGACTCCAGCATGGATGTTCAGTGGAAAAAAACGTTATTTTTCATGGCTACCGAGCGCAGGAATTAGTGATGCAGATATGCAAGATATGCAACGTTTTGGATGTCGTTTAGTTGAAGTTCTGAACGAAAATCGACCTTTAGATAAATCACTTTTCCAAAACATGGGGGCTGTCAAAATTGATGAAAAATTAATGATGAGCGAAAAGGTCGGTCACCGCAGTTTTTATATCTGGGGAAAATTGCTGTTAAAGTGCGGTCAAATTTCGCCTGTTTTTCGTCAAGCCGTGCTCTATTTTTATATCGTATTTTTGATTATACTAATTCTCACTGTTGTACCACTTTCAGCCGTGGTAAAACGCTTATTAAAACCATTATTAAAAGAAAAACTGGCGCGCCAAAAGCGCTATTTTGCTGAACCGTCAGGGGAATAATTTTGACTTCACTACATGATGTTTATATTAATCGAGTTGCTGCATTTTTACCAAATGAACCCGTAACAAATGATCAAATGGAACGAGTACTCGGTATGATTGGTAATACACCATCCCGTGTACGTAAAATGATCTTACGTTCGAATGCGATAAAAACGCGTCATTATGCAATTAATCCGGAAACCCGAGAAACGACACATACTAGCACTGAGCTTGCAGTAGAAGCCATTAATGATTTAATTCGCCAAGGGATGAATGTCAATGAGGTGAGTTGCTTGGCATGCGGTACCTCTTATCCCGATCAAATTATGCCTGGGCAAGGTGTCATGGTACATGGTTTGATTCCTAATGCCCCACCTTATGAAGTGCTGACAACCGCAGGCGTTTGTGTAGCGGGTATGGCAGCAATGAAACATGCTTACAATGCCGTTCGAACTGGTGAACATCAAAGTTCAATTGCCGTGGCATCTGAAGCGGCATCTGCCATCATGCGTGGTGAACATTTTCAAGCCGAAATTGAACAAAGACTGTTAGATGAAGCCAAACCGGAAATTGGTTTTGAAAAAGATTTCCTACGCTGGATGCTTTCTGACGGTGCTGGCGCTGTACAATTAAGTAACCACCCCAACCAACATGGTCTCAGCTTAAAGATCCACTGGATTGATCTCATTTCTTACGCCAACGAAATGCCTGTTTGTATGTATGCGGGCGCAGAAATTCGCAATGAACAATTTGTGAGTTGGAAAAACGTCACTAAAGAAGAGCGTGAAGCGCGCAGCCTGATGGCCGTTAAACAAGATGTCAAATTACTCAATGAAAATATTGTGCGTTGCACGGTTGAAAATGCGCTCTTACGCTTAATTGATAAATATGATTTAAAAGCGGACGAAATTGATTATTTCTTACCTCATTATTCCTCAGGCTTTTTCCGAGATAAATTATTAGATGGTCTGAAAAATATTAATTTCGAGATTCCACAAGAAAAATGGTTCACTAATCTTGAAAGCAAAGGAAATACAGGCTCGGCATCGATTTATATCATTTTGCAAGAGTTTCTAGAGAAATTCCCACTCAAAAATGGGCAAAAAGTATTGTGCTATATTCCAGAGAGCGGTCGTTTCTCCTCTTGTTTTATGCTACTAGAGGTCGTGAATGGACATTAATGAAATCCCACAGGATGACAGTAAAATTTTCCGTGGGCAAAAGAAAGTCATTTATGCCACTCAAAATGGTCATTATAAAACTGGCACCACGACAGGTTGGGATACGGAAGCATTTGTTACAGAACAAGCGGTTGAAGAATTTAACCAACTAACCAATGAAGCCTTAGATGCGGTAAAACGCGGTGAAAAATCACCGCTCTTTTATTATATGTACCGTTATCGTTTCGATCTTCAAACGCTCGCTCAAACCACAGGGTTTTGGCAGTGGCAAATTAAGCGACATTTTAAACCAAGTGTCTTTGAGAAACTGTCGGATAATGTATTGGGAAAATATGCGGAAGTGTTTGGGATAAAGATCAATGAGTTAAAATATGATTTATAACTTCAATATAGATAAAGAAAACTTTATTCAAACCAACATATATAATAAGTCTTCAAAAGAATTAGTTGTTGGGTTAAAGGAATATCATAGATATTGGTATGATCTTATCGTATTTCCTAATGCTGTTTCAGAATACTTCAATAGTAGAGAGTTAATTACAAAAAAACTATCTAAGCTAAAAAAAGAAATTGAGACTTGCTTTCAGAAACACTTTGTATATTTTATTTTATCAAGAAAAATCATAAGATTTAATACATTTAGTAAGCCTATTGTAATTGGAAATGAAATACATTTAAGTATTTCAATAGGAAAAGAAAAAGAAATTAAAGATATTAAGATAAAATTAGATATAAAACCATACAAAGTAGAATTATTAGACAAATATATAACAATATGGGAATCAAAATACTGTAAGTCAACATTTACCATACACGAATTTATAGACAGCTGTGATATTGACTTAGGCATAGCAAATAAAGTTGAATATGTAGGTTACACTAGAAATCCTGAAATTAGACCCACTAATGGCTCGCACACTGGGCTTAGTGATACTTTATACAAAGTATCTACAGATGAAAATGATATATTTATTTTATTTAACATATTTGAAACGTTGACATCTGGAATAGATGATAAGAAAAGTCCATTTATTGTAATGAACTCAATTGAAGCAAGAATTGAAGGACTATTATTAGAAAAATGTTTTATTGTATACTTCAATTCTGATAACCAAGCTAGAAATAAAATAACCGAACATACACAACTAATAAAAACCTTAAAAAGTTTAAATATTAAATCAGTAATTATAAATTATGAATTAAGTAAATCAAACGACTATTCAATTTTTGAGTCTTCTCACAGAAAAAAGTCAACTAGACATTTTTTTAAAATTCAAATAATTAATAACAAAATTAAAATAGATGAATTATCAAATCCATTTTAAACACCAACACACGGCTCACTGCGAAAGTGGTGTCATGTCCACTATGTTGAAAGCACAAGGTGTCGATTTTAACGAAGCGATGGTTTTCGGCTTAGCCTCAGCATTGACCTTTGTTTATATTCCATTAGTCAAAGTCAATGGAATGCCACTCATATCCTACCGCATGCCACCAAAATCTATAATTAAAAATGTGGCAAAATGTTTAAAAGTGCGGTTAAAAATACAAAAGTTTCGTGCACCACAAGCTGGACAAGAAGCTCTCGAGCTCGCATTAACCGAAAATAAATTAGTTGGTTTACAAACCTCTGTTTTCTGGTTGCCTTATTTCCCACCAGAAATGCGTTTCCATTTTAATGCACATAATCTGATCGTGTATGGCAAAGAGCAAAATGACTATTTAATTAGCGATCCCGTTTTTGAAACGGTACAGCGTTGTTCTGCTGAAGATTTACAACGCGCACGTTTTGTAAAAGGTGTACTGGCGCCAAAAGGATTGATGTATTACTTTGAAAGCCAACCTGACTTAACGAAGATTGATTTGCCAACCATTATCCGTAAAGCTATTCGAAAAAATGCCAAGCAAATGTTAGCGCCACTCTTTTTCGTCGGTGTAAAAGGCATTCGTACTGTTGCAAAACAAATTGAAAAGCTAGCAAATCATCCTTCAGACAAATACAAACGCTTATATCTGGGTCACATCGTGCGTATGCAAGAAGAAATCGGCACTGGCGGTGCTGGCTTCCGTTATTTATATGCCTATTTCCTTGAACAAGCCGCTGATATTTGCCAAGAATCAAAATACAAACTGGCTTCCGAACAAATGACTGAAATTGGCGATATGTGGCGCCAATTTGCGGGATTATGTGTGAAACAATGCAAGAAACCAACTAATGAAGGTTATCACAGCGTAGCGCAATATTTGCGTGACATTGCAAATAAAGAACAACAAATTTGGCAGACACTACGTAATTTATGATTCAAATAAATAATCTTAGCCATCTCTACCCTAACGCAGAAAAAAATGCATTAAGTGCGGTCAATTTTAATATTGAATCAGCTTCCACGGTTGGACTTTTAGGTCCGAATGGTGCAGGTAAAACCACCTTAATGTCTCTACTTGCAGGGTTACAATCTGTGCAGCAAGGAGAGATTTATTTTGACGGCGTTCCTTTTGCAAAATTAAGTAAAAAACAGCGCCATCAGATTTCCTTGGTGCCACAAGATTTTGCATTTTATCCCTTGCTCACAGTTTGGGAAAATCTGAAATTTTTTGCGTCATTGTATGATGTTCGAGATAAAGGTTATTTATTAGAACTACTCGCTAAAGTCGATTTAACCTCTCATAAAAATAAGCTAGCGAAACATTTATCAGGTGGGTTAAAACGCCGTTTAAATTTTGCTATTGGTTTAATTAACCGGCCGAAAGTCATTTTCCTAGATGAAATCACCGTGGGTATTGACCCTCAGTCCCGCCAATTTATTTTAGATAGCGTAGCGGCGCTGAAAGAACAAGGTGTGACGGTAATTTATACCTCTCATTATTTACAAGAAATTGAGCAATTATGTGACAAATTAGTGCTGTTAAATGAAGGCAATCTCATTTATCAAGGCTCCGTGCAAGGCATTTTAGAAGAAGGGCAAAGTTTGGAACGTTTTTATTTAGATTTTTTAAATCAGGCGGGAAAAACATGCTAATTGCATCGATTTTTAAAGAAATGCGCCTATTAAGCCGCGATCTGCATGGTGTTGCTGTATTATTCATTATGCCAATTCTGTTTATGTTAATTATGTCAGCAGCATTAAGCAACGATAATGCATTAAGCAATCGTTCAGAGATTGTGCTATTAAGTGAAAAAAATCAGCTAAATGATGATTTTCTCACTCAACTCAAGAAGGAAAATCTGGCGGTTAAACAAGCTCCGTTGTCTGAATTAGCTCAATATCAAGCGGATTTACAAGTGGGTAAATTTGACTTGCTAATTTTAAATCCTAATCAAAAACAGACCGCACTTTCAGAAGAACAGGCTTTACAACTTTGGTTGAATCCTAGCGTAGATCGCAGTTGGTTACTGGGGGTGAAAGGCGTGTTGCAAAGATATTATTCTCAACTGCGTTTAAACAGCTATTTAGCTGACAATCACATCACATTAGAAAATAATAAACGAAAACCAATCAAAGATATTCAGAATAAAGTCAATAAAGAGCTCGATAGCAAATTTGCTCAAATTAATGATTATCTCGCGAAAGATTTGTGGCAAGAAATTTATGTCAACCGTCATGGGAAGGAAGTGAACAAACCAAGCTCAGTGCAACATAGTGTACCGGCTTGGCTGATTTTCGGCATGTTCTTTATTATGATTCCTCTATCTAACGTGATGGCAATGGAACGTCAAACTAATACGCTAACCCGCTTACGCATGGCGCGCGCTTCCGCATTAAGCTTGATTATTGCCAAATTAATTCCTTATTTTTTGATTAACCAGTTACAATTCGTCGGCATGGTCGCACTCGGTTATTTTGTTCTCCCAGCACTTGATATGCCCGCATTTACACTTTCAGGAAGTTGGTTACCTTACATCGTATTATCCAGTGCTGTAAGCCTTGCGGCACTTGGGTATGGTTTGTTAATTAGTGTGGTAGCGAGAACTACTGAACATGCGGTCGTGTTAGGCGGAGGCGGCATCATTATTATGGCGGCTATTGGTGGTATTATGGTGCCTGTTTATGTGATGCCAGAAATCATGCAAACCATTTCACAATTTTCGCCTATGGGATGGGCATTAAGTGGTTTCCAAAATTTATTATTAAATCACTATGAGCTTAACCAAATACAACAACCGCTCTATTTATTAATTGGATTTGGGACAATCACATTACTTTTAGCGACTTTCATTTATCAACGACAACTAACTAAACAAGCGAGATTCTAATGGCTTATACTTTTACACTGGAAGCACCGGCGCTTGAGCTGGAACTCAAAAAACTCATCGTGCAAGAAACAGAAAAAGATGAATTTGATCCTGCCGAAATTCGTGATGATGAATGGCTATTTGGCGAACAAAGCCGTATTCAATTAGATTCATTAGATGCGTTACAAGTTGTTGTAGCACTACAGGCTCATTTTGGTGTGCGTTTACAAGGTGATCGTATGGTGCGTAAACATATGATGAACGTACGCGATCTTGCAGCGTTTATCCGTGAACAGCATAGTAAAATCCAATGAACGTTTATCTCAATGCTGTTTCTGCCCGATTTGCTGAAAAGCTTGGTCAACGAACTTCCAATATGCTAGGCCAACCGCTTAGCTTCCCTTATTTCAACGCATTTAAGGAACCGTTGTTGTCATTAGAGCAGCTCTATCACTATATTGACCTCGAAATTGACCGCACTTTACAACGTGCAGGTTGGGATAAATCTGAGCTAAAAAACATTCCCATTCTACTTGGTTCTACCGCTTATATGATCAGTGACTGTGAAATGCGCATTGCTCATCATCAAGCATTACCGAAAGAATATAACCTTACTGCTATCGCAGAAGATTTAGGGAATCGTTATCAGACAGAAGTATTTAGTTTTGCCACCTCTTGTACCTCTTCGGCTCAAGCCATTGGTTATGCATATAAAATGCTGAAAGCTAGCATGTATAAAAAGGCTTTAGTCATTGGTTTTGAGATGTTTAATCGTCTTACCTTTGAACATTTCCAATCCATGAATCTATTATCACAAGCCGATAAATATCAACCTTTTATCAATCCTATGGGCATTATATTAGGCGAAGGCGTTGGATGTATCGCATTATCAACAGAAAAAAACATGTCATTTCCATGTGAAATATTTGGGGTAACGACGATCACTGATAATGAAAATCTGACAAACAGTAGCGAAACAGCATTACGTCAATTACTTATCAACTGTTTAGCGAAAACAAATCTAAAAATAGAAAACATTCAAGGCATTAAAGTGCATGGCGTGGGGGGAAATAGCGATGAGATGGAACAATCTGTTTTACAGGAACTCTTTCCCAATACCAAAACCATTTTAGTTAAACCCTATATGGGACATACGCTAGGTGCCAGTGGTGCATTAGAAACCGCATTTTTAATCGAACACTTACAAAAAACTAATGTGAAGTGCGGTCACTTTTTAAATTATTTTTTAGGTTTTGGCGGTAGCAATATTTCATGGTTTTTAAAGGTGGGGGAATGACATTTTATATAAAACAAACTAACCAGTTCATTGCTAATGGCGTGGATGATAAAACATTACGCATGAGACTCAAAGAGCAAGGTCTCGATGCTCGTCGTTTAAGCCGTTTCACTCAACTTGCTTTGCTTGGTGCGATACCATTAAAACCCTATATTGATGAAAATACAGGAATTTATTTAGGTTCGCTTTTTAATTCACCGAGCAAGTTCGATAAAATGTTTCATCAACTGATGGAACAAAATTTGCCTAGCCCTTTAGATTTTATGGCGAATATTAATAACGCAGCGATATTTCAACTGACTCAAACCTTGCAAACCTCGGCCAATTCTATATTTTTAGCGATTAACCACCAAACCATTTGGCAACCACTAAAACTCGCCTTATTGGATCTTGGAAACAACGAAATATCATCCGCATTAATCGGTTGGACGCTAGAAAAAAGTGAACCTACTGAACAAACTGAAGGAGCCATATTTTGGCTTATTTCTAAAAACGGAGAAAATTCGGAAAGCAAACTTGATCTCTTCTCTCTCGAACATTCAATGTCTAAAAACCTAGATTTTCTTTCTCAAATCAAAAAAATAACACCTTAATTGATATCAACTAAGGTGTTATTTAATAAACAATTACTTAACAATGTCGCCTTTTAATGCCACACCACTCATTAAGTTACCCGCATGGCATTCATATTGCGTTGTACTTTGGAAAGTGTTCTTTTTGTAATAGCTGACGATATTACCGACTTTGCTCGCACCTTGTGATTTTGCTCTATCTTGGAATTGTTTCACTGTAGAAAGGAACGCCCACTGACAAGATTTTTCATCTGTTTTATTTGCCGCATTTGTTTTCTTATTGCTCACCACACCAGCTTTCACTACTTTACCAGGTGCAGATTTACCAAAGTAAAGCTTAACCGATGGATCAACGATTTCTTTTGCTTCAGGGGAATTTAACGCATCCTGGATAGAATAGTAATGCGTTGTATCTCTTGGCGCACAAGCAGCCATAAGCATAGCCGCAGCAACAATACTCAATTTAGATACTAATTTCATTTTGACTCCTTGTGATTTGAATGAAATAAATAATTTCTCTTATTACATAGAGGTAAACAATATACCAGATTTTAACAGTCCTGTGACTATTTTATTGTGAATAGAAGTAGTGTAAAATCTCACCTTTAAATTATAATTTATAATATTAATAAGGTTTCAATTTTATGAAGAAATTATTACTTTCCTCACTTTTATTTAGCTCATTTTTTCTTTCCGCATGTTCTTCAGGTGTCAACGATGTAAAACCTGTGGAAAGCAAAAATATTAAAGAAGTATGTTTAAAAGGTTCTATTCGCAAAGCACCAGATGAAATTGTTGAGGCTTTAACAAAAAGCTTAAAACAAAAACGTATCACAGCAAGACTTGTTAAAAAAGATGAGGGCTGTAGCCATATTTTACACTTCAGCGTAAAAGGTAACTCTAAAATTATTACAAGAGCAAGATTAGATTTAAGAGACTCAAATAAACTTTCTCTTGGATCTGTTTCTTATAAACATCGCGGTGACGAAGCCGATCGTGTAAAACAAGTTGGTTTACAAGGCCAAACAGATTTAATGATTAATGAATTATTCAAAAACAATTAATTTTTAACCATATAACATGACTGAAATCTGTAATTTCTCTTTCTCACTTCAAGGGTGGAATATTGTTTGCAATAAATCGCTAACCGCAGATGATTGGAAACAAGGCTATGCTTATTTGCGAAACAAAAGTAAAACATTTGAAGACTTCGCACCTAAATTAGCCTTTTTACCTCCACTAAAACGCCGTCGTTTAAGTGACTCTGCGCGTCTCTTTTTTGAAGCCGCATGGGATTTGGTAGGAGAAAATGCAGATATGCCTGTGGTTTATGCCTCATCAAACAGTGAAATGAATCGGAATTTTGCGTTGTGGCATTCCTTATTAAAAGAGGGGGATGTTTCTCCCACCTCTTTTAGCCTCTCGGTTCATAATGCATTAATTGGACAATGGTCTGAATTACGTCAAGTTAAATCAGAGACCACGTCGATTATGGCCCGAGTGGACAACCTTGAAACTGCACTATTAGAAGCGACATTACTGCTTAATGAAGGGCATGAAAAAGTGCTTGTTGTTATTGCTGAATCGCCGCTTGAAGCAAAATATAATGCTCAACCTGTCATTCGTACACCTTTAGGTTATGCTTTAGCTTTAGTCGTCACTCAAGGAGAGCAATATAAATTAACACTGACTGATTCCCCTTTTAATCATGATGTTACCGATAATGCACTAACTTGGGTTTCTCACCAATATCTTGAAAGTCGCACTTGGCACACACCGAGTAGTTCAAATGGAACTTGGCTATGGCAGAAAAATTAGATTTTCTTAAACGTTGGCTGGCTACCGCCATTGCCTTTTTATTTTGGGCTGTGGCGGGTACATTATTACAACTCGTTTTACTTCCTTTTGCCCAAAAAGGAAAGCAAGCTAATTTATCTACCCAATTAAAAGTTCGTCGTTTTGTTGGCGGGATTTGGTATTATTTTATTCGTTACCTGTCTTGTGCGGGTGCTTTAAAAGTGACTTACCAAGGATTTGAAAAATTGGGACGTCCAGGTCAATTAGTTGTAGTCAATCACCCATCTCTACTTGATGTGGTACTGATTCTCAGTAAAGCGCCTTCACTTAACTGTATTGTGAAAAAAGATCTTTTACACAATCCCACGATGAGGAATCAAATTCTCGCTTGTGGTTTTATCCCCAATACCGAGTCTCTAGAACTCTTAGATCATTGTGAGCGTGTATTGCAACAAGAGAGCCTATTATTGTTTCCAGAAGGAACAAGAACTGGCTGGGATGGCATCGTCAAATTAAATCGCGGTGCTGTTTCAATTGGTTTACGTAGTGCAAAAGTTATTACCCCCGTCACTATCAGGATGAATCCATTAAGCCTAAAAAAAGGTCATCCATGGTATAAAATACCAGACAAACAAATTCATTATGAATTATCCGTTGGCGATGATATCGATCCACAAGAATGGATAGAAAATCAATCTATCCCGATGGCATCTCGCCGTTTAACGAAATATTTAGAAGACTACTTTAATTCTCAAACCTCACAAAAAGGATCGCAATAATGCAACTTGAACAACAATTAAAACAACTTATCATTGATAGCCTGGCATTAGAAGACATCAGTATCGACGATATTGAAACTGACATGCCTCTTTTTTCATCTGAAGGGCTAGGTTTAGATTCAGTTGATGCCTTAGAACTTGGCTTAGCTGTTCAAAAAACATTTGGTCTACAATTAGATGGTGAACAAACTCAATTAAGAGATCACTTTGAAAGCGTAGCAACACTTGCTCACTTTATTCGTACACAAAAAGGTGAGGCATAATTCATGACTGAACAGGAAATCAGAGATTTATTAACGGAAGCTCTGGAATCTTTATTTGAGATTGAACCAGAAAGAATTAAGCCGGAAACTAATCTTTATGAAGATTTAGAGATCGATAGTATCGATGCTATCGACTTAATCGATCATATTAAACGTAAAACAGGGCATAAACTTCAAGCGGAAGATTTCCGCAATGTGCGTACTGTAGATGACGTGGTTCAGGCGGTTCTAAAACTTAGTCAAAACGCACAATAATGACACCTTACTTACCGACTTCTCTTATTGCTCAGCACCCAAGTTGGCTCTATGCTGATTTTGAGTGCCGAGCGTTTCAAATTTCAGCTGAATTGCAACAGCGTCAACTTCGATCCGTTACGGTATGGCTAGAAGATGGTGCAACATTGGCATGCCTACTGCTAGGTGCTTGGCATGCTAATGTTCGTGTTCTTTTTCCACCTAATTTCACTGAAGAAAGTGTTCACTGGGCAAATGAGCATTCTGAACTTTGGCTGACTGATCGTGATATTGAACTCGAAAAATGCGAGCAAATCTCTCAATTTGGCATCACACAAGATTGGGAAAAAGTTGCTAAAAATCGACCGCTCTTTGACTTTAGTAACCAAACTGAAATCTGGTTGAAAACATCAGGTAGCACCGGTGAGGCCAAAACCATCATTAAAACAGCAAAACAAATGTGGTTAGGCGGAGAAGTATTAGCCAAAGGTTTACCATTTCCTGCTGAAAATAATATTACGGCAATTAGCACGGTGAGCATTCAGCATATTTACGGCTTAACCGTACATATTATGATGTCACTGGTTAACGGCTGGCAAATTGGTCGAAAACAACTTTTCTACCCTGAATGCATCATGCAAGAAGCCAATAAATCACAATCAGCAGTTATTGTGAGCAGCCCAGCGATGCTTTCAGGCATAGATTGGCAGCAAATGAAAATTGCTGAAAACATTGCGGGTATTATTTCTTCAGGTGGCGCATTAGCTGAAGAGTTATCTGAACAAATTAGAGCCAAAATTCACCATCCCGTTATTGAAATTTATGGCAGTACTGAGACGGGTCCAATTGCTATTCGGGATGATATTTCCCTTTGGCGACAATTACCTAATAGTCAACTTGGTAGCAATAAGCAAGGCGAGTTATGGATTGAAGGTGTTTGGCTTGCCAAACGAGAACAAACCGCAGATGTGGTTGAGTTTGAAGAAAACGGTTTCCGTTTATTAGGACGAGCAGATCGCATTGTCAAAATAGGGGATAAACGAATTTCCTTATTAGGCGTAGAAACGGCATTGAATAAACACGAATTTATTGAAGATTGTTATATTGCTCAACATCCTGAGAAATCTCGTCTTGCCGCCTGGATTGGCTTAACCGAGCAAGGTATTCAATTTTTTAGAGAGAAAGGTCGAAGAGCGCTTATTCATAAGCTAAAACTTTTCTTAGAGCATTCTCAAGAAAAAGCAGCCATCCCTCGTTTCTGGCGATTTACTTATCAATTACCACGTAATAGTCAGTCAAAAATAAATAAGCTGGAATTTAACCGCGCTTGTTTAGAAACCTGTAAGGATGCGATTTGGCTTGAACAAAGCAAAAATGAAAATTCACAAATCTCAACCGGTATTGTGCCACTTGATTTAGTGTATCTAAAAGATCACTTCGCTGAATTTCCATTAGTCCCTGGCGTCATTGAATTACAATGGATTTCGGAAAAAATAAAGGCGTTTTTTGGTAAAGAAGTCATTATTCGTTCATTCGATAAGCTGAAGTATCAAACATTCTTACGACCGAATGATCGCTTTGATATTCAATTAAAATGGGATTCATCAAAAAATAGAATGGCATTTCAATTACTTGCCAATAATGAAACTTGCTGTACTGGATTAGCCATCATAGAGCATGAAGATCATCCTACTGATTGTTAATATATTGCTTGCGCTAACAGCCATAGCTTATCCGATTATTTGGCTTTTCTTTCAAGCAGAACAACTCTTGCATACGTTACCTTATGTGATGAGTTTATTATGGTTGATTAAAAGCCTAATACATCCGAATAAGGGACAAAGAATTTTTGCATTAGGCATGGCTATCCTATTATTCCTTGTGGGGTGGCAACGCTCACTCGATATGATGTATTGGTACCCTATTTTAATGAATGGCATTATGTTGGTGTTATTTGGCGGAAGTCTATTCCAATCTCAATCATTGGTTGAAAGATTAGCTAGTTTACAAACGCCTAATCTCAATACTCAAGCTATTCAGTATACTCGCCGAGTAACCCAAGTCTGGTGCGGTGTATTTTGTTTAAATATTTTGCTTTCAACGCTCTTTATTGCATTTAACTTATTAGAATATTGGGCAATTTATACTGGGGTTATTTCTTACATTATTATGGGCTTAGTCATGAGTATTGAATGGCTCATTCGTCAACGCGTAAAACGGAATCACTATGAATAAACATCAACCTAACTCACTTATTGCATTAAATCCAGAATGGCGCTGGCAAGATTTTACTTATCGTTGTCAACAAATCAGCCAACAACTCCAACAAGATAATATTCAAAGTGCAGCATTTTGGTTTGAGGATGCCGCAAACTATGCCTGTGCAATGCTTGCCTGTTTTGATGCTAAAACCCGAATTTTGCTTCCACCTAATCTTCTCGATGAAAATCAAGAATGGATTCGTGATAATGCTGATATGTTATTTGATGACAATAAATTCAACACTTACGGCATTTCACAAGTTGTTGATAAAAAAGATTTCTTCATTGATAAACATTGTCAAACTGAAATTTGGCTAAAAACATCAGGAAGTAGTGGACAACCTAAAATCATGGTGAAAACAGCTGAAAAAATGTGGCAAGAATCTGAAGCAATCAGTCAGTCACTTCCTTTCCCGGAAGGAAATTGCATCCATATTGTCTCAAGCGTTTCTGCACAGCACCACTATGGTCTATCCTATCGAGTCATGTTACCGCTGACAATGGGCTGGTCAATTGGCCGCAAACAGCTCCCTTATCCAGAATATATGATTGCAGAAAGCCTTATTGCGAAACAGTCTATTTGGGTTAGTAGCCCTGCATTACTGACCCATTTAAATTTAGATGAACCTCAACTTCATCAATGTCGTATTTTAGGCATTCTATCTTCAGGTGGGATGCTGCCAGAAGAAACCGCAACAGCCATGCGCGCCAAGCTTAAAACTAAAACCATTGAAGGCTATGGTAGTACAGAAACGGGCGTCATTGCGTTTCGTGAACAAGCCGGGCTTTGGACCCCTACACCCGTAACTAAAATCGGGGTCAATGAAGAAAATGCGTTATGGGTTGAATCACCTTGGCTTGAACAGCGTGAGCAAACAGCAGATGGTGTTGAAATCATCGGTAATCAATTTAACTTATTAGGACGAATTGATCGCATCGTTAAATTTGGCGATAAGCGTATTTCTTTAGTTCGAATTGAACAAGACCTACTGAAACACCCTTATATTCGAGATTGCTATGTTGCACAACACCCTAATCATTTACGCCCTGCTGCTTGGGTTGAATTGAAGGAAGAAGGCATTTCCTTTTATCTACAAAAAGGACGGGCTGAATTATTAAAACAACTCCGGCTCCATTTAAGTAAAACCCAGGAACATTCAGGCTTACCACGCTTTTGGCGATTTACTAACAAATTGCCACGTAATAGCCAATTCAAGATTAGTCGAGCAGATTTTGATGCTATATTTTTACATGAAAAAGAAGAACAATTTTAACTTGCTATGATAGAACCGAAACTTATTGCGATTATCCCGCACTACAATCATTCTGACAAAATTGGCAATGTAATTAACCAATTACACAAGCTAAATTTACCTGTATTAGTGGTTGATGATGGATCATCTGAACAGCATAAAAAATCATTAGCTTCTCTTTCAGAAAAAGACAATCTACATATTCATTATTGCCCACAAAATCAAGGTAAAGGTGGCGCGATGAAAGTAGGTTTTAGATTAGCATTTGAGCAAGGATTCACACATGCCTTGCAAGTGGATGCAGATGGCCAACACAATCTGATTGATGCCCTTTCAATGCAACAAAAAATGCTTGAAAATCCGACCGCACTTATTTGTGGTAAACCTATCTATGGTGATGATGCGCCTAAATCCCGACTTTATGGGAGAAAAATTACAGATTTTTGGAATGCCATTCACACGCTTTCTCTCGATATTAAAGATGGCATGTGTGGCTTTCGCTTGTATCCATTAAATCGCACCATTGAAATTCTCGATAATGAACATGTCGGAAACCGCATGGATTTTGATATCGAAATTCTCATCAAGGCTCACTGGTATCAAATACCGCTAATTTGGGTTGATACCCCTGTTTCCTATGATAAAAATGGTGTCTCACATTTCAATGCGTGGAAAGACAATGTGTTAATCAGTAAAATGCACATGTATTTATTTTTTGGGATGTTAAAACGCTTATTAACCGGAAAGCCGCTATGAATCAATCAACTGAGAATAGCCAACATTGGGCGAAACAATCTGAGCGAGGGAATGCGTTCTTCTTAAATCTCACGCGATTAATCGTGAAATATTGCCCATTATGGTTAATTAAAATCGCCACATTTGTGGTGGTTTGTTATTTTTATCTCACGGCAAAAGAAGCGCGAAATAATATTAAAACTTACCAACACCGTCTCAAACAACAGTTTCCACATTGTCATTTACCCTCATTTTCTGTATTTCGTCAGTTTCTCTTTTTTGGTGAAATCATTTGCGACAATTTTGCGGTTTGGCAGCGGAAAATCCATTACACGTATTTAATTGTCGATGATGCTGATAATTTATATGGCGATGTAGATCAAGGTGGACGAGGTCAGATTCTTGTTTGCTCGCATTTTGGTAACATCGAGATTTGTCGAGCATTAGTCGATAGCGGACAACACAAAAACTTTCATTTGAATGTATTAGTACATAGCAAAAATGCTGAAGCTTTTAATAAAGCATTAGTTGAAGCCGGTGCAGATGCCTTACCCCTTATTCAAGTTGAAGATTTAGATGCGCAAAAAATGTTAGAGCTTTCTCAACGCTTAGAGCGAGGTGAATGGATTGCGATTGCGGCTGATCGCGTACCTATCCGTGGCGATAAAACACAATCAGTCAACTTCCTTGGCCATTATGCTGAATTCCCTCAAGGTGCGTGGCTACTTGCAAGTATTTTAAAAGCACCTTTAAATACAATTTTTTGCCTTAAAGAAAAAGGACAATATCGAATGAAATTGCGCCGTTTTTCTCCCCCAATTAGCGGGCGTGGCAAAGCGCGAGAAGAAAATATTAAACAAGTCATGCAACAATATGCAGACTTACTTGCCAAAGAATGTGCAGAAAATCCTCTACTTTGGTTTAACTTTTATAACTTTTGGAATGATAAAAAATGAAAAAACATGTTTTTTGCCGTCATAATTCTGAATTCGAAGTGCAATTCTTTGATGTCGACTCGATGGATATTATGTGGCATGGGCATTACGTCAAATACCTTGAGATGGCACGCTGTCAATTCCTAGAGGAAATTGGCTATACCTATGATGTTATGAAAAAACAAGGGTTTGGTTGGCCAATCGTTCAACTTAATATTAAATATGTTAACCCGGCATTATTTCGTCAAAAAATCCGAATTGAATTAAAAGTAGTCGAATATGAAACTTGTTTGCGCATTGATTATGTTATTTTTGATGCTAAAACCAATCAAAAATTAACCACGGCAAGTACCACCCAAGTAGCCGTTAGTATGCAAACACGCGAAATGCAATTACAAACACCACCATGTTGGCAAAGTGCGGTCAAAACTCATCCTACTTTTGTATCTGAAGGGGAATAATAATGCGATTGATGATCTTCATCTTAGGTTTGTTCCTAAGCAGCGTAAGCTTCGCTTTTTCTGAAGCTGATTTAGTTAAACAACTTCAGCAACCTCAAAGTGTTCAAGGAAACTTTATCCAACATCGCTATTTAAAGGCATTAAACAAGCCAATTGAAATGCAAGGTCAATTCGCTTTGTTAGCTCAAAAAGGGCTATTATGGCAGCTTGAAAAACCGTTTAATAACAGCTTAAGAGTCACGCCTAACGGGATTCAACAATGGAATGGAACTCAGTGGGTGAATAGCGGTAATGTTGGACAAAACGAGCAAATTGGTCTTTTTTTAGGGTTGTTATCCGGCAATATTGATGGGCTCAAATCTCAGTTTGATTTTGCATTATCCGGTAACGCTAACCAATGGCAACTGACCTTAACGCCTAATTCATTATTAATGCAGCAAATCTTCACAACTATTGAAATTTCAGGCGATCAAACTGTGAAAAAATTAACCTTAAATGAAAAACAAGGCGATCGCACACAAATTGAATTTAAACAAATCCAGCTTAATCAGTCATTAAGTCAGTTTGCCCGTTCAGCGCTGGAATAAACGATTGTAAAAGATGAAAAAAACAACCGCACTTTCCTTGTTATATGCTGTATTTATCTTGTTTGTTTCCCTCTTGTTTGGCTATTTTGTCAAACAAGGAAATTGGCTACAAACAGATTTACACACATTACTCCCCTCTCAACAAGAATGGGCGGATGTTCAAGTTCTCGCTGATCAACAGCAAGAAAAACAGCTAAACAGCCAAATTATTGCACTTATCGGACATGCTGATGAAAAACAAGCTTTTAATCTGACTGACCATATTGCGCAAACATGGCGTAACAGTAAACTTTTCTCTCATATTACCGATCGCATTCAGCCTAATCTTACAGAGCTACAACAAGATATTCAGCTTGTCGCATTTGCTACTTTGCCACAAACTGTTCGTGAACAGTTGATTAACGATCCTAAAGGCTATTTTCAGCAATATGCGGAGGACATCGTTAACCCATTTAAGCGAAATAATTTACTTTCACTAGAACAAGATTGGCTTGGTTTTGGACGTTTTGCACAGCAAACACAACAAGGTAATGTACAATGGCACGCCGAAAATGGCATGCTCACGGTCAATCAAGATAATATGACTTGGGTTTTATTACGTGCTGAACTGCAACAAAATGATTTCATCAATCCATCAGAAAATTTAACCGCACTTCTGACAGAAAATCGCCAATATCTCACTCGATCAGGTGCCCAATTTAAAATTACGGGTAGTGCATTGTTTGCCGCTGATGCAAAACAAAAAGCCGAAAAAGAAAGTACATTAATGAGCGTACTCGGCGTGAGCTTAACGTTATTATTATTACTGATTGTCTTTCTCACTCCTCGTATTTTATGGCTATTTTTGCCTATTCTAATTGGGATGCTTTCAGGTGTTGTAGCAACGGTGTGGGGATTTGGTCAAATTCATATTCTCACCCTTGTTATTGGGACCAGTCTCGTCGGTGTATTAATTGACTTTCCTCTTCACTGGCTTGCAGGCTCCCTTTTTGACCGAAAATGGTTGCCCCTTCTTGCGATGCAAAAATTGCGTTTTACCTTTTTCATCAGCTTGTTAGTTACCTTACTTGGGTATGGACTACTTGCCTTTACCCATCTGCCTATCTTGCAGCAAACCGCTCTTTTTTCGGCTGTATCCTTGATTACCGCATTACTTGCGACACAGTTATTCTTACCCTATTTATTTTATCGGTATCAGCCAACAACATTATTACTCGAAAGAAAAACATTTAATCTAATACAAAAAGGATTAAATACCTTTGCAAACAAATGCTTTAATAAAGGTACACTCCTTATTATCTCTCTTTTAGTTTTAGGAGGCGGGATTAAATCCTCATGGCATGACGATATCCGACAATGGGTCTCCATGCCTCAATCCATGTTAAATGAAGCGAAAACTATCGGTGAACTCACTGGGGTTGATTTAGGAAGCCAATATTTTTTATTAACGGCTGAAAATGAGGCATTACTACTTGAAAAGGATGCGAAGTTAAGCAAGCAATTAGCTCAACGTAACATCACATTTAAATCATTAAGCCAGTGGATTTCGCCCCTCGCAGAACAAAAGCAATTAGCAGAATACCTTCAACATATTTCTGCTGATGATTATGCGGTATTAAATGATATTGGCGTGCCAAATGAAAAAATTCAGCAAAATTTGACCGCACTTTCTCAAGGTAAACCCTTGACGTTATCTGAAGCGCTTAATACGCAACTTGGACAAGCGTGGAAGATGCTTTATTTAGGTGAACTAGCCCCTAACCAGGTGGCAAGTATTATAAAAATATCTCAAGCGGATAGTGCAACAATGCAAGCATTGGCAAATAATCGAGATATTTTCTGGCAAGATAAACGCGCTTATTTAAATCAAGCTTTTAAAGAAGCAAAAGAGCAAGCTGCCTGGCTAAAAATTATTTCTTTTGTTATTGCTGGATTGCTTTTATGGAAAGTATTTGAAACCAAAACAAGTATTCGAATCTTATTCATTCCTTGTATCTCAATCTTAGGAACGATCGCTATTTTCGGTTGGATAGGCCTGCCTATTAGTTTATTTTCAATGTTTGGATTATTACTGGTTTCGGCCATTGGTATTGACTATGCCGTTTATATGAAAACTGTCAATGAAGAGCCATCTCATAAACGCATTACACTGACATTGGCCGCTTGTACCACATTAATCTCATTTTTGCTGCTCGCCATTAACTCCACACCAGCAGTGGCGACATTTGGTATAAGTGTCAGTATTGGTGTTATAATAAGTCTTTTAACCACATTAAAACTCATGCGCTAAAAAACGCATAAAAATGACCGCACTTTATGATAAAAAAATACCTTTTATTATGGGCATTAACATTACTAACAGCTTGCTCAACTTTACCTAATATTGAAGCATTACCGGAAGTAAAAACAGATAGCCGAACCTTTAAAGTAGAGCAACTTGCAGAACAACAAGTTAAACAAACAAGCTTGCTGACTGTTCAGTTCCAGCCTGAACAATGGCGATGGGTTCAAACCGATCCGCTAGGTTCACCCATTGCTCGATTATTATTAACGAAACAAGGCTGGAAAAATGACGGCTTTGTGATGCCAAATAAACAAGCACAAGGTTTGTTCTTAGCACTGGCAACTGCATTTACAGAACAACAACCCGATGCAAAACACTTAATATTAATGAATGTGGATGTATCGCATCAACAAAACACGGCGATTTACCAGCAAAATGGTCGTTTTTTATGGAACGTTCGCAAACAATCAAATCAATATTTTATTCAGCTAGCAGATGGCAGTCGTTGGCAAATTGAAGAACTTAACAATTAGGAATCTCTGTGCAATTATTTCTTTCTCAACCAGGCATTTTGAGTAGTATTGGCGATAGTCTATCTCAACATATTCAAACTTTATTAGAAGGTAGTGACTCGCCACTGACTTTTTCTAATAAGCATTTCCAAGAAAATGGCTTACAGGGTAAATATAATACTCTGGGTGAAGTCAACACACCCTTGCGTGCATTTCCAGCTGATTTACCCCAAAAACATCACAGTCGAAACAATCAATTACTCTGGCACAGCTTAGAACAAATTGAACCAACGATTCAGCAAGCTATCTCACGTTTTGGTCGTCACCGTATTGCAGTAGTTATCGGCACATCTACCACGGGTGTAGATGAAAATTTACCTGTATTTAAATATGCCGCAGAACATGAAGATTGGTCCGGTGCTGAATTTAATCAACAACAACAATATTTTTCTGCTCCGGCTGATTTTATTGCCCATCAATATGGCTTAACCAATCTTATCTATGGCATTTCAACTGCTTGTACATCAGGTGCGAAAGCATTAATTAGTGCAGCTCGCTTATTGAATGCGAATTTATGCGATGCGGTAATTTGCGGCGGCGTCGATACTTTATCGCTATTAACCTTAGTTGGTTTTAACTCTCTCTCCGTTTTATCTGCTGAACAAACTAATCCTTTTTCTGCCAATCGCCAAGGTATCAATCTAGGTGAAGGTTCCGCTGTATTCGTGATGAGTAAAGAAAAATTAGATGATCATAATGTTGCGCTATTAGGTTATGGCGCCAGCAGTGATGCCTATCATATGTCATCGCCACACCCTGAAGGTGAAGGTGCGATTAAAGCGTTCCAAAACGCATTAAACTCGGCAAAACTCGCACCGGAAGCCATCAATTGGGTTAATTTACATGGCACAGGCACCATTCATAATGATCAGATGGAAGCCTTAGCCATTCACCATATTTTTGGTCACGATACCCCTTGCACAACAACAAAACCTTATACAGGACACACGCTGGGTGCTGCGGGTGCTATTGAGGCCGCTATTTTATGGGGGATGATTGACCGCACTTTTAACCCAACAGGTAAACTCCCTGCACAATTATGGGATGAACAAACCGATGAAAAAATGCCACCGATTGCCATTACTGATCACATGAGTCATTGGAAATCCGACAGACGCATTGGTGCAAGTAGCTCTTTCGCTTTTGGTGGGAATAATTCAGTACTTATTTTAGGGGAAGTGAATGATTGATTTAACCTGTCCTATTACTGATATCTCACCATTAATCCCTCATAGTGGGGAAATGGTCATGCTAGATAAAATTACTGAATTTGGCGAAGATTATTTGATTGCGGAGATGACCGTAAAACCAGATTGCCTGCTCTTAAAAGACGGTAAATTGGCTACTTATATGGGCGCTGAAATCTTAGCTCAAGGCGTAGCAGCATGGGCGGGATGTAAATGTGTAAAAGCGGGTCAACCTATTGGATTAGGCTATTGGATCGGCTCAAGAAAACTGACATTACATCGCCAAGATATCTCAGTGGGAAGTTTATTACAAATTCAAATTAAACGTTCTATTGAAGACGCAACAGGATTTGGTGTTTTTGACTGTACGTTAATCGATCTTTCTAATCAGCAACCTTTAGTGGAAGGTGCATTAAACGTTTTCAGACCACAAGTATCACAGGAATAAAAAATGAGTGAAACCATTTTAGTTACAGGATCAAGCCGAGGTATAGGCAAAGCCATTGCTTTACGCCTTGCACAATCAGGTTTTGATATTGTGGTTCATTGCCGCAGTCGCATCGAAGAAGCTGAAGAGGTCGCACAATCAATTCGAGAATTAGGTCGTCAAGCTCGCGTATTACAATTTGATGTTAGTCATCGAAACGAAACAGCTGAAAAACTACTTGCTGATGTTGAATCTCATGGTGCTTATTATGGCGTTGTGCTCAATGCCGGATTAACACGAGATAATGCATTCCCTGCTCTAACTGATGAAGATTGGGATGTTGTTCTACGCACGAATTTAGATGGATTTTATAATGTTCTCCATCCTATTATGATGCCAATGATCCGACGCCGTAAAGCAGGTCGAATCGTTTGTATTACATCTGTATCTGGACTAATTGGCAACCGAGGCCAAGTTAACTATAGCGCATCTAAGGCTGGTATTATCGGAGCGGCAAAAGCGCTCGCCGTCGAACTCGCTAAACGCAAAATCACGGTAAACTGTGTAGCTCCAGGTCTCATCGATACGGATATCTTGGATGAAAATCTCCCAATTGATGAAATTTTAAAAATGATTCCAGCGGCAAGAATGGGAAGCCCTGAAGAAGTTGCGCATGCCGTAGATTTTCTGATGGACGAAAAAGCAGCTTATATTACTCGCCAAGTTATCGCTGTAAACGGCGGGCTTTGCTAAAACATTTACAGTACAAAATTGTTTGTACTAGTCTAATAATGAATAATTGAGATAAAAAAATGAAACGAGTTGTCATTACAGGTATTGGTGCGGTCACAGCCTTTGGAAAAACATGGGAAGAAGCAAAAGCTGCCTTTCAACGCAAACAAAATGCAGTTCAAGCGAAAACTGAATGGGCTGAACGTTATCCTGAGTTAGGTGCAAATCTCGGTGCAGAAATCCATGATTACACCCCTCCTGCCCATTGGAATAGAAAACAACTTCGCAGTTTAGGCCGTGTCTCTCAATTTGCTGTTGAAGCCGCTGAACTCGCCTTAGCAAATGCCAATTTATTAGATGAGAATGGAATCATTTTACCTTATTTAAAAGAAGGAATAATGGGTGTCGCCTGTGGCTCTTCTACTGGCTCAACAAATGATGTCAGAGATGCAGCAGAACTTCTCATGACCGGAAAATCTGATGGATTTAATGCCAATACCTATGTACGAATGATGCCTCATACCACTGCAGCGAATATTGGCATTTTCTTTGGTCTAACCGGCCGAATCATTCCTACGTCTAGTGCTTGTTCTTCCGGCAGCCAAGGTATTGGTTATGCCTATGAATCAATTAAACATGGTTTAATCCCAATGATGCTTGCTGGCGGCGCAGAAGAGTTTTGCCCATCTGAGGTCTATGTATTTGACTCTCTTTATGCTGCAAGTAGAAACAATGCTCACCCTAAACAAACACCTCGTCCTTATGATAAAGATCGTGATGGATTAGTGATTGGTGAAGGTGCAGGTATTTTTGTATTAGAAGAGCTGGAACATGCGCTTTCTCGTGGTGCCAATATCATTGCAGAAATTGTTGGCTATGGTGCCAATAGTGATGGTGCTCATGTAACTCGTCCACAAAAAGATACTATGCAACGCTGCATGGAGTTAGCATTAAAAGATGCACAGTTATCTCCAGATCAAGTAGGTTATGTAAATGGCCATGGTACAGCCACTGAGCAAGGCGATATTGCAGAAACGCTCGCAACGGAAGCCGTATTTGGGAAAATACCACTTAGCTCACAAAAAAGCTATTTAGGACATACCCTAGGTGCTTGTGGTGCATTAGAGTCATGGTTCTCAATTGAAATGATGCGTGATGGCTGGTTTGCCCCAACCATTAACCTAGACAATATTGATGAACGTTGTGGTAAATTAGATTACATTCAAGGTGATGGCCGACAAATTCAAACAAACTATGTTATGAATAATAACTTTGCTTTTGGGGGCGTTAATACCTCGCTCATTTTTAAACGCTGGGAAGCGTAATAAAAAAGGCTATTCAAATGAATAGCCTTTTCTTTTATCTGTTAGTTATTATAGATAACCAAACAAGCTTGTGAAAATGTAACCAAAGATACATGAAGTAATTACACCGATTAAGCCCGGTAAAATAAAGCTGTGGTTAATTACAAACTTACCGATGTGGGTTGTACCTGAACGGTCGAATTGGATTGCCGCAAGGTCGCTCGGGTAAGTTGGTAAAATGTAGTAACCGTAACAAGCTGAAGCAAAGGCTAAGATAACAGCTGGATCAACACCGATACCTAAAGCAAGTGGAACGAATGCAACTAATGCTGCTGCTTGTGAGTTTACGAATTTAGAGATTAATAACAACATCAGGGCGTAAGTCCAAGGATGTGCTTTTACCACATCACCAAGTGCTGCTTTCATCATTGGTGTGTGAACAGTAAACATGGTTTCTGCCATCCAAGAAATCCCGAATACAGCCACTAATGCAATCATACCTGAACGGAAAATTTCATTTTTACTGATTTTGCCTGCATCAGTTTTCGTAAAGATAACAATTAATGCACCCGCTAATAACATGAAGATTTGAATAACGTGAACCATACTTAAATTCACTTTTTTCTTCGCGGTGTCTTTTAATACGATTGCAGCGTTATCGATAGTTTCAGTTTTATCACCCGCAGTGATGACAACATTGTTATCTTGAGCGGTAATTGTTTGAGCGACTTCACCTTTATCGTTATAAATTGCAACGTTATTATAGGCTGTTTGTGCTTTCGCTTTGCTGTCTTTAACATCAAGTACTAATGTACCGTCTTTCGCTAATGCAACAATTTTACCGTCTTTTACATTGAAAGATTTCACTGCTTTATCGGCAGAAACAATTTCAACCACTTGAGCCGGTGCTGATTTTTCGAAAGCTGGGCGTAAATCTTTAAAGTAACCTAATACCGCTACCACTAAAATTGCACCAAAGAAGATCCACATCGCATTCCAGCTAGATTGTGGTAATTTTTTGTCTAATAATGATGTGCTATCACCATAAACATATTTTTTGAATTCTGGATCTTTTAATTTCTCTTGGAATTCTGGGTCTTTATCTAAATCTTTACCGCGGAACCAACTGAAAATACCGATAGCCAATACACCGCAAAGGGTTGAAGGCACGGTAATTTTTAATAAATCTAAATAACCATCAAAACCTGCTAATGGGGTTTTAGCATTCACTAAGAATGTGGTTAAAGTTACTACAGCCACAGAAACAGGTGATGCAATGATACCCATTTGAGAAGCAATTGAACTTGCCGCCATTGGACGTTCAGGACGAATATCATTTTTGATCGCGATATCATAGATGATTGGTAACATGGTATAAACCACGTGTCCTGTACCACATAAAATAGTTAAGAAACAAGTGACGAATGGTGCCAAAATACTGACATATTTCGGGTTACGACGAAG
>JAGZXE010000117.1:0-6519 GCA_018378615.1 Parahaemophilus parainfluenzae
TTTAACGGTAAAAGAAGATGGGCAAATTCGCGTCAATATGGGCGAGCCGATTTGGGAACCCAATAAAATTCCTTTTACTGCCAATAAATTTGAAAAAAATTATATTCTACGTACCGATGTTCAAACGGTGCTTTGTGGTGCAGTATCAATGGGTAATCCGCATTGTGTTGTTCAAGTGGACGATATTGAAACGGCCAATGTAGCAGAATTAGGTCCATTATTAGAGAATCACGAACGTTTTCCGGAAAGGGTAAACGCTGGATTTATGCAAGTCGTCAATCGTAACCACATTAAGTTGCGTGTATATGAACGAGGTGCAGGTGAAACGCAAGCTTGTGGCAGTGGCGCTTGTGCGGCAGCGGCTGTAGGGATTATGCAAGGTTTACTTGATAACAAAGTGCAAGTTGATCTACCAGGTGGTAGCTTACTTATTGAATGGGAAGGCGTAGGCTCACCGCTTTATATGACTGGCGATGCGACTCATATTTATGATGGTAACATTCACCTTTAAGCTCTTCTAATCGAATAAAAAAATGCGTGGAGACTATCCACGCATTTTTTGTTTATTGTTCAACTTCCACATCACGTTGATTTAATGGTTGCGTTGGGCGGTTGTTTTTCCCTTCCATTTCTTCTATTGCGGCAATTTGTGGCTTGCTTGCTTGAATTGGTGCTTTAAAAATGGTCCAAGCCACGTTTTCACTACAAGGTGGAGTTGTGAGCGATCCATTTAAGCGGAAGCGTGCCATCTCTTTTGGCATTAGCGCTTGAATATCAATCGGTTGAGCCAATTTTTCTTTTTGTCCAACCGTAAGTTTTTTCTCTACTACTGGTGCTAATGCCGGATTAGCCTCACCTTCATTTACCATTACGGCAACAACTGCCAAAGCTTTATCTTCACTTTGATGGACAAAATGAATTTCTAAAGGATAATGTTGACGTTTAAAGGTATGCTCACTTGGTGTGTGAAAGTGAAATTGTTTTAAATAAAATGGTTTATCGTTGAGCGTAATAAATGGTGCATTTTCTTGTGCAACACTGACTTGCACGGTATGTCCATTGTTTTCTACTTGATACTCCGCAGGGAAGTAATTCATCTTAAGTGGTTTATTTGCCACTTTCATGCCGTTATCAGCTTCAAGATTAACAGGCGACTGAACTTTCCCTAGCTTACAGGTTTGATATTCGGTGAGCAAATCACCCCAATGTTCAGGGCTTTCTTTCCCATTATAAGACCAATGCGCTTTATGCGTTTGGGCAAATGATGTTGCGCTTAATGCGATGAGTAAGCTAGAAAGCAATAGACGAGTCTTCATAAGGCACCTCTCCTTTTTTGTGGTATATGCCTCATCGATTCTACTGGTTCTGTATGATAACTTTTTGATTTTGGTCAAGTTTTGTTTGAGTGTAAGCACTCATCGTACGAGTGGGGATAATACTAAAAAGCCGTCTATTCTGACCGCACTTTTTTAGCACTGACAGAGTCGTTCTCTCAGATCTTCTGCTGTTTTGCTGGTTTTAATTCGCTCAAAAACGATGTCCGCTTCAGGATATTCTTTATTGAGATAGCGTAGCCATTGTTTGATTCGGGCAACATGATAAAAACCGGAATCATGGAAATTTTCCATTTTCGCATATTTTTGCAAGATTTTTTGAATATCCACCCAAGGCATTTTTTTGCAATTTTGTTTGAGTACAAGGCTTAAGTTTGGGATATTTAATGCCCCACGCCCGACCATTAGATCTTCGCAACCTGTCGCTTTCAAACATGCTTGACCATCTTCCCACCGCCAAATTTCACCATTAGCAATTACAGGGATCGTCAAGCGAGATCTCATTTCACCGATTTTTTCCCAATTGATGCGATCGGCACGATACCCATCGGCTTTGGTTCGACCGTGAATAGTGATTTCAGTCGCACCGCCTTGTTGTACGGCATCGGCAATTTCAAACGCTTGTGAAGTACAATCCCAACCTAATCTTACTTTCACACTGACAGGTAAATGACTAGGTACGGTTTTTCGCAAGGCTAGAGTCGCTTGATAAATTAATTCAGGTTGTTTGAGAAGTGCTTTTTCGGGTAAGAGTTGATCCACCACGCGAACAAATTCGGTGATGCAGAGATCGTATTCATTCACTTCGGTTAAAAGCTGGCGAACGAAAGGATCAAGCACCCCTTGCATAGGGGCGAGGATAACGCGCACTATTTCCAGCCTTTTGCTTTACAAATTAAATCGTAAGCGGCTTGGATTTGTTGCGCTTTTTCTTTAGCCATTTCCATCATTTCTGGCGGTAAGCCTTTCGCAACTAATTTATCCGGATGATGTTCATTCATTAAACGACGATATGCACGTTTTACGGCATTGCGATCATCGCTTTCACTCACACCTAATACTTTATAAGCATCGCTTAGTGTTGGGCCTGAAGATTGTTGGTATCCGCCTTGTTGGTATTGGTAGCCACCTTGCTGTTGATAACCGCCTTGTTGGTATTGGCGATAGAATCCACCTTGGGTAAATTGGCGAGCTGCAATTTCCATTGCCAGCATTTGCTCAAACTGCATACGGGAAAGACCAAGCTCTTCGGCTACCACATAAAGCACTTCTTTTTCCGACTCATGTAATTGAGAATCAGCAAAGGCAGCCTGCACTTGCACGTGTAAGAACATTCTCAGTAAGTCAGCACGTTGTCCACATCCAATGCGGAATTCACGAATCACCTGGCGTAAAGGGAAATCGGCTTCTTTACCGCGACGAAAGGCCTCTTGAGCGAGTTTGCGATGGCTCTCATCTAATTGCATCTGATTCATCAACTGATTAGCCAGTTGAATATCTTCTTCCGTCACACGACCTTTGGATTTACTTAAATGTCCAAGTACCGCAAAGGTAGTTTGCATAAAGAGCGCTTGTCGGGTTGTTTTTTTCTTAAAAAAGCTAGAGTTAACCGAACCAAGCTCATAGAGTTTTTTATCTGCGATAGAGCCTAAAATTAGTCCAGCGATAGCGCCGAAAAAGCCCCCCCATTTAAAACCGAGAAAAACGCCGATAATCTTTCCAAAAAAATACATTCTCTTCCCCTAAAGTGCGGTCAAAAGGTCTTTTGACAATAATGGGCAGACGCAAATGTCTGCCCTTACATTAATATGGCTTTATTCTTATTTTTCAAGTGATGAATTACACACCATAACTTTCACGATAAGCCCGCATTGCAGGTAAATATTGCTGATAATCGGGTTCTTTTTCAATGAATTGCATTAAATCATCCAAATCAATAATGGAAAGCACTTGGCATTGATAGTCGCGTTCCACTTCTTGGATGGCAGAAAGTTCCCCTTTGCCTTTTTCCTGACGATTTAATGCAATAAAGACAGCGGCTAATTTCGCGTTATTGGCTTCAAGGAGCGCCATGGATTCACGAATGGCTGTGCCAGCTGTAATGACATCATCGACTAACAACACATTGCCTGTTAATGGGCTACCGATCAAATTACCGCCTTCACCATGATCTTTGGCTTCTTTGCGGTTAAAGCAAACAGGTGTGTCACGGTTAAATTGATTGAATAGTGCAATGGAAACGCTCGTCGCAATCGGAATACCTTTGTAGGCAGGACCAAAAATGACATCAAAATCGACCGCACTTGATTGAATTGCCTTCGCATAGAATTCACCTAAACGAGCAAGATCTGCACCTGTGCTAAATAATCCTGCGTTAAAAAAATAAGGGCTTTTTCGACCTGATTTTAGTGCAAATTCACCAAATCTAAGCACGTTACGGCTCAAGGCGAATTTAATAAATTCGATTTTATAGCTTTCCATTTTTTGTTCCTATAAACCTAATGCTTCACGTTGTGCAGCGAAGATTTGTTCGCAGCCTTGTTTTGCTAAGCCTAATAAGGTGAGTAATTCTTCGTGGCTGAATGGTTCGCCTTCTGCGGTACCTTGTACTTCAATCATACGGCCATCTTCCATCATGACAACGTTCATATCTGTTTCAGCGGCTGAATCTTCTACATATTCCAAATCACACACGGCTTCACCTTCAACAATTCCAACCGAAATTGCAGCAACTAGACCTTTGATTGGATTGGTTTTTAATGTACCGTTAGCGATCAAACCGTTGATAGCATCACATAAAGCCACCGCTGCACCGGTGATAGAAGCGGTTCTTGTACCGCCATCCGCTTGAATCACATCGCAGTCTAAGGTAATCGAGCGTTCGCCAAGGACTTCTAAGTCAACCATGGCACGCAATGAACGTGCGATTAAACGTTGAATTTCCATGGTGCGTCCACCTTGTTTGCCTTTTGCCGCTTCACGTTGCATACGGCTGTGTGTAGAGCGAGGTAACATGCCATATTCTGCTGTCACCCAACCTTGATTCTGTCCTTTTAAGAAACGCGGTACGCTTTCATCGACACTCGCCGTACATAAAACTTTAGTATCACCAAATTCCACTAATACTGAGCCTTCAGCATGTTTAGTGTAATTGCGGGTGATTTTAATTGGACGAGGATGATGATTTTCACGATTATTTGGACGCATTCTGAATTCCTTTATTTTTATTGATAAAAAAGCGTGCTTATTTTAGCACGCTTTTTAGTGTTTTATGGATTTGCTTGTTCAAACTCACGAATTTTATTAAACACATCTTGTAAATCTGTACCATAGTTAATTTTTTGCAATTCAGGCACAGAGTTAGATTTTACTAACATTCTGAGTGGTTGGAATTGCATATTGCACAAGTAGATTTGTTGATGTGGCAACATATGCTGTACAAAATGAGTAAGTGCATGAATACCGCCGGTATCCAGCACAGTCACGGCATCGCATTGCAACACGATATGTTTGATCTCGTGATCCGTATGTACGGTTTTATCGTGTAAATCCGCAAAGAGTTTATCTGCCGCTGCAAAGAACAATGGACCGCTGATACGATAAGCTAACACATCATCCAGATCTTCTGGCACGGATTGTTCAATCGTTTTTGTCATTTCTGCAATGGTGCGGATAAATAAGAGGCTCGCTAATAATACGCCGACAGAGATGGCAATTACCATATCAAATAACACAGTGAGAATTAAGCAAGTGAACAACACCGCAATTTCGTTTTTTGTGGAGCGACGCGCCAAACGAATAATTTCAGGTACATTTGCCATATGCCAAGCTACCATTAATAGCAATGCAGCCATAGAAGAGAGTGGCAAATAAGACAGGGCATTGGCAAAGAATAATAGCGAGAATAAAACTAAGAGTGCATGAATTACACTGGCTATTGGTGATACTGCTCCAGATTTAACGTTGGCTGCAGAACGTACAATTGCTGCAGTTGCCGTAATGCCGCCTAAGAATGGTGAAATAATATTACCTAAACCTTGGGCGAGTAATTCATTATTGGAATGATGTTTGGTATCCGTCATATTATCTAAGATGACCGCACAAAGTAGCGATTCAATCGCGCCTAATACTGAGAAACCAAATTGTCCTAAGGCTAATGCCATGAGTGTTCCAATAATGACCGCTGGTAAATGACCTGGCACGGGTAAACGAAGCTTATGCCATTGGGTGAGGACAAATAAGGTGACCACACCGACAGCGGTGTCTGCCCAGTTAATCGTCGGAAGTGCGGTCAAAATAGCTTGCACTTTTTCAATATAGTGAGGTGGCATCTGAGCAATCTCTAAACCTAAGAAATCTTTGATTTGCAGAGTGCCGATGGTGATCCCAATTCCGCAAGTAAAGCCAAGTGTAACGGGGAGAGGAATATACTCAATTAGTCGTCCCAATCGAGACAATGCCATAATGACTAAAATAATCCCCGAAAGTAGCGTCGCCATAAGCAAACCACTGAGCCCAAATTGTTGGGTAACGGGATATAAAATCACGACAAATGCGGCGGTTGGTCCTGAAATATTAAAACGAGATCCACCAGTTAACGCAATCACGATACCAGCCACGATAGCAGTATAAAGACCGTGTTGTGGTGGAACACCGCTGGCAATGGCTAAGGCCATGGAGAGCGGAATCGCAATAACTCCCACAGTCAGACCCGCGATAATATCTTTAATCAATTTTTGTTTTCCGTAACCTTCACGGAAGGATTCTTTCAATGCGCTAAATGGTTTTACAGCCAGAAACACATTTTTAGAAAAGAGTAATTTGATTTGCATAAAAATACGACGATAGAAAAGAGATAAGTTTATATTTTAGCTAAAAGGAAAAGGATTTTTTATGTTCTAGCTCAAAAAACTTGACTTATACGAGTATTTAGTTAGCGCCAACGTATCCCAACACCTGCACCCGCACCAAAATCACCACGGCTACTTGCAGTACCGCCTACTTTAAATAGCAGTTTACCATTATCAGATGCACGAGAATAACCGACTGCTAGTGCACTTTCATTACGGAAAGTTCCTGCACCTACACCAAGCACGCTTTCCCCAGAGGTAATAGCTTGAGGTACTTGTGTTAATGCAATGGCACTTGAAATACCTGCGCGTAATTTTTTCACGTTGTGTTTCAA
>JAGZXE010000118.1:0-3930 GCA_018378615.1 Parahaemophilus parainfluenzae
TAAGTGCGGTATTTTTTCAAGGCGTTCTAATAGCCATGCCCATTCACTATCCTTTGCCATCATCGGATCGCCACCCGAAAAAATCACTTCTTCAATTTCAGGATAGGCCGCAATATAGTCTATTGCTTGTTGCCAACTCGTTTTATTGCCTGGGTTTTGATCATAAGGAAAATGGCGACGGAAACAATAGCGACAGTTAACCGCACAGCCTCCTTTTGCCATGAATAGCAAGCGATTTTGATATTTATGCAGAATATTAGGCACGGCATTTTTTTGCTGCTCATCTAAAGGATCTTGGCTAAAGCCTTCCGCTTCAATAAATTCTTGCTGGACCGTCATTACCTGCAAAAAAAGTGGATCTTTAGGATTCCCTTTTTCCATTTTTTCAACAAAAGGTAAAGGCACTCGCATAGCAAAAAGTTTACGGGCAGCGATATCCTCGGCAAAATCCTCAACAGGCAAATTTAAGGTTTTTAACAAGATTTTCGGATCAGAAATCGCATTTTTTAGGGTTTCTAACCAATTTTGTTCTTCTCTAATCGCAATATTTCGGGTTAAAATACGCACTTTCAAACAAAACCTCACTTATTCATACAAAGATGATGCATTCTGGTACTTCATGCACCCAGAAACATTCGAACAATACTCTGCTGATGCAAAAGCAGTAGGTGATGCAGAAAAATGGTTATTAGACCAAGCAGATTGTATCGTGACTTTATGGAACGGTGCGCCAATTACTGTCACTCCACCAAATTTCGTAGAATTAGAAATCATCGATACTGACCCTGGTCTTAAAGGTGATACTGCGGGTACAGGCGGTAAACCAGCAACATTAAGTACTGGTGCAGTGGTGAAAGTACCTCTTTTCGTTCAAATCGGTGAAGTAATTAAAGTCGATACTCGTTCAGGCGAATACGTTTCTCGTGTGAAATAATCTTTCATTGAGAGATAAAAAGAGCGGTCAATATTTGATAAATATTGACCGTTTTTTATTGCCTGCTCATTAGTTTCATAGAGATAAAAAATGCGGTTATTTCTAACCGCACTTTAATTGATTATTTCGCTTTTGAGCCTTCTAATTCTAAAGAAGGCTTTCTATCTGAATTCACACAAATGATTTGCGCAGCCGCATAGAGCGTTGTATTAGGCTTCAAGCTGATTGTGTATTTATCTTGTTTTTTCGGTGCCGCACGTAAACCTTCGCCCCAGAAATCATCATAAAAATCGGTACGAACTTGAGTTAAATGGTAGTTCTTACAGTTTAAGATTTTATATTGGCGAACAGAACGTGCATAACGTCTTTTCTCATTTGGATACACATATAAGCCTTTATCCAAATTCACTACCGCATCAAAATGTACTTGATTTAAATCTTGGTTATCGACCCAAATTGAATCGGTATCAATGTAGTAATTTTTATCTTTTACTAATCGAACATACCCTACTCTATCTTTTGAAGGGGGCGTTAATGTCACCTCTTCTTGTGTAACTGGCGATTGAACAGCTGAACAGCCTGCTAAAAGGGCTACACCTAAAAACGTTAATGCTAATTTTTTCATTTTTCCTCCTTAAAGCTTTCTAAAGCCTGCTGTTAATCTTTTTACACCTTAGCTTAATATTTTACCGTATGTCCATATCCTTCAAGGATTGTTTTAATATGCTCAAGTGATTCTTTCGTCGGTGGTAAAACATCTGCGAGCTCATATTCAAAGCCAAGGGTTTTCCATTTATGAGCGCCTAATCGATGATAAGGGAGAAGTTCGACTTTTTCAATATTGGTCATACCTTCAATAAACTGTCCGAGCAGATGAACATCATGATCGTTATCGGTATAGCCAGGAACCACTACATAACGAATCCAGGTTCGCTGATTACGTTTTTGCAGATATTTCGCAAACTCAAGCGTCCGTTTATTTGGTACACCAATCAGGTTTTGGTGCACTTGATCGTTCAGTTCTTTTAAATCAAGCAAAACGAGATCGGTTACATCGATTAGTTCATCAATAATGTGATCATAATGACGTACAAACCCATTAGTATCTAAACAAGTATTAATGCCTTCTGCTTTACAAGCTCGGAACCAATCTCGTACAAACTCAGCTTGAAGAATGGCCTCACCACCTGATGCTGTTACACCTCCACCGGTTGCATTCATAAAATGGCGATAGCTCACGACTTCTTTCATGAGTTCTTCCACACTGATTTCGCGACCACCATCAAGATCCCAAGTATCACGGTTGTGGCAATATTTGCAACGCATTAAACAGCCTTGCATAAATAAAATAAAACGAATGCCGGGACCATCCACGGTTCCACAGGATTCAAAGGAGTGAATTCTTCCTAGAACAGACATACATAAATTTCCAAAAAAATAAATCTAGCTAAATTTTACCAAAAATATCATCTATAAAAAATGAGCCTGACTTAAAATCAGGCTCATAATTTTTATGTTCCCGCTAAAGTGCGGTTAAATTTTATCGTGTTTTAGAACGATTCTGTGAATGTACGAGTGACGACGTCTTGTTGTTGCTCTTTAGTTAAAGAGTTGAAACGGACTGCGTAACCAGATACACGAATTGTTAATTGCGGATATTTGTCCGGATTTTCCATTGCATCTAATAACATTTCACGGTTTAACACGTTCACATTTAAGTGTTGACCACCTTCTACTGCTGCTTCGTGGTGGAAGTAACCATCCATTAAGCCCGCAAGGTTGCGACGTTGTGCTTCTGGATCTTTACCTAACGCATTTGGTACGATTGAGAAGGTATAAGAAATACCATCTTTCGCGTAAGCAAATGGAAGTTTAGCTACAGAAGTTAATGATGCTACCGCACCTTTTTGGTCACGACCGTGCATTGGGTTAGCACCTGGTCCAAATGGTGCACCTGCGCGACGACCATCTGGGGTGTTACCTGTTTTCTTACCATAAACTACGTTAGAAGTAATGGTTAATACAGATTGTGTAGGCACAGCATTGCGGTAAGTTTTAAGTTTTTGAATTTTCTTCATGAAACGTTCAACTAAATCACAAGCGATGTCATCAACACGGTTGTCGTTGTTACCATATTGTGGATATTCACCTTCGATTTCAAAGTCGATCGCTACGTTGCTTGCTACAACATTGCCATCTTTATCTTTGATGTCGCCACGAACTGGTTTAACTTTCGCATATTTAATTGCTGAAAGTGAGTCGGCTGCAACAGAAAGACCTGCGATACCACAAGCCATGGTACGGTATACATCACGATCATGTAATGCCATTAATGCTGCTTCGTATGAATATTTATCATGCATATAGTGGATGATATTTAAGGCAGTCACATATTGTTTTGCCAACCAATCCATAAAGCTATCCATACGAGTCATGACTGTGTCGAAATCTAACACTTCATCAGTGATTGGTGCAGTTTTCGGACCAACCTGCATACCTAATTTTTCATCGATACCGCCGTTGATTGCGTATAACAATGTTTTTGCTAAGTTTGCACGCGCACCGAAGAATTGCATTTGTTTACCAACAACCATTGGTGATACACAACATGCGATTGCGTAGTCATCATTGTTAAAGTCTGGACGCATTAAATCATCGTTTTCGTATTGAACTGATGAGGTATCAATCGATACTTTTGCACAGAAACGTTTGAAGTTTTCAGGTAATTGTTCAGACCAAAGAATTGTTAAGTTTGGCTCTGGAGAAGTCCCCATGTTGTAAAGGGTGTGTAAAATACGGAATGTATTTTTGGTTACTAATGTACGGCCATCTAAACCCATACCTGCGATGGTTTCAGTTGCCCACATTGGGTCACCTGAGAATAATTGATCGTATTCAGGTGTACGTAAGAAACGAACCATACGAAGTTTCATGACTAAGTGGTCAACTAATTCTTGCGCTTCAGTTTCAGTAAGTTTACCTGCTTTTAAATCACG
>JAGZXE010000119.1:0-8091 GCA_018378615.1 Parahaemophilus parainfluenzae
CTTGATGTGGCAGGTTTATCACCGAAAGATGACTTTATGCGAGCGAATATCGCTATGCGTCAGCTAAGCCAAGGTAAGCTCGAAGATGCAGAGGGTATGGATTTAGTGAATAGCTATCGAAATTATCTGTATCAAGATTTAAAAATTGCGCAATAATAAAAAATCTCGGTTAACGCCGAGATTTTTTATAAGCAGAATTTAACCGATAAGTCTGCCAATTTTACCCACACGTCTTGACCGTATTCTTGCTTGGTTGTGCGCTCAATATCTGCCAATTCTTGCAATATTTCAAAGAGCTTTTGATAGGTGAGTCGTTGTATCGCTGCCATATAAAGATGACGACGATTCTGCCAAATTTTGAGACGGTCAAAATCCGCTTTGAGTGTCTGTGTTGGCAAACTCGTGTTAAGAGAGGGATTACGCAGCTGTGGTTTTGTTAATTCTAACAACGTGAGCAGTTCACGCTGTAAAGTACGCAATAAAATAACTGGCTGCATATCTTCAGCTTGTAAACCTCGCAAAATTCGCTTTGAGCGATTTGCCTTGCCTGACAACAAAGCATCAATCCATTGGAAAGGGGTAAAGACAGAAGATTGCTCTACCACTGATTTAACGCGGTTATACGTGAGTTTGTGATCAGGATAAAGCAAATCTAAAAGCTGTAATGCTTGTTTCAATGCCAGGAGATTATTTTCATAGCTGTAACAAAGTAGTTGAACGGCTTCCTCATCCGCTGATAACCCCATGTTTTTTGTACGATGCTTCACCCAACGAGAAAGTTGTTCTGAATTCGGTGTTTGGCAGTTAACAATAACAGCTTGCGGATCTAGTTGATTTGCCTGAATAAACCACTCTTGTTTTTCGGCTGCTTTAGACAATTTAGGCAAGGTGAGGACAAGTAAGCTATCTTCATTTAATCCATTAATAAATTGCTGAAGGTTTTTCTGCAAAAGTGCGGTTAAATTTTCGGGTAAAGTGAGAATGAAAATTTGCTTATTAAAGAAGAGCCCCATAGATTGGCTGGCCTCAATTAATGCAGGCCAGTCAGTATTAGTATCTATGGTGATTTGATTTTTTTCATCAAAACCTTGAAGAAGGGCTGCTTGATGAATGAGATCTTCACTTTCACTGAGCAACAGGGGATCTGTCCCAACCAAAAAATAGACTTTCGCTAAATGGCTGTTCAGGTTAGAGGCCAGTTGCTCAGGAAAAATGCGGTTCATTATTTTCCTTGAACTTGATGTTGCAAGGCAGCCATTTTATTAATTAATTGGCGAGCCGCTTGTTCGCGCATATCATTCCAAATTACATCGCGTTCAGCTGATTTTGCTAATGCAGCACGTGAGTTATCAAAGAAAGTGCGGTTGATTTTTGCAGAGATTGGATAGGTTTCTCCGTTTGCTAAACGTACACTTGCTTCAACATCAAGGGTCAATACTTTTTCTGCTTCACGGCCTTGTTTAAAGACTGACGCCACTTTATCGCTTGAAGTCTGTTTATTTAAACGCAACACTGGCACACCTTGTTTTGCAGGAACAAGGTTTACGTTGTTGCTAAGCAGTTGCTTACGCATTGCCATTGACATTTCACTGTATGGGTCACCGCTTTCAAGGGCCATTGTTTTTAATTCTGCAGGAACAGCCGCACCATTATCGAAGTGCCAACCACAAGCAGTTAAAAAGGCTGTTGCCCCAACTAAGCAGATCGTTTTGATTGATTTCATCATAAAAATTACCTGTAAAATTCACCGCACTTTATTTTGTTTAAGAGTCGTTTATGCAACGCTTGGAATAAAATGCGGTTATTTTATGGATTATTGCGGTTTAACCACCACATTTAATAACTTACCTGGTACATAAATCACTTTCACGATTTGTGTATTGTCAGTAAATTTCTTCACATTTTCATCTGCAAATGCAACAGTTTTCACGGTTTCTTCATCCGCATCAGCAGCAACGGTGACTTTACCGCGTACTTTACCGTTCACTTGAACCACGATAAGTTTTTCATCTTCTACCATCGCTGCTTCATCAGCTTTCACCCATTCTGCATGGTCGATGTTGCTTTCGTTGCCTAAAGCTTTCCATAACTCAAAGCAGATATGTGGTGTGATTGGGTAAAGCATACGCACGACTGCGCTTAATGCTTCTGCCATAACCGCACGATCTTGTTCGCTTTCTAATGGCGCACGAGTTAATTTATTCATTAACTCCATCACTGCCGCGATAGCCGTATTGAAAGTCTGACGACGACCAATGTCATCACTCACTTTCGCGATCGTTTTATGCACATCACGACGAAGAGCTTTTTGGTCTGCAGAAAGTGCGGTCACATCTAAAGCGGTTTTTGCAGGATTTTGGCTGTATTCATACACTAAATTCCATACACGACCTAAGAAACGTTTCGCGCCTTCAACACCAGATTCTTGCCATTCAAGCGTCATTTCTGCAGGAGAAGCGAACATCATGAAGAGACGCACGGTATCTGCACCGTATTTTTCCACCATCTCTTGTGGGTCGATACCGTTGTTTTTGGATTTCGACATTTTGGTCATACCGGTATGCACCAATTCACGGCCTTCCGGATCAGTGGCTTTGATAATACGACCTTTTTCATCACGCTCAAGGGTCACTTGCGTTGGGCTTACCCAAATACGCTCGTTGGTCGGGCTAGTGTAGTAGAACGCATCAGCTAATACCATGCCTTGGCATAATAATTTTTGTGCTGGCTCGTCGCTCGTTACGAAACCTGCATCACGCAATAGTTTGTGGAAGAAACGGAAGTAGAGTAAGTGCATTGTCGCGTGCTCAATACCGCCGATATATTGATCCACCGGTAACCAGTAGTTAGCTTCATCTTTATCCAACATGCTTTCAGCATAGCTTGGTGAGGTGTAGCGTGCGTAATACCAAGAAGATTCCATAAAGGTATCAAAGGTATCGGTTTCTTTTAACGCAGGTTCACCGTTGAAAGTGGTTTTCGCCCAGTTTGGGTCTGCTTTAATTGGGCTTTTCACGCCGTCCATGACCACATCTTCTGGCAGAATAATCGGTAAATCTTCGATTGGTGCCGGTACGGTTTCACCGTTTGGCAAGGTCAGCATTGGAATTGGTGCACCCCAATAACGTTGACGGGAAATGTGCAGGAACCGCCATTACTGCGCCAGTACCGTAATGCATTAATACAAAGTTAGCGACCCAAATCGGTAATTTTTCACTGGTTAATGGATGAATGGCGAATAAGCCGGTTGCCATTCCTTTTTTCTCCATAGTGGCAAGGTCTGCTTCCGCCACTTTGGCATTTTTCGCTTCACGGATGAATTCGGCTAATTCAGGATTCTTTTCTGCCGCTAAGTCCGCTAATGGATGCGCTGCGGCAATACCTAAATAACTTACACCATAGAAGGTATCTGGACGGGTCGTATAAACTGCAACTTTTTCTGCAGTATCTGCTACGTCAAAAGTAATTTCCACCCCTTCAGAACGACCGATCCAGTTGCGTTGCATGGTTTTTACCATGTCTGGCCATTGTGGAAGTTGATCTAATCCACCTAATAATTGTTCTGCATAATCAGTGATTTTAATAAACCATTGTGGGATTTCTTTTTGTTCTACTGGAGTATCACAACGCCAGCAGCAACCGTCGTGCACCTGTTCGTTCGCCAACACAGTTACATCGTTCGGACACCAGTTTACGGTTGAGTTTTTTTTGTACACTAAGCCTTTTTTATAAAGCTCAGTGAAGAACCATTGTTCCCATTTGTAGTATTCTGGACGGCAGGTCGCAATTTCGCGATCCCAGTCATAACCAAAGCCCAACATTTTGAGCTGGTTTTTCATGTATTCGATATTTTCGTAAGTCCATTTTGCGGGTGCAGTTTTATTTTTAATTGCAGCCCCTTCAGCCGGCAAACCAAATGCATCCCAACCAATTGGTTGTAATACGTTTTTGCCGTTCATACGTTGATAACGAGAAACCACATCACCGATAGTGTAGTTACGCACGTGGCCCATGTGTAAACGACCAGATGGGTAAGGGAACATAGAAAGGCAGTAGTATTTCTCTTTAGAGGTATCTTTGATTGCTTTGAAGACTTTATTTTCAGCCCAATATTGTTGAACAGCGGGTTCAATCAAATCGGGACGGTAATGTTGTTGCATAGAAAATCACCTTAAATTTTGACCGCACTTTGCGGCATGTTTTGATTTGTAAAATGTGGTATAGGATAGCGTAAAACAGGGAAAATTGGTAGAAAGTGCGGTGATTTTTTTGCTGATTTTATAAGAGATTTTGAATTTCAGATGGAATTAATTTAGGCGAAGGAATCCAAACTTGTTTATGTCGGTTTAATTCACCTTTTTCAAGAACTATTGAGCTCTTAGGCACTTTGAATGTTTTACTCAAAAATTTCAGCAAGTGAGCATTTGCTTGACCATCAACAGGTGGAGCCGTGATCGTGATCTTGAGTTCATCATCATGCAATCCCACAATTTGATCTTTACTGGCTTTGGGTTGCAGAATAATTTTAAGACGTAGCCCTTCAGGTGTTTGTTCGATTACTGACATAACTAAATTTACTCACCACATTTGCAGTAAGGGCTGGAAAATCCAGCCCGAAAAAATAATGTTATTTTTGACCGCACTTTAAGCGGCGATTGCCCATAAAACCTGGAAGTAGTCGTAAAAGAGATTATTCAAAAATAATAGAACAATGGCGATAACCATCGGTGAAAAATCAATCACGCCCACAGTTGGTAAAATGCGTTTAATTGGTTTCAACAAGGGTTCGGTAAGTTGATATAATGCATAGAATGCAGGATTATTGCCACGATTAAACCAACTTAAAATTGCACCGGCGATTAATACATAGAAAATAGCCACACCGATATTTTTGATCAGTCCTAGTATGCCCAATAGTAAGAAGAAACTGAGATTTAATCCGCCAAAGAGAATCGATTTTAATCCGCAAAGCAAGAAGACTAAAACCAGTGCAGCGGTTTCCACTTTTTTCACCATAGGAAAAACTTTACGCAATGGGGCAATAACCGGTTGGGTAAATTTCAGTGTAAATTGAGAAATAGGATTGTAGTAATCCACATTCGCTAATGGTAGCCATACGCGTAAAATTAACACTAAACAATACAGATCGATAATCGATCCTAAAAATAACGCTGTTTGGGAAATTTCCATTATAACCAACCTTTCCGTTTGAAATAGATATAAGGCGTAAGCGCCGCACCAATCATTAAGCCAATAGCCATTGGGTAGCCATATTTAAAATGAAGCTCCGGCATAAATTCAAAGTTCATCCCGTAAGTGGATGCCACAAGCGTTGCCGGTAGGAACATCACAGAGACCACCGAGAAGAATTTCATGATTTTATTCTGCTCGATATTAATATAACCCATTGCCGCCTGCATTAAAAAGTTTACTTTTTGGAATAAAGACTCATTATGCGGTTGTAAGGATTCGATATCTCGTAAGATTTCACGAGCTTGTTCTAACTGATTAGCCGGTAAACGTGTTTTACGTACTAAGAAACCCAATGCACGTTGTGTATCCATCAAACACAGACGCACTTTAGAACTGGTATCTTCTTGTTCGGTTAGGGTATTTAAGGCTTCATCGAAAGCTTCATCTTGCGTACCGTTTAGAATTACACGACTTAATTTTTCTAAATCCGCATAAACGTTTTCGATAACATCCGCTAATTGCTCAATTTTGGTTTCAAATAAGTCGAGTAAGACTTCATACGCATTACATTCGAATAAGCGCTGGCTACGAGAACGCATACGATATAAACGGAATGCCGGTAACTCACGATCACGCAAGGTAAATAAGCGCCCATCACGAATAGTAAATGCTACGCTTGCGAGGTCGGCGTAGTTTTCTTCATCTTCACAATAAAAGAATGAGTGCAAGTGCAAGCCGTCTTCGTCTTCAAAGAAACGTGCGGACGCTTCGATATCTTCCAATTCGAGGAATGAGGCGAGACTTTGTCCTAAGCCTTCTTGCAACATTTCACGTTCTTCCCCTGTCGGCTCCAGCAAATCTAACCAAATGGCAGAGCTGAGCTCGGCTGGTTCGTCATCAATACGAAGCAAGCGGGAATCGTTAATGGCAAAAGCGTTAATCATTGGTCATACTCCTTTTGGGATTATGAAGATCCAACTGTGAACAAAAAAAGATCAAACGAAATTGGCACTAGAGAAAAGTGCGGTTAAATTTTTGTATGTTTTAAAAATGGGTTTCGTTCGATAAAAGATGCCGAAGAAAGGTAAATTGATTACCAGCGAACTCTCGCTGATAAGAGGCGAGAGTCTAAAGCGATATTCGGTATCGACTATGACTGTCCAAAGTGTGTGTCCTTCTCGTTAAAAAATCGGGCGAATGTTACGCTTGAAAGGCCCGCTTGAATTTTACTGTTCAAGGTATAACGTAAATTACCTTGCTCTACTTTAGCGTTGAATTCTTTTACATCAACAGTTACGCCGGCATTCGCATTATTCGCTTGTCCAATACGGAAACCTTTACTAACCAAATTTTGTTGCATCACCTGTTGGAAAAGTTGAGTAACGCTTGGTGAGGCGTTTAATTTAATCAGCTCACCTGATTTAGTATAAGTGGCAATTTCTTGTTGTGGACGAGAATCGCGAGTATTAACTGTTACCACTGCTGATTGGTTAATATTCATTGATGCAGTCGGTGATTGAGGCGCAAAAGTTAAGGTATTAGATTGTGCTTGGCAACCCGCTAAAAATAATGTCGCAGCGGCCAACGTCATTGTTGATAATGCTTTGATTTTGTTTGTTACTTTCATAATTTCCTCATTGAATTAGGTTAATTTGTGTTATTCTTACAAACTTAACGCTGAATGTATAGCAAAAAGTTAGGGAGTTTATTTATGTCAAAACAACAAGAATTATTAGAGAGAATTCAAGCCGAATTTCAACCGCACTTTGTTACGGTAGAGAATGAAAGCCATATGCATAGTTCAGGTCGAGGAGCTGATTCTCATTTTAAATTAGTGATTGTTAGCGATGCTTTTGAAGGCATGCGAAAAGTGCAACGTCACCAAAAACTTTACCAACTTTTTGCCGATGATTTAAAAAATGGCATTCACGCATTAGCGCTTCATCTTTATACAAAAAGCGAATGGGAGAGCCTAGGTGAAGCATTTCCAAAATCACCAAATTGTCTTGGCGTTGGACAGTAAGTATTTCCTTACGTTCCCTATATTCGATTTTCATGAGAAGAGAGAATGCGATAAGCGTTCTCTCTTTTTCTTTTGATGAGATTTATTTTTACTCCAGATAAATATCCGTCTAAAAAGTTCACAAATATTTCACAAAAAGTGAGGGCGTAAAGTGGAATAAAAGCCCATTTTCCGATAGAATAAGGCGCTTTTAATTTTCGAATTTCAATTTCTGGATGTGTGAGTGATTACTTACTCGTCGAGAAATTAAACAGATTTGAGTTTTTAAATTTATGTGTCAGTTAATAATGCTTTGATCTTAAAGTATTTTCTGTCACGCTCAATCGTGAGATTGCTTTTAGAGTGTATGCTTTAATCGCAATCGTGTTTTTAACCTAGAAAAGTAGTGCAAACAGTATGATTACAATCAAAAAAGGCTTGGATCTTCCTATTGCAGGAAAACCAGCACAAGTAATCCATAGCGGTAACGCTGTGAATCAGGTTGCGATTCTTGGTGAAGAGTATGTGGGTATGCGTCCTTCTATGAAGGTACGCGAAGGCGATGTCGTGAAAAAAGGCCAAGTGCTTTTTGAAGACAAGAAAAACCCTGGAGTGGTTTTCACAGCCCCTGCAAGTGGTACTATCACTGTAATTAATCGTGGCGAAAAACGTGTATTACAATCTGTGGTCATTGATGTGCAAGGTAACGATCAAGTTACTTTCGCTAAATATAACGCAGGTGAGCTCAATACGCTTTCTTCTGAACAAGTTAAACAAAACCTCGTTGAATCCGGTTTGTGGACAGCGTTCCGCACCCGTCCGTTCAGCAAAGTGCCTGCCTTAGATGCAGAACCTTCTTCTCTGTTTGTAAATGCGATGGATACCAATCCTTTGGC
>JAGZXE010000120.1:0-5809 GCA_018378615.1 Parahaemophilus parainfluenzae
ACAAGGTCCTAAAATTCGTGTTTCTACTTTTAAAGACGGCAAAATTTTCTTAAATGTTGGCGATAAATTTATTCTTGATGCGGAATTACCAAAAGGTGAGGGTAATCAAGAAGCTGTTGGTTTAGACTATAAAACTCTTCCACAAGATGTTGTTCCTGGTGATATTCTTTTATTGGATGACGGCCGTGTTCAATTAAAAGTACTTTCTACAGAAGGTGCAAAAGTATTTACTGAAGTGACAGTTGGTGGTCCATTATCCAACAATAAAGGGATCAACAAATTAGGCGGTGGTTTATCTGCAGATGCATTAACTGAAAAAGATAAAGCAGATATCATCACAGCTGCACGTATCGGTGTAGATTACTTAGCTGTATCTTTCCCTCGTTCAAGTGCAGATTTAAACTATGCGCGTGAATTAGCAAAACAAGCAGGTTTAGACGCGAAAATCGTTGCTAAAGTTGAACGTGCTGAAACGGTTGTTGATGAAGCAGCAATGGATGATATCATCTTAGCTTCTGATGTCATCATGGTTGCGCGTGGTGACTTAGGTGTTGAGATTGGTGACCCAGAATTAGTTGGTGTACAGAAAAAATTAATTCGTCGTTCACGTCAATTAAACCGTGCGGTTATTACTGCAACTCAAATGATGGAGTCAATGATCAGCAACCCAATGCCTACTCGTGCAGAAGTTATGGACGTGGCAAATGCGGTATTGGATGGTACTGACGCGGTAATGCTTTCAGCAGAAACTGCAGCAGGGCAATATCCAGCTGAGACTGTGGCGACAATGGCTCGCGTATGTTTAGGTGCAGAAAAAATGCCTAGCATCAATGTTTCTCATCACCGTTTAGATCGTGAGTTCAGAGATATTGAAGAATCTGTAGCAATGTCTGCGATGTATGCAGCGAACCACTTAAGCGGTATTGCAGCAATCATTACATTAAGCCACTCTGGTCGTACACCATTATTAATGTCACGTATTAGCTCAGGTTTACCAATCTTTGCACTTTCTCGTGTTCAAGAAACATTAAACCGTTGCGCATTATACCGTGGTGTAACACCAGTTCATTTTGATGGTGAATCTCGTAGCTCTGCAGGTGCAAAAGCCGCGATTAACCTATTAAAAGAAAAAGGTTATTTAGTTTCAGGTGATCTTGTTTTATTAACACAAGGTGATGAATCAGAGGGTACAACTAACGTTTGTCGTACTTTAACTGTTGAATAATCAACATGCCTGAATGAAAAAGAGCGGTGGATTTTTCCACCGTTTTTTTATGTCTAAAATATTGAAAATATTGACCGCACTTTTTTCTTAAAACCACCTCGTATTTGCGGTATTATAAGCACAGTTTTTTAGTTTAAATTGAAATCCTTATGGCCTCACAACGACAAATCCAATCTTCCGATCAGAAAACTGAACAAGTTAGTATCCCGCCTCATTCCACTGAAGCTGAACAAGCCGTTCTTGGCGGTATTATGTTGAGTAATCAGCATTGGGATGGTATCGCTGAAAGGGTCATTGCTGAGGATTTTTACACTTTTGCACATAAAGCAATCTTCCAAACTATGGAAGAATTAATGCGTAACCAAACGCCGATTGATTTAATCACCCTTGATCAAGCCCTTAAAGCCAAAGGTATCAGTGATTCCGTAGGCGGTTTTGCTTATCTCGCAGATCTTTCTAATAACACCCCAAATGCTATTAATATTTTGGCTTATGCCGAAATCGTACGTGAAAAAGCGATTTTGCGTGAGCTTATTGCAGTGGGGAATCGTATTGCAGAAAACAGTTATTCGCCTAAAGGCAAAGACATCAAAATGGTATTGGATGAAGCTGAAAGGGAAGTTTTTGCGATCGCTGAAAAACGGAGTTCTTCAACAGAGGGCCCTCAAAACGTGCTCAGCGTGTTGGAAAGCACTATTGCTCGAATTGAAACCTTAGGTAAGCTTGAAAATCATAACGGTGTGACAGGGGTCACAACGGGCTTTGTTGAGTTAGATAAGAAAACAGCAGGTTTACAGCCTTCCGATCTCATCATTGTGGCAGCACGTCCTTCCATGGGTAAAACCACATTTGCAATGAACCTTTGTGAAAATGCGGCCATGGCAAGTGATAAGCCAGTATTAGTCTTCAGTTTAGAGATGCCTGCTGAGCAAATTATGATGCGTATGATTGCCTCTCTAGCTCGCGTGGACCAAACCAAAATTCGTACAGGCCAAAACTTGGAAGAGGCAGAATGGAGCAAAATTGCCAGCGTGTTTGGGATGTTTAAGCAAAAAAATAATCTTTATATCGATGATTCATCGGGTTTAACTCCAACAGAATTGCGTTCTCGCGCACGTCGTGTGTATCGCGAAAATGGTGGCTTGAGCATGATTATGGTGGATTACCTTCAATTAATGCGCGCGCCCGCATTTTCAGATAACCGTACCTTAGAGATCGCCGAGATTTCTCGTTCTTTAAAAGCATTAGCGAAAGAATTAGAAGTCCCGGTTATTGCACTTTCCCAGCTTAACCGTACTTTGGAACAACGTGCAGATAAACGTCCGGTAAACTCAGACTTGCGTGAATCAGGCTCTATCGAGCAGGATGCTGACTTGATTATGTTTATTTATCGTGACGAAGTGTATAACGATAATTCTGAAGATAAAGGGGTTGCTGAAATCATTATTGGTAAACAACGTAACGGTCCGATTGGTCGTGTACGTTTAGCATTTAACGGTCAATTCTCACGCTTTGATAACCTTGCCGAACAGCGTGAATACAGAGATGATTATTAGGCAAGATAGAACGGATTAGAAAAATGAACGTAAAACCGGCAACAGCGAAAATCAGTTCGCTTGCCTTAAAACATAATTTACAAGTTATTAAAGAAAAAGCGCCACATAGCAAAATTATTGCGGTAGTAAAAGCAAACGCATATGGTCATGGCGTGGTATTTGTCTCATCCGCTTTAGAAAGCATGGTAGATTGCTTTGCTGTGGCTCGTTTAGAAGAGGCGTTATCGTTACGCTCCAACGGTATTATCAAACCAATCTTATTGCTAGAAGGCTTTTTTGATGAAAAAGATCTGCCTATTATTGCGGTAAATAACATTGAAACGGTGGTACATAACCGTGAACAGCTTGAAGCATTAAAACGAGCTGTGGTACCAAGTCCAATCAAAGTCTGGTTGAAGATTGATACCGGTATGCACCGTTTAGGTGTGTCACTTGATGAAGTGGATTATTTTTATCAAGAGCTGAAAAAACTCCCGCAAATTCAACCGCACTTAGGTTTTGTCAGCCATTTTAGCCGTGCTGATGAGTTGGATTCTGATTATACTCAAGTTCAGCTTGATCGCTTCCTTCAAGCCACAAAAAATAAAGAGGGTGATCGAACTATCGCTGCATCCGGCGGGATTTTATTCTGGCCTGAAGCATATTTAGATTGTATTCGACCAGGGATTATTATGTACGGCATTTCACCAACGGATACTGTCGGCGCTGAATTTGGTTTAATCCCCGTGATGAACTTAACTTCTTCATTGCTTGCGGTGCGTGAACATAAAAAAGGTGAACCTGTTGGCTATGGTGGCATTTGGATTTTATGGGGTAAGGAATTACCAATTGAAACGGTAGCTAAATACAGTGGTATTTTAAGCTATGAATTGATTACAAAATTAACCCCGCGTGTTATAACAGAATATGTCGATTAATTGTTTTTGCAAGAAAGCAAAAATGTAAAGAATTCAATTTTTAAAAGGAAATATTCATGAAAAACATCAATCCAACCAATACACAAGCGTGGAAAGCGCTTGAAGCTCACCAATCTCAACTGGCTCATACCACGATTGCTGATTTGTTTAAGCAAGAAGAAAATCGTTTTAATAACTATTCTTTAACTTTTGAAAATCAAATCTTAGTGGATTTTTCAAAAAATAAAATTAATCAAGAAACCCTCAAATTACTTCATCAATTAGCCAAAGAATCGGCATTAGATGAAGCGATTAATGCCATGTTTACGGGCGAAAAGATTAATCGCACAGAAAATCGTGCCGTATTACATACCGCACTTCGTAACCGTTCAAATACACCTGTCTATGTAGATGGCAAAGATGTGATGCCAGAAGTGAATGCGGTATTAGCGAAAATGAGTGCGTTCTGTGATCGTGTGATTTCAGGTGAATGGAAAGGTTATACCGGAAAAGCGATTACTGACGTGGTGAATATTGGTATCGGTGGTTCGGACTTAGGTCCTTACATGGTGACTGAAGCGCTTCGTCCTTATAAAAATCACTTGAATATGCACTTCGTTTCAAACGTGGATGGAACCCATATCGCTGAAACGTTGAAAAAAGTGAATCCTGAAACGACACTTTTCTTAGTGGCTTCTAAAACCTTCACCACCCAAGAAACCATGACCAATGCAAATTCTGCACGCGATTGGTTATTAGCGGCAGCGAAAGATAACAGCGCGGTGGCAAAACACTTCGCCGCACTTTCTACCAATGGTAAAGCGGTAGCAGAATTTGGTATTGATACCAATAATATGTTTGAGTTCTGGGACTGGGTTGGTGGCCGTTATTCTTTATGGTCTGCAATCGGTCTTTCTATCGCACTTTCAATCGGCTTTGATAATTTTGAAGCGTTATTAAGTGGTGCGCATGAAATGGATAAACATTTCCGTACCGCGCCATTAGAAAAAAATATCCCTGTAACATTAGCATTAGTCGGTTTATGGAATACCAACTTCCTTGGTGCACAAACTGAGGCAATTTTACCTTATGACCAATATTTACATCGTTTTGCGGCTTATTTCCAACAAGGCAATATGGAGTCAAACGGTAAATATGTCGATCGTAATGGCGATGTTATCCGTGATTATCAAACCGGCCCAATTATTTGGGGGGAACCGGGTACTAATGGTCAACATGCGTTCTATCAATTGATTCACCAGGGTACGATGTTAATCCCTTGTGACTTTATCGCGCCGGCACAAAGTCATAACCCATTAGGTGATCACCACAGCAAATTGTTATCAAACTTCTTTGCACAAACTGAAGCACTTGCTTTCGGTAAAACCAAAGAAGAAGTCGAAGCAGAATTTGTGAAAGCGGGTAAATCTTTAGATGAGGTAAAAGACATTGTGCCATTTAAAGTCTTTACGGGTAACAAGCCGACCAACTCTATTTTAGTGCAAAAAATTACACCATTTGTTCTTGGTGCATTAATTGCGATGTATGAACACAAAATTTTTACACAAGGTGTGATTTTCAATATCTTCAGTTTCGACCAATGGGGCGTGGAATTAGGTAAACAATTAGCGAACCGAATTCTTCCTGAATTGGCAGACAAAGAGAAAGTCTCAAGCCATGATAGCTCAACAAATGGATTGATTAACCAATTCAAAGCATGGCGCTAAGATACCCGCAATAGGTCCCCCAATAATCCAACTACTTTTTGCTGCATTACTGAATAGCGTAGTGGCTGTGCCCATTTTAGTCGGCATTAAATCTTGGAAATACACCATGCCAATGGTAGCGGTAATACCAATAAAAATTGCATTAAGCATTTGTAATCCGATAAGCTGCCAAGTTTGAGCTGCAAATAATAAGCTTGAGTAGAAGGCGAGACCTGAAACTAAAGCAATCATCATCAAGCGTTTTTTACTGAAGTATTTGGTGAGGTAACCCGCTAATATCATCACGGGGATTTCCAATCCCGCAGCAGTTCCCATTAATGTTCCTGCTAATTCTTTGCCTAAATGTAACTCATTAATCACAAATAATGGCATATTGATGAGATACATGCTGTTACAGGTCCAAAG
>JAGZXE010000121.1:0-3528 GCA_018378615.1 Parahaemophilus parainfluenzae
GGCACCTTTGAAGCCTTTGAAAATGCAATGAGTTTAGATATTGCGATGGGTGGTTCAAGTAATACCGTTTTACACTTATTAGCGGCTGCTCAAGAAGCGGGTGTAGATTTCAAAATGGCGGATATTGACCGCTTATCACGCGTTGTGCCTTGCTTAAGCAAAATTGCACCAAACACCAATAAATACCACATGGAAGATGTACACCGTGCAGGTGGGATTATGGGCTTATTAGGTGAATTAGATCGCGCAGGATTAATCCACCGTAACACCAAAACCGTGTTAGGTATGACTTTAGAAGAGCAATTAAACCAATACGATATCATTCGTAACAAAGACGAAGAATTACACAAATTCTTCCGTGCAGGTCCGGCAGGCATTCGCACCACGCAAGCCTTCTCACAAGATTGTCGCTGGGATAGCGTAGATGATGACCGTGTAGGCGGCTGTATTCGTAATAAAGAAAATGCGATTTCTCAAGAAGGCGGCTTAGCCGTATTATTCGGTAACATCGCTAAAGACGGTTGTATCGTAAAAACGGCGGGTGTGGATGAGTCTATTTGGAAATTTACCGGTCGTGCAATCGTATTTGAAAGCCAAGAAGATGCGGTAGCCGGTATTTTAGGTGGCAAAGTGAAAGAAGGCCATGTGGTAGTCATCCGCTACGAAGGTCCAAAAGGCGGCCCTGGCATGCAAGAAATGTTGTATCCAACCAGCTATTTAAAATCCATGGGCTTAGGTAAGAAATGTGCCTTATTAACAGATGGTCGCTTCTCTGGCGGTACATCTGGTTTATCTATCGGTCACGCTTCTCCTGAAGCAGCTTCTGGCGGTGCGATCGGCTTAGTACATGATGATGATATTATCGAAATCGATATTCCAAATCGCGCGATTAATCTAAAAATCAACGATGAAGAATTAGCAAAACGCCGTACCGAGCAAGATGCTAAAGGCTGGCAACCGGCTAACCGTGAACGTGAAGTATCCTTTGCCTTAAAAGTATTTGGCCACTTCGCAACATCTGCGGATAAAGGTGCGGTACGTGATAAAAGTCTATTAAAGTAAAATTTTCATAAACTAATGAGATGCGTGGATTTAATATCTACGCATCTTTTTAGATAGGTGTTGTTTGTTTTTTTATAAATTTTGTTTAAGGATCCAATGATGAGAGGCTATGTAATAAATTTAGATAGACAGCCTGAGAGATTGACTCATTTTTACCAACAACCAGGAAGCGAAATTTTTCAAAAAGTGTCTGCTGTTGATAGAAAAGTATTAGATATTATTGGCAATAAAGAATTCTTTTTTGATGTGGCAACATTTACCCAAATGATACCACGTGGACCAACGATGGGCGAAATTGCTTGCACTCTTTCACACATTAAATGTTGGCAATTAATTGCTTTAGATGAATCTATTGACGAAGATGAATTTTGTTTAATTGCTGAAGACGATATTACATTGTTACCAACTAACAAAAATACACCATCAAAATTTTTAGATGTTGTTTCAGATATTGCTAAGGCACTAGAAGATATGCCTGTGGAATTAGTTAAATTACAAATGTTGTCTTATCGTGAGAGTAATTTATTTACAGGAAGTGGAAATATTTCTTTAAGTAAATCAATAGCTACAGGATTGGATGCTTCTTATGATAATACAGGATCCGCTTTATATTTAATAAGAAAATCTCTTACACAGGCCATTATACATAAATTAAAAACGAAAAAACCATATTGGTTAGCAGATGGTTTTACAAAATTCTGCAATCCAGAAAATATAATGATGACCTTACCATTATTAGGCTATATTCAAGATAATTTCTCTTCCGATCTTGAAGAAGAGCGAATTCAACAAATACAAGCATATATGCAAAATACTTAAGATAAAATTTAATTTTTTATAAATTGTAAAAAGTAATATTCAATAACCTCATTAATGATGATTAATCTCGCTGTAATATCATGAAAAATCTACTTACCAATCCTCAACCCTCTCAATCGGATTATGTTAACGCGATTGTTAAACTTGGCTCCAGAGTATATGAAGCCGCTACTGTAACCCCGCTACAAAAAATGGGGAAATTATCCGAGCGCCTACATAATAATATTTGGATTAAGCGTGAAGACCGCCAACCAGTAAATAGCTTTAAGCTGCGTGGTGCTTATGCGATGATTTCTAGCCTTTCTGACGAACAAAAACAAGCAGGTGTCATTGCCGCTTCTGCAGGTAACCATGCACAGGGTGTTGCTTTATCTGCTAAACAGCTTGGCTTAAAAGCGTTAATCGTTATGCCACAAAATACACCGAGCATAAAAGTGGATGCAGTCCGTGGTTTTGGTGGCGAAGTCTTGCTACACGGGGCTAATTTTGATGAAGCGAAAGCCAAGGCCATTGAGCTTTCAAAATCTAAACATATGACATTTATTCCACCATTCGATCATCCATTAGTGATCGCAGGACAAGGAACGTTGGCAATGGAAATGCTACAACAAGTGGCAAATTTGGATTATGTCTTTGTGCAAGTCGGAGGCGGTGGTCTCGCGGCTGGCGTAGCCATTTTACTCAAACAATTTATGCCGGAAATTAAAGTAATCGGTGTCGAGTCTAAAGATTCAGCCTGTTTGAATGCCGCTTTAGAAAAAGGTGAACCCACAGATTTAGCACACGTTGCTCTATTTGCTGACGGTGTAGCGGTAAAACGTATTGGTGATGAAACATTCCGTTTATGCCAAAAATATTTGGATGGTATGGTGCTAGTAGATAGCGATGAAGTTTGTGCCGCAATGAAAGATTTATTCGAAAATGTGCGGGCGATTGCTGAACCATCTGGCGCTCTAGGTCTAGCTGGTTTAAAAAAATATGTGAAACAAAACAATCTAGAAGGCAAAAATATGGCAGCGATTTTATCTGGTGCCAACCTTAACTTCCATACTTTACGTTATGTTTCGGAGCGTTGCGAAATTGGTGAAAACCGTGAAGCTTTATTGGCGGTAACGATGCCGGAAAAACCAGGTAGCTTCTTAAAATTTGCCCATGTCATCGGCAACCGTGCAGTAACAGAATTCAGTTATCGTTATGCAGATAATCAAAAAGCCTGTATTTTCGTTGGTGTGCGCACGGCTAATGAAGCTGAAAAATCGGAAATTATTGCTGATTTAACGAAAAATGGCTTTGATGTAGAAGATATGTCTGATGATGATATTGCGAAAACTCACGTGCGTTATTTAATGGGTGGACGAGTTTCCAATCATCATGAAAGACTTTATAGCTTTGAATTTCCAGAACAAAAAGGCGCGTTACTTAAATTCTTAGAAATTTTGGGTAAACGTTGGAATATTTCATTATTCCATTATCGTGCACATGGAGCCGATTACGGTAATATTCTTGCGGCTTTCCAATTAGGCGAAAAAGATAACGCAGAATTTGAAAAAGCTTTAGCAGAACTCGGCTATGTTTATGAAGATGTGAGTGAAAGTAAAGCGTATCGATATTTCTTACGATAGAAAAACAAAAAGAGCGGTCAAAATA
>JAGZXE010000122.1:0-3503 GCA_018378615.1 Parahaemophilus parainfluenzae
AGATTACGCAATCGGTCATCGCCATCGTGGTGGTGCACCGCTTTCTTATCGTCGCTTTAACCCACACTTTGAAGTGTTTGGTTGGTGGCAAGTAATGGTGAATGTCATCATCGGTCTTTACTACGCAGTAGTATTAGGTTGGGCAGCAAGCTATACCTATTTCTCACTTAATTCTGCTTGGGGCGACCAACCAATTGATTTCTTCCTACATGAATTCTTAAAAATGGGCGATATCAGCAATGGTGTGAGCTTTGAGTTTGTTGGCATGGTAACTGGCCCATTAATTGCTGTGTGGTTGGTGGCGTTAGGTGTGCTTTCTTTAGGTATTCAAAAAGGGATTTCTAAATCTTCAGATATCTTAATGCCTGTTTTAGTGGTGATGTTTGTGGCGTTGGTAGTTTATTCTTTATTCTTACCAGGTGCAGAAAAAGGCTTAAACGCACTATTTACACCGGACTGGTCAAAACTCTCTAATCCGAGCGTGTGGATTGCGGCTTATGGTCAAATCTTCTTCTCTCTTTCCATCTGTTTCGGGATTATGATTACGTATGCATCGTACTTGAAAAAAGATTCAGATTTAACAGGTAGCGGTTTAGTTGTTGGTTTTGCGAACTCAAGTTTTGAAGTGCTTGCTGGTATCGGTGTATTTGCGGCATTAGGTTTCATCGCAACCGCGCAAGGTGTAGAAGTGAGCGAAGTGGCAAAAGGAGGTATTGGTTTAGCCTTCTTTGCATTCCCAACTATTATTAACAAAGCACCATTCGGTGAAGTATTAGGGGTATTATTCTTCGGTTCATTAACCTTTGCGGCATTAACCTCATTTATCTCTGTTATTGAAGTAATTATTTCAGCGATTCAAGATAAACTCCGTTTACGTCGAGCAAAAGCGACCTTTGTTGTTGGTTTACCAATGATGGTGGTTTCTGTCATTTTATTTGGTACAACAACCGGCTTACCTATGCTTGATGTATTCGATAAATTTGTGAACTACTTCGGTATTGTAGCAGTGGCATTTGTTTCATTAATTGTGATTGTAGCAAATGAAAAACTAGGTTTATTAGGCAACCACTTAAATCAAAGCTCTTCATTCAAAGTCGGTTTCCTATGGCGTTTATGTATTGTCATCACAACCGGTATTCTTGCCTTTATGTTATTCAGTGAGGGTGCGAAAGTATTTACAGAAGGTTATGAAGGCTATCCAAGCTGGTTTGTAAATATCTTTGGTTGGGGTATGGCAATTTCGCTAGTGGTGGTTTCGTTCATTCTTTCTCGTTTAAAATGGAAAAATGAAGACAACTTCAAGCTTGAAGAAAAAGGAGAATAAAGATGACAAGTATTGCAATTACAATGATGATTGTGGCGCTTTTAGTGATTTGGGGCGGCTTGATCTTTTCCTTAGTCAGACTTCCAAAAGAAGAAAAATAAGGTCAAAATTGACCGCACTTTGAAATAAGTAGGGCGTGCTGAGCACGCCCTTTTTTGTTATTTCGATAAATCGATTTGATATACCGCAAATCCCACTTCATCGGTGCCGACTTTCTTCATTGGGCATTGCGCATTGTCTTGAATAAATTTCGCTGCTTGTTCGCTTGGCGAGGTTTCAAAACGCACATCTAATTTATCGTTACCTTTAATCGGTGCAAAACGCCAGTTTTTATCCGCACTAGGGTTTACATGGCCATTTTTTTCGCTTTCTGCTTTGATGTAATCTGCAAGAATTTGGCGGTTTTCATCAGGAGAAGCGTAAACAATGTACGCATCGCCAGTGCCTGGGAATTTATTACCGTAAGCACGATAGTTGTTAGTTGCAATTAAAAATTCTGCTTTTGGATCAACTGGTTTACCTTGGTAGGTTAAATTCACTACACGGTGTGAGTTCGGGTTAATCAATTTACATTCGCCGTCATAACGCGGTGGTTGAGTCAGGTCGAATTCATAATTTACGCCGTCAATTACATCGTAGTTATAAGTACGGAAACCGTCCCAATCAAGTAAAGATTGTGGTTTGTCGCTGGTAGGATCGATTTGTTTGAACATACCTGCGCTACATTCTAACCACTCTTTCAGTTCTTCACCGGTTGCTTTCACCACAACTAAGGTGTTTGGATAGAGGTATAAGTCTGCTGCGTTACGGAAGGTTAATTCACCTTTGTTAACTTCAGTATAGCCAGTAGGGTCATTTTTACGTCCGCCCGCTTTAAATGGTGCGCCCGCACTTAAAATTGGTAAGCCTGCCATCGCTGCAACACTTGGTGCCACTTTTTCAACGTAAGCTTTTTGTGCTTGGTTCACAATTTGAATAGTTGGGTCATCTTGCACTAAGGCTAAGTAGCTGTACATGTTATCGGTGGCTTTACCGATTGGCTGTGCCACGAATTCACGGGTAGCTTCATGCACAGGTTTTAAAAGTGCGGTCAATTCGGCATCACTTTCTGTGGTCGCTTTTTTGTTTTCTGCATCGTAAATTGGACGAAGTACCGCTTTACCATCAGCCACTAACCATTTTCCGTTGTGTTGAGCAAGGGTTAAGTCGATCACACTGATGTTATTTGCCCAGTAGCCTGCCATACTTTCAGGAACGCCTTTCACGGTACCTTTAGCAATATCTGCATTTGGTGATTTGGCGAACTCTTTGTTTGGGAATAAACGGTGAGAGTGACCGAAAACAATCGCGTCAATGTGTGGTACATCAGCAAGGTAGAATGCTGAGTTTTCTGCCCCTTCTTGATATGGCTCATCTGATGGGCCTGTGTGAGCAAGTGCCACAATAATATCGGCGCCTTTTTGTTTCATTTCTGGCACATATTTTTGTGCGGTTTTCACGATATCGCGCGTTTCAACTTTGCCTTGTAAATTTGCTTTATCCCACACCATAATTTGTGGTGGTACAAAACCGATATAACCAATGTTTAGTTTGTGCTTTTTACCTTGGCTATCCACCACTTCTTTGGTTTGAATCACATAAGGTGTGAAATAGGGCTCTTCGGTACCGACTTTCACTACGTTGGCATTGATGATTGGAAATTTTGCTTGTTTAATCGCATCCGCTAAATAGTCTAAGCCATAGTTAAATTCGTGGTTACCTAATGTACCCACTTCATAGTGCATCGCATTTAAGCAATCCACAGCTGGGTTTGGTTTGCCTTCTTTATAACCTTTAGCTGCTTGATAGTCAGCAATTGGGTTGCCTTGGATTAAGTCACCGTTATCAACTAAAACGCTGTTTTTAACCTCTTTACGCGCTTGACGAATTAAGCTTGCTGCACGGGTAAAACCGAATTTCTCAGTAGGTGCATCTTTGTAGTAATCGAAGTCAGTCAAAAAACTGTGAATATCGGTCGTTGCTACGATACGTAAATCGACTTGTGTGTCGCTTTTCGCAAAAGCAAAACGGCTCGCACTCAACGCTAAAATGCTGCTTGCGCCAAGTTGGATGAAATCTCTTCTGTTGATCATATGTGCTCCTGTTGTGTGAGAATCGACGGGATTTTAAATCTCTTTTA
>JAGZXE010000123.1:0-3495 GCA_018378615.1 Parahaemophilus parainfluenzae
CCTTTACTGCGTTTTACATAAGCAAATAATGCCGCGCCAAAGATGAAGACTAAATAGATAGCTAATGGGAGAATAATACCTAAATTCATTATTTATTCTCCTTTGACTCAACATCTAGCGGGATATCTAAAAAGACAATTTTGACAATCCAATACCCAATGACGACAAACAAAATAGGTAAATAAATACAGGATAATTCAAACCACAACGGAAAACCTATCGGCCCAGGTGAGTCTTTGGGTAAATAAGCACAAACACACCATCCAATTACATAAAAAATAGCTAACCCTAATGCCCAGCGCGCCTCCTTGGCTGCTTGTTTATATCGTTGTGAAAGTTCCATTCTTAGTTCCTGTTAAAAAATTTTATCTATTATAAATCTAAATTAGATATTTATTTCTATCTCAAGTATAAAAATAAAGCAAGCTCAAGGCTTGCTTTTAAATTGACAGAAAATTTCTAATTTTTTCTAGCACCAAAGACACCCATAGCATCTTTTCCTTTGTAAGTTCCTGCGACTTCTTCAGCATCTTTTCCGTAGAACCCACCTTCGGCATGAACACCTTTCTCGCTTATTCCACTAAATTTATTGCCTTGAATTTTGGCAGATAAGGAAACATCATCGAAATGTAGATGAGGAGGAAGAGCTCCCCCAGCAATACCATTTAATACAAGTTCATCTTTAAAGCCTGTTTTTGCTAAAGAAATTGTTCCATTTAATGTTTTATCTGCGAAATTAGCCGTTAATTTTACAAATGATAAATTAGAATCTAAGCCATCAGCCAGCTTCTCTACATGCATACCATTTCCAGTATAATTTGCTGTACCTGATTGTGGCATTTCTGTTGTTGGATTTACACCAAATGCGACATAATAATCAGAACCTAAAGTAGGCTCTGTAAATTTTCCCCAACGAATATTTTTATAGTTTTTACCACTAATAGAACGCAATTCAGGATAATCAGCCTGTAGAACTTCTTTCTCATTAGTTCCAATGAATCCGGGACGTTCGTAATACCCTGATGGAATAATTTCAATTGCTTTACCTTCAACATTAACAAGATTCACGTTATTGTCACTATGTATTTGTCTTTCAATTGTGGTAACTACTCTAGTTTCTTTATTAACTTCAAATCCTACTCGACTAAGAATCATTTGCTCTTCAGATTTTGGTTGCTCAGCTGGTTTTGGTTGCTCAGCTGGCTTTGGTTGCTCAGCTGGCTTCACTGCCTCAGTTGGTTTTACTTGCTCAGTTGGTTTCACTTGCTCAGCTGGCTTCACTGCCTCAGTTGTTTTTACTTGCTCAGTTGTTTTTACTTGCTCAGTTGGTTTTGCTTGGTTTACTGGTTGAGTATTGCTACCACCACTACTTCCACAGGCGGCTAACGTTACAGTTGCAAGAATTGTTAAGCTTAATTTAGAGAGATTAAATTTCATTGTTTTTCCTTAGTAAAAAATAAGCCCAGATTATAAAGGGGTTTAAAATAGATTTTCAAATAAAAATTATAATGGATGAATATAAAATTAATTATGAATAATGAAACGGCCAACCTAATTATGTTAGCCGTTTTATTTTAATCATACATCCCTAATTTCTTCTCTAAGTAGTGGATATTGGCACCACCTTTTTGGAAGTTTTCATCTTCAAGAATAATTTCATGAAGAGGGATATTGGTTTTGATACCGTCAATGATCGTTTCTGATAATGCATTTTGCATACGACGGATTGCTACATCACGAGTATCACCGTATGTGATTAATTTTGCGATCATAGAATCATAATGCGGAGGAACGGTATAACCACCATACACATGAGAATCCCAACGAACGCCTAAACCACCTGGTGAGTGCAAGTGTACCACTTTACCTGGAGATGGTAAGAATGTTTTTGGATCTTCTGCATTGATACGACATTCAATTGCATGACCTTTCACTTTAATATCTTCTTGTTTATAAGAAAGTGGTAAACCAGCCGCAATACGCAATTGTTCTTTCACCAAATCCACACCAGTAATCATTTCTGTTACTGGGTGTTCGACTTGAATACGAGTATTCATTTCGATGAAATAGAACTCACCATTTTCATATAAGAATTCAAATGTACCTGCACCGCGATAGCCAATTTCAACACAAGCCTTCGCACAACGAGAACCAATATCACGACGAACTTCTTCGGTAATACCTGGTGCGGGTGCTTCTTCCACCACTTTTTGGTGACGGCGCTGCATAGAACAATCACGCTCTGCAAGATAGATTGCGTTACCGTGTGTATCCGCTAAAACTTGAATTTCAATATGGCGTGGATTTTCTAAATATTTTTCCATGTAAACCATATCATTGTTAAACGCTGCTTTTGCTTCTGCTTTTGTCATCGCAATGGATTCTTCAAGTGCATCTTCACTACGTACCACGCGCATACCACGACCACCGCCACCGCCAGACGCCTTGATAATAATTGGATAGCCAATACGTTTTGCAATTTCTTTATTTTTCGCGATATCGCTACCTACTGGGCCATCTGAACCAGGTACGCAAGGCACGCCCGCTTTTTTCATTGCTTTAATCGCAGAAACTTTATCCCCCATCAAACGAATAACGTCTGCAGTTGGACCAATAAAGATAAAACCAGAACGCTCAACTTGCTCTGCAAAATCCGCGTTTTCAGAAAGGAAACCATAACCAGGGTGAATCGCATCCGCACCGGTTACTTCTGCTGCAGCAATAATCGCAGGAATATTTAAATAACTTTTTACAGATGGAGCAGATCCGATACAAACTGTTTCATCTGCAAGTAATACGTGTTTTAAATCACGGTCAGCGGTAGAGTGAACCGCCACAGTTTTAATGCCTAATTCTTTACAGGCACGCAAAATACGCAGTGCAATTTCACCACGGTTAGCAATCACAACTTTTTCTAACATAACAATATCCACTTGGGTGAAAAAATGGCGAGAAAGCTCGCCATTTCAGATTGATAGGGATTATTCGATAACGATCAATGGTTGATCAAATTCAACCGCTTCGCCATCATTTACTAAGATTGCTTTAACCACACCAGCTTTATCAGCTTCGATACGGTTCATCATTTTCATTGCTTCAACGATACAAAGTGCATCACCTACTTTGACTGTTTGTCCCACTTCCACGAAAGCTTTCGCTTCTGGGCTTGGGCTGCGATAGAATGTACCCACCATTGGTGAACGTACTTGGTGACCAGACACTTCAGCTGCAGGCGCTTCCGCAGGTGCAGCCGCTGCAGGTGCTGAGGCTGCTGCCGGAGCCGCAACCGGTGCGACTGGCGCCGCTGCATATTGAATTGCAGCAGGTGCAACAGCTGGTGCCGCACGACTAATACGTACTGTACCTTCTTCTTCTTGCACTTCTAATTCAGTGATACCCGATTCTTCTACTAATTCAATCAGTTTTTTGATTTTACGAATGTCCATACGTTCTTCCTAAAAATAATAATGAATTGTTAACCGCACTTTCAGAATT
>JAGZXE010000124.1:0-3455 GCA_018378615.1 Parahaemophilus parainfluenzae
AAACCAATGGATTGCACGGTAATCGCTAATAGAAGGGCTACAAACATTTTGTTATTTTTGGTGACATACATATCGCGAAATGCGCCAGTAATACAAAAGCGCCCACGCTGCATCACAAATCCGAGTAAAATTCCGCAAAGTAATCCGGTTAAAAGCATAAATATTCCTTTCTTTTAGAACTAAGTAGGGCAGTATTTTCTAAAAAAAGAAGAAGATAACGCCAATAACTTTTAGCTAGAAAATATGTTTTTTTGATATAAAAAAAGTGCGGTCAGAAATTTATATATTTTTCTGACCGCACTTTATCGTAAGTTATCACGACATTAAGGACAGGGTTTATTCACCATAATTTCAATCACTTGGCGATCAATATGATGCATACTCTTAGAAGCAATTGAGCATAGATTGTCGATAGTGCGATCGAGATCATGCTCAACAATACCTTCATTACCCGTCACATGGGTTTCATCCATGGCCATGAGAACTGATTTATAGCCAGAAGCCACGCTGGTGGACACTTTCATTGCACAGCTATTCGATGCGCCATCACAAATAATTCCACTAATATCACCAATCATGCTGCAAATCCCCATACTCACGGTTTCAAACTTGCCTGTGAGCAAATAGGCGATACCTGCACAGCTTCCCATTGAAGCAGTGGTTACTGCACAAAGCGCAGAGAGTTTGGGTAATTTACTGTGGATATAAATGGCCATTAAGTGTGATAAGAAGAGGGCGCGGAGACGTTTTTCTTCACTCACGTTTAAATAATCGGCGACCACAACTACGGGCATAGTCGCAGCAATACCTTGGTTACCTGAGCCGGAATTACTCATTGCCGGCAATGTAGCCCCGCCCATACGGGCATCGGATGCAGCGGTGGTTTCAATCATGATTTTGCTGAGTAAATCATCTGACATTAAGCCACTACCAACTTGTTTGCGTAACGTTCTGCCAATGTGTAAGCCGTAATTTTCACGTAATCCTTCGTTAGATAGCGCGCGGTTGAGCGCGGCAGCTTGTCCGATAAAGCGGATTTTATTGAGCTCTACTTCGCAAGAAAATTCAAAGATTTCACGTGCGCTCACCTGTTTGAAAATATCATAAGGGTCGAAATCAGCGCATTCATCATGTTCTTTCTCAAAAATGATCTCGTCATTTTTTTCAATCAAAATGATGTTGGTGTGTTGATCTTGAATGGCGACTTTCACTCGGTCATTATCCGCAAACAACACGGCTTCCGAATATAAAATATGATCGGTTTGATGAATATCCACATTAACGAGCTTTTTATCAAGCATTGCCTTGGCTTGGGATATTTGCTCTGGCGTGATGTGTTTTAACACTTCCAACTCACCCTCAGGGTCACCGCCTAAAGCACCAATCGCCGCGGCAATAGGTAAGCCCACCATGCCGGTTCCAGGTACCGCAACACCTAAACCATTTTTCATTAAGTTTGGTGATACCTTGGCTTCAATACGTTCAGGTGTTTTGCCTAAATATTTGGCTGCCGTTGCTGCGGCAAGCGCTAAAGAGATAGGTTCAGTACAGCCAAGTGCAGGAACCACATCGCGTTCCACAAGGTGAAGTAATGGTTTTTCGATTTCGTTGAGTCTTTCTTGATTCATAAAATTCTTTTTAATCTGTTAAATGCTGTCTTCTTTCTCTATGACTAATATGCGCGCTTCGCCTTGTGGATGAGCAACATGTTCGGTACCGATACCCGCATAAAAAATATCACCCGTATGGAGCAATACGGCTTTCTCTTGGCCCTCTTCCTTGTAGCGCATTTCCACCTTACCATCCATGACAGCAAAGACTTCTTCACCGTCATTGATATGCCATTTGTAAGGTTTGTCTGTCCAGTGCAGACGCACGGAAATGCCATTCATATTGGTAATATCAAGGGCTCCCCAAGCGCGTTCTGCCGTAAAGTGCTGACTTTGAATAACTTTATTCATGACTAAATTCCTTAGTGCGCCTCATCCCAGTTCGTGCCTTGACCCACTTCAACAATCAGTGGCACCACTAAATCAGCTGCACTTTCCATTTGTGTTTTGATGAGTTCGCTATAAAACGCGACTTTTTCTGACCGCACTTCAAACACCAATTCATCATGCACCTGCATAATCATTGCAATATCGGGATCGTTTTGTAGTGTTTGATCCAATTGAATCATGGCACGTTTGATAATGTCTGCGGCGGTACCTTGCATTGGTGCATTGATCGCGACACGTTCGGCTGCTTTACGGCGCATACCATTAGAAGAGTTGATGTCCGGCAGATATAAGCGACGGCCGAATAGGGTTTCCACATAGCCTTGGGCTTTGGCTTTTTCACGAATATCATGCATAAAAGTTTGTACGCCAGGATAGCGTTTGAAATACAAATCCATATAGCTCTGGGCATCGGCACGGCCAATACCGAGTTGACGCGATAAGCCAAAGGCAGACATACCATAAATTAAACCGAAGTTAATTGCCTTGGCATTGCGGCGTTGTTCGGACGTCACTTCATCCAGTGCGACACCAAAGATTTCTGCTGCGGTAGAGCGGTGAATATCTTTGCCTTGGGTAAAGGCGTTAATTAAGCCCTGATCCTGTGATAGGTGCGCCATAATGCGTAGCTCGATTTGCGAATAGTCAGCTGCCACAACAGTAAAGCCTTCGCGCGCAATAAATGCTTGACGAATACGGCGACCTTCTTCATTACGAATCGGAATGTTTTGTAGATTCGGATCGCTTGATGAAAGACGACCGGTGGCTGTCACCGCTTGATGATAGGAAGTATGCACTCGACCCGTTTGCGGATTTACCATTTGCGGTAATTTGTCGGTGTAGGTGGATTTTAGTTTGCTTAGCCCACGATGTTCTACCAACACTTTCGGTAATTCATGACTAAATGCAAGTTCCTCCAATACTTCCTCGTTGGTGGATGGCGCGCCTTTTGGTGTTTTTTGAATGATAGGCAAACCTAATTTATCAAACAAAATTTCCTGTAATTGTTTAGTTGAAGCCAAATTAAATGGCTGCCCCGCCAAGACATAGGCCTGTTCTTCTAATTCACTTAAACGGTTAGCGATTTCGTTGGATTGTAGGAATAGTGCATCGCTATCAATTAAAACACCGCGACGTTCCATACGGGAAAGCACGCCTAACAACGGCAATTCCATTTCTTTAAAGAGTTTTTCAAGAGTGGGTTCTTTGGAGAGTTTTTCCCATAGCACTTGTTGCAGTTTCATTGTTACATCGGCATCTTCCGCCGCGTACTCGGCGGCTTGTTCCAACTGAATTTGGTTAAAGGTCAGCTGATTTTTACCTTTGCCTGCAATCTCTTCAAAACTAATAGTTTGATGCCCTAAATAACGTTTCGCCAGATCGTCCATATTATGACGGCCTGTGCTGTTGAGTACATAGGATTCAAGCATAGTGTCGAAAGCCACACCTTGCACATCG
>JAGZXE010000125.1:0-4519 GCA_018378615.1 Parahaemophilus parainfluenzae
TGAGAGACGCAAGCAGAAAAAACAAAAGGAAAAATGACCGCACTTAGAATGTTAATTGGGATTAATTTCATCTTATCACTCCTCTATCTTATCACTCTTATCCAGGCCATTTTTCCTTTACAAGTATTGCTATATTTAGCTTAGTTAACCGCTTTTACATCAATACCTTCACCAAACTTACGTTTCATTGCTGTACGTTTAGTTCGGTCGATGACATCTCCCGCCAACTGACCACAAGCCGCATCAATATCATCACCACGGGTTTTACGCACAATTACCGTAAAACCGTATTCCATTAAGGTTTTTTGGAAACGATCGACACGACTATTTGAGCTTTTACCATAAGGGGCTTCCGGGAATGGGTTCCATGGGATCAAATTGATTTTACATGGTGTATTTTTTAGTACCTGAGCTAATTGATGAGCATGCTCTGTGCCATCATTCACGTGATCTAATAACACATACTCAATAGTCACTTTACCATGGTTAGCATTCGATACTTCTAAATATCTGTGCACCGAATCCATCAACATTTTGATGTTATATTTTTTATTGATCGGCATAATTTCATCACGCAATTCATCGTTCGGTGCGTGAAGTGAAATCGCTAATGCCACATCAATCTTATCGCGTAACATATCGAGAGCAGGGACGACACCTGAAGTGGATAACGTCACGCGTCGTTTAGATAATCCATACGCAAAATCATCCAGCATAATTTCCATCGCGGGTACAACATTGGCTACATTTAACAATGGTTCACCCATCCCCATCATCACCACATTGGTAATTGGACGAACACCTGTGACACCAAAATTACCGATAATTTTTGATGCACGCCAAACCTGACCGATAATTTCAGACACTGTTAAATTACGGTTAAAGCCTTGCTGTGCTGTTGAACAGAAGGTACAAGCTAACGCACAACCCACTTGAGAAGAGACGCAAAGCGTCGCACGATCTGCTTCAGGAATATAGACCGTTTCAACTTGCTGTTCACCTACCTGCATCGCCCATTTAATGGTGCCATCTGCAGAGCGTTGCTCAACCGCCACTTCTGGCGCTTTAATTTCAGCAACCGCTTTTAATTTTTCTCGTAATTTTTTATTAATATTGGTCATATTGTCGAAGTTATCTTCGCCAAAATGATAAATCCATTTCACTAATTGATCCGCACGAAATGGTTTCTCGCCTAATTCAGCAAAAAACTCACGCATCTGCTGACGCGTTAAATCCATTAAGTTAATCTTTTTTGTATTCGTTTCGGATAAAAGGGGTTGTTCTAACATAAAGCCTCGTTATTACACATTACGGCGATGATGTTACTCAGAATTGAGCAACAAAAAATTCGCATATTAAAAATGAGCCGAGATTTTACAGATTTACCGTTAAAAAAAGTGCTTTCTGTATTGTGTTTAGTGCCAGCAATGGCAACAGCACAATCTTATGTTGTGTATGATTTTACCCATGATCGCGTGCTTGAAAGTAGCTCACCGAATCATGTTCAACCTATCGCATCCGTCACCAAGTTAATGACTGCAAATGTGTTTCTTGAAAATAATCGAAACGCAAATTGTACTGCATCGATTACCGACGACGATTACGATTACATCAAAGGCACACATACAAAATTACCAAAATACACGCCGATTTCTTGTAATGAATTGTTAAAAGCGATGCTCGTTCATTCTGATAACTATGCTGCTCATGCCCTTTCTCGCTCTGCAGGCATGAGTCGTTTGCAATTTATCCAAAAAATGAATGAAAAAGCACGAGAACTAGGCATGCGCTCTACCCGCTTTTCAGATAGCTCAGGTTTATCTGACAGTAACATTTCAAGTGTGATGGATCTCGTAAAACTGGCTAAATACTCTCTTAACAAAGCACAAATCAAAAACCTCTCGAATATGCCAAGCGCTTTCATTCAAGCTGGCGGACGTAGCGTTTTTGTTAAAAACACCAATAAATTAGTGCGTGAAGAAGTGTTTGATGCAGCAATTAATAAAACCGGTTATATTCGCGAATCTGGCTATAATTTAGTCTTTGTGAATAAAAATCCATGTAATCGCGCGACCATTGGGGTGATCAGTTTAAATAACCATTCATCTGCGTTTCGTACTAACTTTACTAAAGGAAAATTAGAACAATACGGTTGTATCGCAGGACGTAGTATGCACAACTTTACCGTTGATGAAGCCCAATATGAAGAAGGCTATGATGAAGCGGGTATGGATCGCCTAATCCAACAAGTTGGTGGTTAATCATTTCAAAAAAGAGCGGTCATTTTGCACAAAATTTTCCGCTTTTTAATTTTAATTACCTATCGATTTGATAATTATTTTCATTTAAAAGTCTTATAAAAAATGATATTATTCTGCAGAATGCTAATTAATCATTATTTTTAAGGAGATCTCATGAAGCATTTATTTAAAAGCCTATCTGTTATCGCTCTAGGTTTAGCTACTTTACAAGCCGAAGCGAAATTTAAAGTGGTGACCACATTTACGGTTATTCAGGATATCGCACAAAATGTTGCGGGCGATGCCGCGACGGTGGAATCTATCACCAAACCTGGTGCAGAAATTCACGAGTATGAACCGACCCCTAAAGATATTGTAAAAGCTCAATCTGCTGATTTAATTTTATGGAACGGATTAAATTTAGAGCGTTGGTTTGAGCGTTTCTTCCAAAATATCAAAGACAAACCAGCTGTTGTGGTAACCGAAGGCATCACGCCACTTTCTATTTATGAAGGCCCTTATAAAGATGCACCTAACCCACACGCTTGGATGTCGCCATCTAATGCGTTGATTTATGTCGAAAATATTAAAAATGCATTAGTTAAATACGATCCGCAAAATGCTGATACTTATCAAAAAAATGCAGCAGCGTATGCAGAAAAAATCAAACAGCTCGATAAACCTTTACGTGAAAAACTCTCAAAAATTCCTGCCGACCAACGTTGGTTAGTGACCAGTGAAGGCGCCTTTAGTTATTTAGCAAAAGATTATGATCTCAAAGAAGGCTATTTATGGCCAATTAACGCTGAACAACAAGGTACGCCTCAACAAGTGCGTAAACTTATCGATTTAGTGAAAAAAAATCACATTCCAGTGGTATTTAGTGAAAGTACCGTGTCAGCCAAACCTGCTCAACAGGTAGCGAAAGAAAGCGGTGCTAAGTACGGCGGCGTGCTTTATGTCGATTCTCTTTCTGCCGCTGACGGTCCTGTACCAACTTATATTGACTTACTGAATGTCACTGTATCCACCATAGTCAAAGGATTTGAAAAATAATGACCGCACTTTCACTTTCCGCTTCGATTTCCGTTAATGATGTAACTGTGCGTTACAACAACGGGCACACTGCAATTTATGATGTTGCCTTTGCATTACAAGGGGGAACCATCTGTGCTCTTGTCGGCGTAAATGGGAGCGGAAAATCAACGCTATTCAAAAGCATCATGGGCTTAATCAAGCCACAGCAAGGCAATATTGCGCTTTGTGGTTTGCCAATTAATCGAGCATTGAAACAAAATTTGGTTGCCTATGTGCCGCAAGCGGAAGAAGTCGATTGGCAATTTCCAGTCTCCGTTTATGATGTTGTCATGATGGGACGCTACGGCTACATGAATTTCCTACGCATTCCAAAAGCTGAAGACAAACAAAAAGTGCTCGAAGCGATGCAACGAGTAAACATCGAGCATTTAGCTGAACGGCAAATCGGCGAGCTTTCTGGTGGGCAAAAAAAACGCGTATTTTTGGCTCGTGCATTAGCCCAACAAAGTAAAATTATCTTGCTTGATGAACCTTTTACAGGTGTGGATGTTAAAACTGAAAATGCCATTGTGGAACTCCTTCGTCAGTTACGTGCTGAAGGGCATTTGATTTTAGTTTCCACCCATAATTTAGGCTCTGTACCAGATTTCTGTGATCAAGTGGTGATGATTAACCGTACTGTGATAGCTGCCGGTAAAACAGAAGATACATTTAATCAGCATAATTTGGAAAAAGTTTTTGGTGGTGTATTACGACACATCAAATTATTAGGTGAAGATCTGCATAATGATGAAGATAAACGTGCTGTCACCGTGCTTACGGATGATGAACGTCCCGTTGTCTTCTATGGTGAAACCAAAAATGATCCGCCTGCAACGGCTGTAAAATCCTGTCGTCTGCCTCCGTCTGACAAGGAATAAGTCATGCTTGAATATTTACTGGAACCTTTCTCCTATGAATATATGCAAAAAGCCATGTGGATAAGTGCCACAGTTGGTGGCATTTGTGCCTTTCTTTCTGCCTATTTAATGTTGAAAGGTTGGTCATTAATTGGTGATGCGCTTTCTCATTCCGTGGTTCCAGGTGTGGCGATAGCTTATGCCTTTTCACTCCCCTATGCTTTAGGTGCTTTTTTTGCCGGCATTTTGGCCGCACTTTCCATTTTATGGATCAAATCCATTTCTAAACTCAAAGAAGATGCCGTTATCGGCTTTATTTTCAGCACATTCTTTGCCTTGGGA
>JAGZXE010000126.1:0-7130 GCA_018378615.1 Parahaemophilus parainfluenzae
ACGCCGATGCGCCGATGGTAGTGTGGGGCTTCCCCATGTGAGAGTAGGACACCGCCAGGTACTGAATGTGAACCCCGAGCTGAATGGCTTGGGGTTTTTTGTTTTATATAAAACATTAGAATTCATACATAAATGAGTCTAATAATGATAAAATCTTCGCCTATTTCTAGATAGCAATAATTATGAAGAAACAGATAAGTAAGATCTTTTCCAGTGATGGCGAATTGAGTAAGAATATCAAAGGATTTAAGCCACGAGCAGAGCAGCTCGAAATGGCTCAATCTGTAGGATATGCTATTCAACATAAGCGTTCGCTTGTTGTAGAAGCTGGAACAGGCACAGGAAAGACTTTTGCTTATTTGGCGCCGGCACTCATTGCAGGAAAAAAAACAATCATTTCAACTGGCTCTAAAAATCTACAAGATCAGCTTTTTTCAAGAGATCTACCCGCCATAAAAAAAGCCTTAAATTATTCTGGAAAAATTGCGTTATTGAAAGGACGATCCAATTATTTGTGTTTGGAGCGTCTGGATCAAGTTATTGCTCAAGGTGTGCTTGGGGATAAATCTGTTTTAGCCGATTTAAGTAAAGTAAGAAAATGGAATAATGCAACGAAAACAGGTGATTTAACAGAATGTATTGAATTGGCTGAAGATAGCCCAATTTTGCCTCAATTGACGAGCACGGCAGAAAGTTGTTTGGGAACGGATTGTCCCAACTACGCTGAATGCTATGTTGCACAAGCTCGTAAAAAAGCGTTAAATGCCGATCTTGTTGTTGTAAATCACCACCTTTTCTTTGCTGATATGGCGGTAAAAGAAAGTGGCTTTGGTGAACTTATCCCTAATGCAGAAGTTATTATTTTTGATGAAGCACATCAACTTCCCGATATAGCAAGCCAGTATTTTGGTCAATCATTAACCTCTCGCCAGCTATTTGATTTATGTAAAGATATCAATATTGTTTATCGAACAGAATTGAAAGATATGCCACAGCTTGGCACAACGGCTGATACCTTGCTTAAAGTTATTCAGGATTTCCGTCTTCTTCTTGGTGAAGGAAATCAGCGAGGAAATTGGCGTGAGCTATTTAAACAAAGTGCAGTCAAAAAATCGGTTGAATTATTACAAGAAAAAATTGAGTTTCTTTCTGAAGTTATCAAGATTGCATTAGGTCACTCTCAGACTTTGGATAGTATTTTTGAACGCACTGAAAGTATCAAGAATCAATTAACGCGTCTTTGTGATACGGCCATTGTTGGCTATTGTTATTGGTACGAAAGTATGGGGCGACAATTTGGTTTGCATATTACACCACTAACGGTCGCAGATAAGTTTGGTGAACAACTAAATAATAAAGAAGCCGCTTGGATTTTTACTTCAGCGACGCTTGAAGTCGGCGGTACTTTTAATCATTTCTGTCAGCGACTTGGTATTGAGCAAGCAGAACAAAAAATTCTTCACAGTCCTTTTGATTATCCTAATCAATCGCTACTTTGTGTGCCACGTTATTTGCCGGCAACGAATCAAAATAATACGTTACAATCTCTTGGTGAAATGTTGTTACCTATCATTGAAGTGAATAAAGGTCGATGCTTTGTGCTTTGTACTTCTTATTTGATGATGAGAGGCTTGGCAGAGTATTTTAGAGAAAATAGTGAGCTTTCTATCTTATTACAAGGTGAAATGCCTAAAGCTAAATTACTCGAACAATTTATTCATGAAACCCATAGTGTATTGGTTGCCACCTCTAGCTTTTGGGAAGGTGTGGATGTACGTGGTGATGCACTTTCCTTAGTCATCATTGATAAATTGCCTTTTACCGCACCAGATGAACCTTTACTAAAAGCACGTATTGAAGATTGCCGATTACAAGGTGGCGATCCATTTAATGATATACAGATCCCTGAAGCGGTTATTACGCTGAAACAAGGTGTAGGGCGCCTAATTCGAGATGTAACGGATCGTGGTGCGGTAATTATTTGTGATAATCGTCTTGTGATGCGAAATTACGGCGAAACCTTTCTAAAAAGTTTACCTAATTCAACCCGTACCCGAGATCTCAACAAAGTGGTACAATTCTTACAAAATGAGAAAATGGATTAATCATGAAAAATATCACTTTATTAGCACTTGATACTTCAACAGAAGCCTGTTCTGTTGCACTTTGGCATAAAGGCGAAAAAACACATCTAGATGAATTAGCACAACGTACACATACAAAACGTATTCTTCCAATGGTTGATGAGTTACTTGCCAATTCAGGTATTAATTTGAAGCAAGTAGATGCGTTAGCATTTGGACGCGGCCCTGGTAGTTTTACTGGTGTTCGTGTCGGTACAGGGATTGCTCAAGGGCTTGCATTTGGTGCTGATTTACCTGTTATTGCGGTATCAAATTTAACAGCAATGGCTCAGGCTGCATTTGAATTACATCAAGTTGAAAATGTGGCAGCAGCCATTGATGCGAGAATGAATGAAGTTTATTTTTCTCAAATAAAACGAGAAAAAGTACGGTCAGAATTGGGTGAGTTTTTCCAATGGAATCCTGTTATTGAAGAACAAGTTTGCCAACCAGAAAAAGTACTTGAGCAATTTTCAGATTTAACCGCCTATCGAGTCGGAACAGGTTGGGCTGCGTATCCTCAATTTAAAGACAGTGGTTTAGAAGGGAGTGATATTATTTTACCTTCTGCACAATATATGCTTGAGCTTGCTTTAACAGATTATGCGCAGAATAAAGTCATATCCGCCTTAGAAATTGAACCGGTTTATTTGCGTAATGAAGTAACTTGGAAAAAATTACCTGGGCGTGAATAATTTTTAAAAAGGAGTTGAAGATGAATAAAAAAACAATCTTAGTTTTGACCGCACTTTCGGCCACATTAGTGGGATGTGTCAATGCACCGAAAGGATTGGAAAAAGAGCAGTTTACTTTAAAATCATTATCTTCAATTCAACCGAGTGATTATAGCTGTCAGTGCAAATCAATTCGTTTGGGCGGAAAAGTATTAACAGCACAAGCCTTGCCAAATAAAACTAAGATTGAAGTATTAAGCTATCCAGTTTATTCAAGCTCAGCAAAACCTATGATTGATGAACAACCTAATGGACGTTTTATTACTTATCTTGATGGTTTTGTGGAGCCAGAAAGTTTAAAAGACCAATTTATTACAATTGGCGGCACCTTACTGAAAACAGAACAAGGCAAGGTTGATCAAGCCAATTATATTTATCCGGTTATTAAAACCAATCATTATCGTGTCTGGAAACTTTCGCAAAGCTATTATTATCAAGATGATATATGGGATGATTGGGGCTTTTTTGGTCGACGACCATATTATTGGTATGGCGAGCCTGAAATTCGCTATTATCTCTATTAACTACATGATAAAATTAAGAAAATTTTCCAAAGAATAAGGATAAAAAATGGAAAAGGTATCTTACGAGCGGGCCTAGTTGTCGTAAACGTGAATCCACTTTACACCCCACGTGAATTAGAACATCAGTTACAAGATAGCGGTGCAACGGCGATTGTTGTTGTTTCAAACTTCGCTTCAACCTTAGAAAAAATCGTGTTTAATACTAAAGTGAAACACGTGATTTTAACAAGAATGGGTGATCAGCTTTCTTTTGGTAAGCGTAATTTGGTCAATTTTGTGGTGAAATACGTCAAAAAGTTAGTGCCAAAATATAAATTACCGAATGCAGTGACTTTCCGTGAAGTGCTAAGCATTGGTAAATATCGCCAATATGTTCGTCCACAAGTGGATCGTGAAGATTTAGCTTTTTTACAGTATACAGGCGGTACAACAGGTGTTGCCAAAGGTGCAATGCTGACACATGGCAATATTATTACCAATATTTTCCAAGCGAAGTGGATTGCAGAGCCATTTATTGGCGATCATGCGAAGCAACGCATTGCTGTACTGGCTTTACCGCTTTATCATGTTTTTGCCTTAACGGTAAATTGTTTACTCTTCTTAGAACTTGGCGTTACCGCGCTCTTAATTACGAACCCTCGTGATATTGATGGTTTTGTTAAAGAGCTTAAAAAATACCGCTTTGAAGCGATTACAGGGGTAAATACCTTGTTTAATGCACTGCTTAATAATGAAAATTTCAAAGAAGTGGATTTTTCACGATTAAAACTTTCTGTTGGCGGCGGTATGGCAATCCAACAATCGGTCGCAACACGTTGGCATGATTTAACCGGCTGTAACATTATTGAAGGTTACGGCATGACTGAATGTTCACCGCTAATTGCCGCTTGTCCGATTAATGTGGTGAAACACAATGGTACAATCGGTGTACCGGTGCCAAATACTGATATTAAAATTATCAAAGATGATGGCTCAGAAGCACAACTTAGTGAAGCCGGAGAGCTTTGGGTTAAAGGTGAACAAGTCATGCGTGGGTATTGGCAACGTCCTGAAGCGACTGCTGAAGTGCTTCAAGATGGCTGGATGGCAACAGGTGATATCGTCATTATGGACGAGAGCTATAGCCTCCGTATTGTTGACCGCAAAAAAGACATGATCTTAGTTTCAGGCTTCAACGTTTATCCAAATGAAATAGAAGATGTGGTGATGCTAAATTATAAAGTCGCTGAAGTGGTCGCTATCGGTGTGCCACACGAAGTGTCAGGAGAAACCATTAAAATCTTCGTTGTGAAGAAAGATGATAGCCTCACGCGTGATGAATTACGCCAGCATTGCAGACAACATCTCACAGGTTATAAAGTCCCGAAAGATATTGAGTTTCGCGATGAATTGCCGAAAAGTAATGTCGGCAAAATTTTAAGACGCATACTGCGTGATGAAGAAATAGCAAAACGCGCGCAACATTAATTAAATCAGGGATATGTGTTCATATCCCTGTTTAGTCTGTACCTCTATTTGAAAATACATCCTATTACAATGATAAAAGAATGCCAAAATCAACCGTACTTTACGTTAATTCAAAATAATGAAGAACTGGCTCAGGTTTGCCAGTTAGCTCGTCAGCAAAGTGCGGTCGCTTTAGATACCGAATTTATGCGGGTATCAACCTATTACCCTAAATTAGGATTAATTCAACTTTATGATGGTGAACGTGTTTCATTGATCGATCCTTTATCCATTACGGATTTTTCACCTTTTGTGGAATTATTACGCGATCAGCAGGTGACAAAAATTTTGCATGCTTGTAATGAAGATTTATTGGTTTTCTTCAAATAGAATTAGCGCAATCACCTTGGCTTCAAGCGGTAATTGATGATTGCCAGCTTGCAATTTCGAAAACCAGTAAATTAGACGATCGCGATCCAAATAAAGCTTATTTGGATATTCCGAATGTTTGGAAATTGAATCCGCTCGAATTAGCGCGTTTACAGTTATTGGCCAAATGGCGACAAGAAACCGCAATGGCACGAAACTTAGCCCTTTCTTATGTGGTGAAATCGGATAACCTTTGGAAAGTCGCAAAAAATAATCCTCGTAATACCTCAGAAATGCTAGCGCTTGGATTATCTGAAAATGAAGTCCGTGTGCGTGGTAAAAAAATGCTTCAATTGTTAGCACAAAGCCGCCGAATTTCTCCTTATGATTATCCTAAACGTTTAGTGCGTATAGTGGATGATCCTCGTTATAAAAAAGCAATTCGATTATTACAAGAAAAAGCCTATGAACTGACCCCAAAAGGATTAACCCTTGATATTCTAGCCAGTAAACGAAATTTAGAAGATCTCATCAAATGGGTTTGGCTAAAAAATGAAGATATGACAAAACTGCCTGATTTACTTTTAGGGTGGAGAAGAGAAATTGGCTTAAAGCTGGTTGAATACTTAAAATCCGTAGAGTAGTCATTAAAAACAAGCCTAAAAATAACCGCACTTTGAATCATCAAAAGTGCGGTTATTTTCTTTAGTATGTTACCTGCGTTGATATCAGGGAATACAAATACGTTTGCTTGGCCTGCTACTTTAGAGTTTGGTGCTTTAGAAGCGGCCACATCTTTCATTACCGCTGCATCGTATTGTAATGGACCGTCGATTAATAAATCAGGACGTTTTTCTTGTGCAATACGGGTAGCTTCTTTCACTTTCTCTACAGATTGACCTGAACCAGAAGTACCGGTTGAGTAAGAAAGCATTGCGACTTTCGGATTTAAACCAAATGCTTTTGCCGATTCAGCGGATTGAATTGCGATTTCAGCAAGTTGTTCAGCGGTTGGTTCTGGGTTTACTGCACAGTCACCATATACTAATACTTGGTCTGGTAATAACATAAAGAATACAGACGAGATAATTGAGCTACCTGGTGCTGTTTTGATGATTTGCATCGGTGGACGAATGGTATTTGCAGTGGTGTGAACGGCACCAGAGACTAAACCATCTACTTCGCCCGCTTCTAACATCATCGTACCTAATACAACGGTGTCTTCTAATTGTGCACGAGCTTGTTCTTCGGTTAAGCCTTTAGATTTACGTAATTCAACTAAACGAGCAACGTAGTTTTCACGTACGTCAGCTGGATTGATGATCGTTACGTCAGCACCTAAAGTCACGCCTTGTTCTGCTGCGACTTTTTTCACTGATTCAGAATCTGCTAATAATACTGATTTTGCGATACCACGTTCAGCACAGATAGCCGCCGCTTTAACGGTACGAGGTTCGTCCCCCTCTGGTAATACGATGGTTTTACCCGCTTTGCGTGCTAAATCAGTTAATTTGAAACGGAATGCCGCTGGAGAAATACGTGCTTCACGAGCAAGTGGCGCAGCGATTGCTGCTGCTAATGCTTGTGTATCTAAAGCCTTAATTTTGCCTGCTTGTGCACCAAATACACCTAAGATGTCAGTGTTATTCACACCGCCAAATTCTGAAGCAACGGCTTCTACTAATGTGCCTTCTTCATTGTTTGCCACTAAGATGATTTGTGCATCTAAGGTTTGCGCAATCGCGAAGTTTAAGCTATTTGCAAAAGGTGCTTGAGCAGAAGGTTGAACACCTTTAACAACCACTAAATTTGCATTTAATGCTTGGAAATCAGCCACGATTTTTTCTAACAACACGTCTTTTTGATTATTTGCGATTAATGCTTGAGCGGCTTTTACATCTTCTACTGCATTGAATACGACAGCGCCTGTTGTT
>JAGZXE010000002.1:0-61851 GCA_018378615.1 Parahaemophilus parainfluenzae
TAACATGGTATAAACCACGTGTCCTGTACCACATAAAATAGTTAAGAAACAAGTGACGAATGGTGCCAAAATACTGACATATTTCGGGTTACGACGAAGCATTTTCTCCGCAATTTGTAACATTACATCTAAACCACCACTGGCTTGTAATGTTGCCGATGTGACCACTACCGCAAGGATGGTTAACATAACATCGATAGCTGGCTTACCTGGTTCAATGCCGAAGCCGAAAACAAGAACAATTAAGCCTACCCCACCGAGCATACCCAGTGCGATACCACCTTTTTTTGCCCCGTAAAACAAACAGATAAGAACGATAACAAGCTGAATAGCAAACTGGCTACCTTCACCGAGGTTCATTAGAAAATCCATAAGATACTCCGAATCATTTTATGGTTAATTAGAAAAAATTTTGATCGAATACTAGCATCAAAATTAACTCATAATAAGTACTTTTAAGGTAAATCTTGTTTTAAATCAAAAAATAAAGGGACTAAATAATAAAAGCAAATCTGAGAAAGATTAAAAAAGGAAAGTGCGGTTAGAAATTTAAAAATTTAGAGATATCTTTTTTATTTGAAAATAAAGAATTTAGAGAAGAAATTTAAAGAAAAAAATTAGGCGACCTAAAAGATCGCCCAACTTAAAAATTACTGATTGTTTTGAACGTAGTCAATCGCAGATTGAACAGTTGTGATTTTTTCAGCTTCTTCGTTGTTTTAACTCATTTAAGAGCGGTTAGTGTATGCATTTTTGATAAAGTTGCAACTATTTCTTAGGTGGTCGCACCACAAAAAAAATAGGCAATGTAAAAACACATACAGAGAAAAAGTTACATTGCGATTGGGATTTTATCATTAACTAAACTGCTTTGCTATATTTTATAGACAAAATCCCAGATATATATGCCCTAAAGGGTTAGCTCATATATAAGCCGCCATTCACATGTAATGTGGTACCGGTAATATAAGCTGCATCGTCAGAAGCTAAAAACGCTACCGCTTTTGCGATATCTTTTGGTTCACCTAAACGGCCTGCCGGTACATTACCAAGAATACCTGCTTTTTGTTCTTCAGTAAGCACTTCAGTCATATCTGTTGCGATAAAGCCGGGTGCTACAACGTTTACGGTAATGCCACGTGATGCCACTTCTTTCGCTAAACCTTTAGAGAAACCAATCAAGCCTGCTTTTGCTGCACAATAGTTAGATTGACCTGGGTTACCCATTGAGCCCACCACTGAACCGATAGTAATGATACGACCGAAACGTTTTTTTATCATTGAGCGTAACATTGCTTTAGAAAGATGGAATACAGAAGTTAAGTTAGTTTGCATAATATCGAACCATTCTTCATCTTTCATACGCATTAATAAGTTATCTCGTGTGATGCCTGCGTTATTCACAAGAATATCAATATCACCGAATTGTTCTTTGATTTGTTCTAATACGGCATCAATACTTTCTTTGTCTGCCACATTTAATACTAAACCTTTACCTTTATCGCCAAGGTAAGCAGAAATGGTATCAGCACCTTTTTCAGAGGTTGCGGTACCAATTACAAATGCACCTTTTGATGCTAATTCTTCTGCAATTGCGCGGCCAATACCACGTGTTGCACCTGTCACTAATGCGATTTTATTTTGCATTTTTAATCCCCTTTTATGCTAATAATGCTTCAAAAGCATCTAATGATGCCACATCGTTTACTGATGTTGCTTGTAATTCTGCCACAATACGTTTTGTTAAACCGTTTAATACTTTACCTGGGCCGATTTCAACTAAAACCTCTACACCATCTTGTGCCATTTTCTCAACGGTTTCAGTCCAACGAACTGGGCTATATAATTGACGAACAAGTGCGGTACGAATTTCAGCACTTTCTGTTTCCGCTTTAACATCCACGTTGTTTAATACTGGTGTTGCTGGCGTATTAAGCGTAATCCCTTCAAGTGTTACAGCTAATTGGTCTGCTGCAGGTTTCATTAATGCGCAATGTGAAGGAACACTTACCGCTAACGGTAAAGCACGTTTTGCGCCTGCTTCTTTACATAATGCCGCTGCACGTTCTACTGCTTCTTTCGCACCGGCAATGACTACTTGACCTGGTGAGTTAAAGTTTACTGCAGACACCACTTCGCCTTGTTCGGCTTGTTTACATGCATTGATAATCGCTTCATTGTCTAAACCAATAATCGCATACATTGCACCAGTACCTTCAGGTACTGCTTGTTGCATTAATTTACCGCGCAATTCGACTAATTTAATCGCATCTTTAAAATCAATTACACCTGCACAAACTAATGCTGAATATTCACCTAAACTGTGACCAGCCATCACGCTTGGTTGTAATTGTGAGTATTTTTCTTGCCATACACGGAAGATCGCAACGGATGCCGCTAATAATGCAGGCTGAGTTTGCCAAGTTTTATTTAATTCTTCTGCCGGACCTTGTTGAACCAAGTTCCATAAATCATAGCCAAGCGCTTCTGATGCTTGTTTAAAAGTTTCGGTGACTACCGGATATTCGTTAGCAAGATCAGCTAACATACCAACAGCTTGAGAACCTTGTCCTGGAAAAACCATTGCGAATTTTTTCATGTTTTCTTCCTATTTCTTCATCGTTAAAATGTTGAAAGTGCGGTCAAATTTAACCGCACTTTTAAAATTCTATCGGGATTCTAACAAATTAATTAGAATCGCACCAATGCTGAACCCCAAGTCCAACCACCGCCAAAAGCTTCGAGTAGAAGCAATTGACCGCGTTGAATTCGACCATCACGCACCGCTTCATCTAAAGCCGTTGGCACAGTCGCCGCACTGGTATTAGCTGTACGATCAAGTGTTACCACCACTTGCGACATATCCATCTCTAATTTTTTCGCTGTTGCCGTGATGATACGTAAATTTGCTTGATGCGGCACAAGCCAGTCGATATCTGTTTTTTGGAGATTATTAGCAGAAAGGGTTTCTTCCACCACATTAGAAAGCTCGCGCACCGCTAATTTAAAGGTTTCATTACCTTGCATTTCAATATAGCCAGATTTCTCCACACCACGTTCTGCTTGTGGAAGTAGTAATGCCGCATTGTTATCTGGCGATGCATGTAAATGCGTTGAAATAATGCCTTCTTGCTCTGACGCTTCTAAGATCACTGCTCCCGCACCATCACCAAATAACACGACAGTACTACGATCAGTTTCGTCTAATTTACGCGAGTTAAGATCTGCTCCAATCACAAGGGCTTTTTTCACGCTACCTGAACGAATAAATTTATCCGCTACGCCTAAAGCATAAACGAAACCAGTGCAAGCCGCCGCTAAGTCAAAAGAAATCGCGTCTTCAATACCTAATAAACCTTGAACTTGGCAAGCTGAACTTGGATAAGCGTGAGAACCACTGGTTGTTGCAACGATGATCAACTCAATTTCTTGAGGATCAAGATTGGCCATTTCAAGTGCTTTTTTGGCTGCTTCACATCCCATTGTTGCGACTGTTTCATCTACTGCTGCAATACGACGTTCACGAATGCCTGAACGCGTCACAATCCATTCATCTGAAGTATCAACCATTTTTTCCAAATCCGCATTGGTACGAATGTGGCTCGGCAAATAGCTACCGGTGGATAAAATTCTACTATTCATCATATCAAAACTTATTAATTAATAACGTTGTAAACCCGCCAAGATTTTTTGTGGAATTTGCAAACGAGCTTGCAAAGCTGCATCCGCAATTGCACGAGCAAATGCATCCACATTTGCGCTGCCATGGCTTTTCACCACAACAGCCGTTAATCCGAGTAAAGATGCCCCATTATATTCATCTGGGTTAATGCGTTTCAAGCGATGATAAGCATCCTTAAAGAAAAAACGCAGAATAAATTTGGCAAGCGATTTAAAAATAGGCTGTTTTTCTTTTCCTTTCAGAAGAGATAACAGATTTTTAGCTGCCCCTTCAAGGGTTTTTAATGCAATATTTCCCGAAAACCCATCACTCACAACCACATCAGTCACACCATTTAATAAAAGGTTACCTTCAATAAAGCCGGTATAATTAAGTGCGGTCGATTTTTCTAATAAATTCGCAGCTTCACGAATGGATTGATGCCCTTTAATTTCTTCCACACCAATATTGAGTAAGGCAATGCGTGGATAAACTAAGTTCAATCGGTTTTCGGCAAAGATCGAGCCCATGACGGCAAATTCATAGAGATTTTGAGCAGAACATTCTATGTTCGCACCTAAATCTAACATCACGGTTTTATCACCCGTCATCGATGGTAATAAGGATACCAACGCTGGGCGTTGAATCCCCTCTAAAGGCTGTAAGAGAACCTTTGACAATCCCATTAATGCGCCCGTATTTCCTGCACTCACGCAACCTTGAGCCTCGCCTTTCTGAACCATTTCAATAGCTAAACGCATCGATGTACCTTTGCTATGACGCAATGCATGAGAAATACCTTGATTGTTATCAATAGTCTTAGTGCAATGATGAATTTGAATACGTTCTAAAAGGGAGGAAGGTGCATTTTCCAGCAAGGGGGAAATTTGTTGGCTATCGCCAAACAGCACTAAAGAAAGCATTGGATCTGCTTCCAACGCTGAAAGAGATGCGGGGATAGTAATACGGGGACCAATGTCCCCGCCCATCACATCTAACGCTAAGGTTAGACGGTTCAAGTGAATACCTTATAAGTAAAATTACTTATTGATCACTTTGCGACCACGATAGTAACCATCAGCAGTTACGTGGTGGCGTAAGTGGGTTTCACCGCTTGCTTTATCCACTGATACTGCAGCAGTAGTTAATGCATCGTGTGAACGACGCATATCACGACGTGAACGAGATTTTTTGTTTTGTTGAACAGCCATTGGCTATACTCCTAAATTTAATTTACTTTTGCTTTAAATTAGCTAATACAGCGAACGGGTTCGGTTTTTTTGCCAATTCTTCAGGCAATTCGCCAAAAACCTGTTCGTGCGCGGACACTTCACAGTGTTCAGATGAATGCATTGGGACAAGCGGTAGAGCTAAAATAAGTTCGTCTTCCACTGCACCAAGTAAATCTATTTCACCAAACTCATTAAATTCGATTGGCTCATAAATTTCCGGCAAGTCATCAGCCTGATCCCAATTAGCCACTGGACTATACATAAAATGACATTCCAATGTTTGTTTGAATGGCTCGCCACAACGTTGACACTCTAATTCAACGTCAACTTGTACTTGCCCTTTCATCACCACTAATTTTTGTGGATCAATATAAAACGATAATGTTACCTGTGCATCGCTGAGCACTTTCCCCGTAGATTCAGCTAAACGCACTAACTGACTAGCGGTATAGTAACCATCATAATCAATTCTTTGTTGAGCGTCTTTAACCGGATCAACGGTTAGGGGTAGTTTTACCTTTTGCATAGGGTGCGAATATTACCTGTTGTCAATAAAATAGTCAAAGGAAATTCGCACTAATTATGAGAAAAGTTCAATCTCTATCTAAACTTTCTCAAGATTTGCACCTTTGCAAAGTGCGGTCATTTTTTCCTGTGTTTTACTCAGCATGCTCACTCAAGAAGCCACCACTTTGGTGTTTCCAAAGACGAGCATAAAGTCCATTTTGTTCAAGCAATTCTGCATGAGTCCCTTGCTCGACAATTTGTCCTTTATCTAACACAATTAAACGATCCATTGCTGCAATAGTAGATAAACGGTGAGCTATCGCAATAACCGTTTTATTTTCCATCATTTTGTCGAGGCTTTCTTGGATCGCCACTTCCACTTCGGAGTCTAGCGCACTGGTCGCTTCATCCAATAGTAAAATTGGCGCATCTTTTAACATGACACGCGCAATGGCAATACGTTGGCGTTGCCCTCCAGACAGTTTCACCCCTCGTTCACCAACATGGGCATCATAGCCTTTTCTGCCTTGAGCATCACTTAAATAAGGGATGAAATCTGCCGCCTCCGCACGTTTAGCCGCATTGATCATTTCTTCATCTGTCGCTGTTGGGCGACCATAAATAATGTTATCGCGAACAGAACGGTGTAAAAGTGAAGTATCTTGTGTAACTAAACCAATCTGACTACGAAGGCTTTCTTGGCTTACATCTAAAATATTTTGACCATCAATAGTAATTGAGCCCTCTTGTGCCTCGTAGAAACGTAAAAGTAAATTCACAATGGTTGATTTGCCTGCGCCAGAACGCCCAATTAAGCCCACTTTTTCGCCCGGTTTGATGGTGAGATTAAAACGGTTAAGTAACGGTTTATTCGGATCATAGGCAAACGAAATATCGCTAAATTTGATTTCACCTTGTTTCACTTCTAATGCAACACAATTTGACTTATCAACAATGGTGTGTGGTTTAGTCAACGTTGCCATACCATCATTCACCGTCCCGATGTTTTCAAATAATCGAGCAGATTCCCACATAATCCAACGAGAAAGTCCGTTCACACGTAATGCCATCGCGGTTGCAGTCGCCACTGCTCCCACGCCTACTTGACCGTTTTGCCATAACACCACACCTAAAATTGCAGTGCTTAACGTTAAGAAGATATTGGTTGCATAAGTTAAGGTATCTAATGAACTTGCCAAACGCATTTGTGCATGCACGGTAACCATAAATTCTTCCATGGAACGTTTTGCATAATTCGCTTCTCTCGCATCATGTGAAAATAGTTTTACCGTTGCAATATTGGAGTAAGCATCCGTAATACGCCCTGTCATTAAAGATCGCGCATCAGCTTGTCGTTGTGCGGTTTTGGCTAAACGTGGAATAAGCAAACGTAAAATAGTCACAAAGGCCACAATCCATAAGAAAAACGGCACTAAAAACCAAGTATCTAAAGCCGCAAGCACCAAACCTGAAGTAATAAAATACACGGCAACATACACCAGCATATCCGCAATGGTCATGACGGTATCACGCACCGCAAGGGCGGTTTGCATCACTTTCGCCGATACACGACCTGCAAATTCATCTTGGTAGAAACTTAAGCTTTGCCCTAGCATCAAACGGTGGAAATTCCAACGCAAACGCATTGGAAACACCCCTTGTAACGTTTGTAAGCGTACATTCACGCCCACAAATGACCATACAATACTGAAAATGAGCAAGGCGGCCATACCTGCTAGCAAATGCCCTTTTTCTTGCCAAAGCGTGGTTGGCGTATAAGCACCAAGCCAATCCACCAACAATCCCATAAATTGGAAAAGTAAGGCTTCCATTACACCAGTACCGACCGTCAATACCGCGAGTAAAAAGATCCAGCCCTTCATGCCATCAATGCTTGACCAAATAAAACGGAACAAGCCTTTTTCAGGCGTCGTTGGATTGCTTTCCGGATAAGGATTTAAACGGTTTTCAAACCATGAAAATATTTTATTAAACATAACAATACCTTAAAAAATTAAAGGCGACAGTGCCGCCTAAAGTGCGGTCATTATAGCGTAAGTTTTGAACGATGGGCTAGGTTTTGCGGAATTGACTCGGTGAAAGCCCATAAATTGCTTTAAATGCCTTACTAAAATGCGCTTCTGATTGATACCCTACTTCAAGGGCAATAGCTAAAATGGTCTTTTGCGTATTTTTCAATAAAACAGCCGCCATTTCTAACCGCACTTGTGTGAGAAATTTTCCTGGTGGCATCCCGAGTTGCTGTTGAAAGATCCGCATAAAGGTCGCACGAGACATAGATGCCAACTCTGCTAATTGCTCAATATTCCAATCTAATTGAGGTGAAAACAGGATTTTTTCAAGGACTTGATTCAGTCTTTTATCCTGCAACGCGGCTAATAAGCCTTGATTGAGCAAACCTATTTGCTGTGCATGACGTAAAATATAGATAAACAATACATTTGATAATGCATCAATCACCGATTTTGTGCCTTGCTCTGGTTTCTCGGCTTCTTGTAAAAAAAGTGAAACCAAAGGCTGCACAGGGGTATTTTGTAGCGAAAGATGCAAATAATCTGGTAACGAATCAATTAATAATGACGGTTTTTGGTAATAAAATGTCCCACAAAACATCTTCAGATCGGGTGTACCTGCTCCTATTTGATGGACATTAAAAAGTGCATCTGATTGCGCTCTCTGTAGACTATTCTCTCTTTTTTGTTGAGAACTACCCAAAAAGTGCGGTCGATTTTGAGGGAGAAAAAAGAGATCGCCTTTCTTCAAATGAAACTGTTTTCCCGCCAAGGTTACCCAGCACTCACCTTGCTCGATTAAATGAAATAAACCTTGATATTCCGCCACATCTGGCTGATGTTCAACTTGCCAATCCCCTTGAAACAAGCAGCGAATATTGATTTCCCCGCGCACTTGTGCCAGTTGTGTTAATTTATCTAAATAATCCATTGTGAGATTTTCCGTCTAAAAGTTAAGACAATTTGACAAGTATCATACGCTAATCTGCTTATAATTCCTCTCGAAATTTGTACTAAATTTAAGGAGAAGAAATATGTTTGCAGATTGGAAAAATGATGTAGCACACGTTAAAAAATCATTCGGTGCATTAGGTAAAAAATACCCTAAAATGTTACAAGCTTATGGCGCATTAGGTGCGGCTGCGGCAGAAGGTAACGTATTAGATGCCAAAACCCGTGAATTAATTGCATTAGCGGTTGCCGTAACAACACGTTGTGAAAGCTGCATTGGCGTGCACGCTGATGAAGCAGTGAAAGCAGGTGCAACTGAAGAAGAAGTGGCAGCAGCATTAGCGATGTCTATCGCATTAAATGCAGGTGCAGCTTACACTTACTCTCTTCGTGCATTAGAAGCTTACAACGCACAAAAAGGCGAATAATTCGCAAGGAACTTTATGATTCTTTTAGCCCTCATTTGAGGGCTTTTTTTGCTGTGCGCAATGGATTGTGATAAGCATACAATCCAATAACCGGCGCACCTTGCGTGGTGGCAATATGAGCAGGACCAGAATCAGGCGAGATCACTAAATTTACTTGATGAATTAATGCGGCAAGTTGTTTCAAACTGGTTTTTCCTGAAGCATCAACTGGTTGAAAATCACAAAGTGCGATAATTTTTTTTACCATTTCTAATTCGCGTTTTGCCGGCGAGCTGCAAAAAATTACATTCACATTATGCTGATGAGCAATATTTGCTACTTCCGCATAACGCTCAACCAACCAATCTTTCTCGGCTTTACTGGAGCAAGGAGAAATAATCAGATTTTTGCGTGTAGGATCAATAAACTGTTTGGCGTATTCTCGATCTGCATCAGAGATCGCCAATTGCCAAGAAAGCATCTCTGCCGGTGGTACACCAAGATAATCGGCAAAAGCCATGAAACCGTCTAGCACATGAGGCGTTTCCGGATCTTGAACTCGACGGTTTACAAATAACCACTGCCCTTCTCGAGAACGTTTTTTGCCAAACCCAATTTTATATTTCGCTTGAATACCAAGAGAGATAATCGAAGCACGAAATGCCGTCTGCATATTTAAAAGCGCATCAAATTGATTGTTTTTCAAAAACATCCATAAATTCCACACGCCTTTCCAACCGCTCTTTTTATCGTAAGGAACAAGCTCAACACCTTCAATACCAGAAAGCAAGCCCATTTCAGTTTTCCCCACAATCCACGTTAATTTGGTTTGCGGCCAATACCGTTGAATATGCTGCACCACAGCAAGTGCATGACAAACATCACCCACCGCAGACAAACGCAAAATACAAAGTGATTTAGGAGGTGAAGTAAAAAGTGGAGAATGGAACATTTGAATTCCTCGTGCATTTAATTTCTGTCTATTAACCCAAAATAATTTAATGAAAACAAAGGGCGAATTTATTTAATTCGCCCTTTTATTTATCTAGATTGCTACTTTTTAGGACCTAATCCTTCCGCAACAATATGCCCGTTCACATAGTGCTTAGTAAAGATAACGTTACCATCTTTATCAAAATATTTCCACATTCCTTGCTCTACGCCATTTTTTAATTCGCCTTGCGAGATAAGTGTTCCTGATTCATCATAATATTTAGTTGTTTTGACGCCATTTATTTCAACCACCTCCGATTTTATATTACCGTTAGGATGAAAAGTCTGATTCTCTATTGTTGAACGAATATACGCCGTAGCAGAACCAATACAAAAAAGTGCTAAAACCGTAAATAGAGGTTTTTTCATAGCTAATTTCCTCATATTAAATAGAGAGTCATCAAAATAATTTCTGGAAAAAGTGTAACCTAACAAAATAAATATGTAAAATAGTGCTTTTCACTTCTATTCATTTTATAACATAAAATCACACTGCAAGCGGTAAAATTCTGCGAAAATTTTACGAATTAACAAAATACAGATATCTCACTACTTATGTGATCTGCTTCACAACTTTGACATAAAATAAGATGAAAAGCTTGTAATGCTAGAAAATCAGCGTATTTAAAGTAGAATGAGGGCATTTTCTATAATTCGGTTCAACTAAAATGCTTGAATTCCAACAAGATAATCAATTCTTTCTTTTTAATCTCACGGAAAAACCAACAGAGCCAGCTTCATTTTTTGAATCGGCTTTTTGGGAAAGACAACAACGTATTACCGGTTCAGCCAAAGGACGTGGCACAACCTACTTCCTGAACACAAAAGATCTGTTTGGGGTAAATACTGCCCTTCGTCACTATTATCGAGGCGGTTTATGGGGAAAATTCAACAAAGATCGCTATCGTTTTCAATCATTGAGTGAAACTCGCAGCTTGGCGGAATTTCAGCTGTTAAATCAACTCCATCAAGCAGGCGTTGCCGTACCTAAACCGATTGCTGCTCGTGTTAAAAAAGGCAAATTAGGGATTTGTTACCAAGCGGATATCTTGATAGAAAAGATCGAAAATGCCCAAGATCTGACCGCACTTTTACAAATTCAACAACTACCGAATGACATCTGGCAAGCCATTGGTAAATTAATTCGTCAGTTGCATGATTTGCAAATTTGCCATACAGATCTCAATGCTCATAATATTCTCGTTCAACAACTCGAAAATGAACAAAAATGTTGGCTCATTGATTTCGATAAGTGCGGTCAAAAATCAGGAGATTCTTGGAAACAAGGCAACTTGGAAAGATTACACCGCTCTTTTGTCAAAGAAGTCGGCAGAATGAATATTCAATTCAGTGGAGAAAATTGGGCTGAATTGTTGAAAGGTTACAATCACTAAAACTAGCAAAAAACAAACCGCACTTTTGTGCGGTTTGTTGCATTTTAAGCTTCAGGCTCTTCTAATTCTTCGTACTTAGGTTCAGTACTTAAAAGAATCTCTTGAATATGCTCTGCCATTTTTTGATCACATTCACGAGCAATATCAACCATCGCCGGATTTTTAAATATGCCTTTGTCAGGATCATAAACTTGCGACATTAAGGCCACTTCATGGCGATCTGCATCAAAATAATATTGACTGACTGCTTTTGCCATTTTAGGAGCCATACCTAAATTGATAAGCGCTCGTTTTCCTGCGCGAACTGCTGAATCAAAAGTTTCACGAATCACATCATCAGCTCCTGCTTGATATAGCGCAAAGGTATCAAAACGATCGAATGCTCGTGCAATGATTTTTATGCGAGGATTAATTTCTCGAGCAAAATGAACGATTTGATTTGCTTGCGCCGGATTATTGATCGCGACGACAAGCAAATCAGCCTTTTCCAATCCTGCTGCAATTAAAAATTCTGGACGAGAAGCATCACCAAAATAGGATTTGATTCCATAATCATTAAAGCCTTTAATCATGGTAGGATCTAAATCAACGACAGTAGTATCGTAACCACTTAACCGCAGTAAATCATTCACAATCTGGCCAAAACGCCCCATCCCCAGAATTAAGATTGGATGCTGTTCATCAATTTCATCCGGCTGAATATCATCTGTCTTCGGTTTAGGCATCAGTTTTTCATAAAGAATTAATATAATCGGCGTAAACACCATCGAAAGCACAACAATCGCGGTCATATTCGCATTTACGGTTTGATCTATCACGCCTTCTGATGTAGCAGCAGCAAATAAGACAAATGCAAACTCCCCACCTTGAGCCATTAAAAATGCTCGCTCCAATGCGGTTTTATGTGAGCTTTTTGCTACGCGAGCAACCAAGTAAATACAGAGACCTTTTGTGAGCATGAGAGAAATCACACCCAATAAAATCAATGACCAGTTTTCAATAACCACATCGAGATTTAATGACATTCCCACGCCAAGGAAGAAAAGACCAAGTAGCAAGCCGCGGAAAGGCTCAATATCGGCTTCAAGTTGGTGACGGAAAGACGACTCGGATAGCATGACACCTGCAACAAAAGCGCCCATTGCCATCGAAAGCCCGGCTTCTTCCATTAATAACCCCGAACCTAATACAACAAAGAGTGCAGCAGCAGTCATCACTTCACGTGCTTTAGAGTTAGCGAGAATTTTGAAGACTGGATTTAGAATAAAACGCCCAATGAAAACTAGCGCACCTAATGCTACCATCGCAATAAGCGCAGACTGCCACCAAATAATTTGTGATTCACGTTCAAAAGGTGATAAAAATGTAATGATCGCTAATAAAGGTACAATCAACAAATCTTCAAATAATAAAATTGAAACAATTTTTTGACCCGGTTTTGTTGAAAGTGCTTTACGTTCCCCGAGTACCTGCATCACGATTGCTGTCGATGTTAAAACAAACCCCGATGAACAAACAAAAGCCACTTCCCAAAACAAACCAAATTGAGTCGCAACAACGGTCATCAGTACCGCAGAAATGACAACCTGCAAGCTACCTAATCCAAAAATCTGACGGCGCAAACTCCAAAGATGAGAAGGCTTCATTTCAAGCCCAATCACAAATAAAAACATCACGACGCCAAATTCAGCAAGGTGAATAATCGCGTGTGGGTCATTGATAATATGCAATCCAAAAGGCCCAATAACTAATCCTGCTGCTAAATAACCTAATACAGAACCTAATCCGATACGTTTGAATAGCGGCACGGCAACAACTGCAGCCCCCAATAGGGCTACAACCCGGATGAGATCACCCGCTCCTTCCGCAGCCATAGTTAACTCCTCAAATATTTTAAATATGAAAAAAGACCGCCTAATGCGATCTCTGAGAATGGTCCCCCTTGCCGGACTTGAACCAGCGACCAAGCGATTATGAGTCGCCTGCTCTAACCGACTGAGCTAAAGGGGGAAAGTGCGGTTGATTATAGAGAAATAATCATTTGAAGTCTATATACAAAAGGATGGTCGTTGGAAAATTGACCATCCTTTTTTAGATCCATTATTGCAATACCGAAATATCCGCCACTTGTAAGAACAAGCCTTGTAACGTGTTTAAAATCGCTAAGCGGTTTTGGCGCAATGCTGGATCTTCAGCATTTACCATTACGTTATCAAAGAAACTGTCTACTGGTGCACGTAAGTTCGCTAATTTATCTAATACTGTCGTGTAATCGCCTTGTGCGATAAGCGGTTGAACTTCAGTACGTAATGCAAGCACCGCTTCAGCAAGGGCTTTTTCTGCTGGCTCTACGCAAGCGGTCAAATTGATCTCGCCAATTGCCGCATCCGCTTTGGCTAAGATATTGCTTACACGTTTGTTTGCTGCTGCTAACGCTTCCGCTGAATCTAAAGTACGGAAGTGTGAAACCGCACGCACGCGTGCATCAAAATCAGCAGGGCGAGTTGGACGACGTGCCAATACTGCTTGAATCACATCCACTGCAATGCCTTCATCTTGATACCATGCACGGAAACGACCAAGCATGAAGTCCACCACATCAGCAACCACGTTTTGGTTCGTGAGTTTATCACCGAAAAGTGCGGCTGATTTTTTCACTAAATCTTCTAAATCTAGTGGTAAATTTTTCTCTACGATAATACGTAACGCACCTAATGCCGCACGACGCAATGCAAATGGGTCTGCGCTACCTTTTGGTGCTTGGCCAATGCCGAAGATACCTGTTAGAGTGTCAAATTTATCTGCTAAAGCAACCGCACTTGCCACTAAAGATTTAGGTAATTCATCACCCGCAAAGCGTGGCATATATTGTTCGTTTAATGCTACTGCGACTTCTTCGTCTTCACCATCATGACGAGCATAGTGCATACCCATTACGCCTTGAGTATCGGTGAATTCGAATACCATGTTGGTCATCAAGTCACATTTTGACAGTAAACCTGCACGTTTTGCTTTTGCTTCGTCTGCACCGATTTGTTTTGCAATTTCGCCTGCAAGTTGCTCAATACGGTCAGTTTTATCTTTCAATGTACCCAGTTGTTGTTGGAACAACACGGTTTCTAAACGTGGTAAACGATCAACCAGTTTTTGTTTTAAGTCGGTTTTAAAGAAGAATTCCGCATCGGTTAAACCGCCAAGTGCGGTCGCTTTTGCTTGAGATTTTGCAAGAATTTCGGCTTTACGCTCGTTGAAATCAGCCACTACAGACCCTTTTTCACGTAATAATTGCGGATATTGGTCAGCATGTTGAATTTCAAATTCTTTCTCGCCTAAGAAACGGTGTCCACGAATGGTGCGTGCACTTGCCACACCTAAAATTTCGCCTTCGATTAACTCGTCACCTAATAACATAGTCACGGTATGAACCGGACGGATAAATTGCACGGTTTTATCTGCCCAACGCATCGGTTTTGGAATTGGCAATTTCGCCAACGCATTTGCCACAATGGCGTTAAGTAAGTTTTTGGTCGGCTGACCTTCAATTTTTGCACGATGAACTAACCATTCACCTTTATCAGTGGCAATGCGTTCTGCTTGATCAACGGCAATGCCACAACCACACGCCCAGCCTTCTGCCGCTTTAGTTGGCTTGCCTTCCGCATCAAAAGCTGCAGACACTGCCGGTCCGCGCTTTTCGATTTCTTTGCTCGGTTGTTGTGTGGCTAAATTCAACACCTTCACCGCCAAACGACGTGGCGCCGCAAACCATTCGATTTTATCGAAGGTTAAACCCGCTTGGTTTAATTCCGCCTCAACGTTATCCGCAAAAGAGGTCGCTAATGTTTTGAGAGCTTTTGGCGGCAGCTCTTCTGTACCGATTTCTACTAGGAAGTTTTGGGTTGTCATTTTGTTTTCTCTGGTAAGGTGCACCTTGGCACCATTTTATTTGAATTTAATCTTTTTCAATAATAGCTTCACATTTCACTGGAAAATTAAGTGAATTTGCAATAAAACACGCGTGATGCGCATTTTCATGTAATGCCAATGCCTTAACAGCATCCGACTCACTTGAAATTCTTACACGAGGTTTTAATGTTGCTGAAATAAAACGTCCTGCTTGTTCAGAACTGCCTTCATCCATAATTGCTATTGCTTCATCACGGTATTCTTGCACAATAATGTTATTAACGGCACAAAAATGTAAATACCATAATTTATGACAGGCAGAAATGGAGGCTAATAACATATCTTCTGGGTTCCAACGTGTTTTATCACCACGAAAAGCAGGATCAGCAGAACCTAAAATATTAGGTTTATTCAATGCCGAAGCAATAAAATCTCGCTCATACGCAGTATAAGAGGATGTGCCTCGCCCTAAATTCCCCACCCACTCTACGGTAGTTTGATAAGTATGTTGCTTCATTATATTTTCTTCGTTGATTTGGCAGAAGTTAATCCAGCCTCATACTCAATCAGCCCTTATATTCTCTAAAAACAAATAAATCTGCTCTACTACACTTTCAATTTCACACATGACTTCATCATTGCTAAATCGCATCACAGTGAAACCAAGTGAATTTAATTCTGCATCTCGCAATGCATCTTTTTCCTGATAATCAGGTTCATAGTGCTGACTACCATCTAATTCGATAATCAGCTTTGCTTTCGCACAATAAAAATCAACGATATAACTTAAAAGTGGCTTTTGTCGATTAAATCGAAATCCTAATAATTGATCTCGATTGATGCGTTGCCATAATTTTCTTTCCGCATCCGTTTGATCCACTCGCAGTTTTTGCGAATTCTCTTTTAAGTATTTTTCATAGGGTTGCATGAAAGCTACTTCTTACCGTTTTTAATACTCTCACTCAACACCTGTTGAAAACGCTCATAATCACAAAAGCCCTTTTCATCTTTTTCACAGCCTTTGAGGGTTAATGCTGTTTGGTTTGGTGGTGTTGCTAAGCTTAGTGGCGTAATGTTAATCAGCTGTTCAGTGGTTTGATAAACATAATCCAATTTAAATTTGAGCTTACCACTTGGTTTGTGTTTCCACACTTCAAATAGCAACTTGCCACCGATTGGGATATTTTCCAATGAATCATTCAATTCATAAGGCTCAACACCTAGTGCTGCCAGCAGCGCAACGATATTAGAATCGTGTCCAACCAATAAGTTAATTTTGTTTTCACTATTTAGCTGTTGCTGAATAAATGCCAATAACGGGGATGAGGCATTTTGTGCTAACGCTTCGTTGTTTTTAAATAACGTGCGGTAATATTCGTTTTTAATTTCGTTAATTGCACGCCATTTTTCTTGGCTATCCACCCGACCGTTTGCGATTTCTGAATCAGGCTTACCCACATAATGAGCGAGCAATAATGCACTGACAATTTTCTTTCCTGTGCTGATAGAGCCAGTAATTTTGACCGACTTGCCGTCTTTAATACTGTATTCACCGACTTTTCCACCTAAATCACATTCGCCTTTTTGCAAGCAGTTTGGTGAGTTTTTGTAATCGATAATTTCACTTAATAGCGCATAATTTGGCGCTAATTTTTGCTGTAAAGCGGTTAAATCAACGTTATTTTTTGCAGATTCAATCAAGGCTTTACTTGGATTATGCGCGTGTGTATTAAAAATCGGATCTTTTTCTGAACCAATTTTACCGTGATGTTGCAGTTGAACATTACAGCCTGCAAATGCACCAGAAACAATCGCTTGCCCTGTTGCAATGGTGCGTTGCACACCATTTGCATAAGCAAAAATACCTTCACCCGATGCACAACGTTCTGTCGTTAATAATCCTTTATCCGCAAGCCATTGCCCTAAATATTGACCGAAATAGGTTTCTAATACCGTCCCTTTTGCCGTGAGATAACCTGATGGCACATCCCATTTTGCCCACGCATACGGGGAATATTTTGCCATCTCTTGTGGATCTTTTTCCACTGGCGAGCGTAATCCATGACGGCTGAAAATTAAGACTTTCTCAAGCTCATAATCTGCATTCTGTGTACTTTTGCGATTCTCTGTCGCAAATACACTACTTGCAAGCGTCAAACCAAGTAAAAGTGCGGTGAGTTTTAGGGCTGTTTTTTTCATATTCGAGACTTAACCTAACTTTCTATTATGCCTTTAAGACCTAATCATTTAATGCTGAAATTGAGCTATAAAAATTCAAGGCATATTTGGCGCCATAAACTAACACCATAAATACCGCCACAATATTGACTACCGCAAAAAAGATTAGCTGTTTACTGTTGCTCTCCACCCAGAGCATTTTAAATAATGCGAGCGTACCAATATTTTCATCAAGTTCGCTCTCTCCGCTTAGTGTTCTTAAGGTTTTCAGCATCTTGCGTACAAAAGCGACGGTATTTATTGCCATGACACTGAGTGCAATAAACCCTGAAGCCAAACTTAAAAACAGTACGAGCACATTACTCCACGCCCAATGTGTCCAATTCAGCTCAGAATACATAAATAATGCGAGTGATAAAAACAACACAGCGGGTGTTAAATTTCGCAAAAACATTAAATAGTCATCACCAATTCTAAATAAAAATTGCAAAAAACTGACTTTCTTCATTACTTACGGATTTTCCAACTATTCTTGGTTTTCATTAAACGCACTTTGCCGTCTTTGGAGACATAGCCGCCTTTTACCACATCTAAAATCGTGTTTTCTGGCAAATCAGAAGCAAACACTTCAACCTGTTGCTTATCTTCTGAAAGAATGCCGTACACCGCTTGAGTTTTATTGGCAGGATCATCTAACTTAATATCCGCCACATCAAACACTTGCACGCAAGCTTTTTTCAAATAAGAGTAAGACTCTCCTAAATTTTGAAAGCAACCGTGAGCATCTGATTTCCCTTTGTCCAGACACAACATTTCACCTTGAGATTGTGCATGACTACAAGCGGTCAAAATCATCGCTGAAGTTGCAAAGACTAAGGTTTTTTTCATCATTTTAAAAAATCTCTTTTAATTTGGATTCATCTAAAATAACACGATCATCATCTAACAATAATGCCGGAAAGCCCGCATAACCTTGCGCTTTGGCATCATCAAATGCGGCGTGACGATCACGCAAACGCAACCATTGTTTCAAGTTTGGAATGGAAGATAATACTTCCACAGCCTCATAATCCACGCCTAAGCGTTTTAACTCTGCCACAAATGGCTCTGTATCTGGGCAATCTGCTGCGTAATAAAGAATGGGTTTCATTATTCACCTTCTTGTTCTGCTGCCGCAGTTGGGTTCAATTTCGGTTCGCCAATTTTGGTTAAGCGGTTACGATCGCGATGTTCAAACGGTGCATCATAATTTGGAATAATCAGGGTGGTGGTTTGATCATATGACCAAGTGCCATCATCATGGAATTTTACCGTCATTTCAAAACTTTCCGTGGTAAATGAACGCTCTAAGAACGGATTCGAAATGATGCCGTTTGTCAGTGAACCGCGTACTGCTTTTACCGTAAATTCTTTCGCATCAGCTGGTGCATTACCGACCGCAATAAAGGTTTGGCCACGTGGAATGCTGCCCGTTAATAAAATATTGCCTGTTTCAGGTTCCCATAACCAGTAACCGACTTGATCATGGAAGGTTTCTACTTCGCCCGGTTGTACAATATGAGCGTGATAACGTAATCCATAATAGAGTTGCGGACCATTGGTTTGACCATCTGTTGGATGGGCTTCATAATGTTCGATATAAGGATCTTTTTCTGGCCCTTCGGCTTTCGGGTTGATATCCACACCACGCTTACCTTCCCAAACACCCGCTAATCTAGCCAATGGGCCTAAATTCGCGAGCGTATTAGGATCAGTTTCTGCTTCCGTGTAGATATCGTCTGGGTATTGAAAATCTTTCATCATTTTCTCCTTATATCGTTGGGTTAATACTTAAAGTGCGGTCGTTTTTTGCCTTATTTTTTACAACCAGGGAAACCTAGGGCTTCACGGCTCGCATAGTACGCTTCCGCCACGCCTTTGGTTAATGCTCGAATGCGTAAAATATAGCGTTGACGCTCTGTTACTGAAATCGCTTTACGTGCATCTAACAAGTTGAAGCTGTGTGCCGCTTTTAAGATACGCTCGTAAGCTGGTAATGGTAACGGACGTTCTAATTCTAATAAGCTTTTCGCTTCTTTTTCGTATTGATCGAAACAGTAGAATAAGAAATCGGTATCCGCATATTCAAAGTTGTAAGTTGATTGCTCCACTTCGTTTTGATGGAATACATCACCGTAAGTGGTTTTGCCAAGCGGTCCATCAGACCAAACTAAGTCATACACAGAATCCACACCTTGAATGTACATGGCTAAACGCTCTAAACCGTAAGTCACTTCACCTGTTACGGGTTTACATTCTAAGCCGCCCACTTGTTGGAAATAGGTAAATTGGGTCACTTCCATACCGTTTAACCACACTTCCCAGCCTAACCCCCAAGCACCTAAAGTTGGATTTTCCCAGTTATCTTCCACGAAACGAATGTCGTTTTGTGTTGGATCAAAACCAAGCATTTCAAGAGAACCTAAATAGAGTTCTTGAATGTTATCTGGAGACGGTTTAATCACCACTTGGAATTGGTAGTAATGTTGTAAACGGTTTGGGTTTTCGCCATAACGACCATCGGTCGGACGACGTGAAGGTTGCACATAAGCAAATGCCATTGGCTCCGGGCCTAATGCGCGTAATGCAGTCATTGGGTGAGAGGTTCCTGCGCCTACTTCCATATCAAAAGGTTGCACAACGGTACAGCCTTGATTTGCCCAATATTCTTGCAAGGCTAAAATCATGCCTTGGAATGTTTTTACGTTGAATTTTGTACTCATAATTTTTTTACTAACAATGTGATGAAAAATACAGGCATTATACTTGAAACTATAAGTCGGATAAAGGCGAAAAAGTGCGGTCAGAAAAATCCTTAACTTTTTTATTTCTCTTAAATTTCATTCATTTTCATGATGAGTTATTTTCATCATGAGAGATTTGCTTGCCAAGCCTCAAATGTGTAAACTGCTGGCGCTTTTATACAGACTTTTATCCTAGGGATTTTAAAATGAAAAAAAATGTGATTACTTCAGCGATTTTATTAGCGATTCCAGCATTAGCTTCGGCTGAAGACGTGGCAAAATTAGATGTGATTAACGTCTATTCTGCCTCAGCCACGCCAACTAGCCTTCATCAAACGGCTTCATCCGTTACCGTTTTAACTGAAAAAGATTTTGCACAACGTGGTGCGACTTATGTCAGTGATGTATTGAAAACTGTACCGAGTTTAGCGGTTAGCGCGTCTGGCGGTCGTGGTACATTAACTAATGTATTCTTACGTGGTGCAGATGCAAACCACACAGCAGTAATTATAGACGGCGTGAAAGTAAACCCTGTTTCTGGTTACGGCTTTGATTTCGGTGGCTTAGCATTAAGCAACATTGATCGCATCGAAGTATTACGCGGGGAGCAATCTGCCCTTTGGGGAAGTGATGCCATGGGTGGTGTGATTTATATCACTACGAAAAAAGGCTTAGAAAAAGGCAAAACCTTCAACGTCGATTACGATTTTGGCACAGGCTCTAATCGTACAGTGGATGGTTCATTAACCCTTTCAGGCTCAAATAACGGTTTCTATTACGCTTTACACGGTAATAGCCACCACACCAAAGGCATTTCGGCACTCAGCAAAAACCGCTTTAACTACACCGCACAAGATGGTACACCTGTAAATACCGGTGGTTCAAGCGAACGCGATAAATTCCACCGTGATAACGCTTCTCTTCGTTTCGGCTATGACGATAATCAAAAAGGTTTCGACTTCTTAACCTCTCACAGCAGCCAAACTGCTCACTTTGATAACAGCGCAACGGATGAAAAAGGCCACTACACTCGCACACGTGACACCTTATTCAAATTAAGTGGTTTCTTAGGTAACGATGATGAATTGCTTAAACACAAAGTAGGCGTAAGCCATCTCAAAACTGACAGCGATACTGTTGGCTACACATCGGCTTACGATGCAAAAAAACTCAATGCGAACTATCAATTAGACGTCAATTTCGATCGTGAAGGCACTCTCACACAAGGTTTAAGTTTCTTAACTGACTATCAAAAAACAGATTTTAACTCGTCTTATTTCAATAATGCAGGCAATAAAAAACTGGTTGAGAAAAGCTTAGCGGCAGAATATCGCTTATTGCACGATGCAGATCATAGTTTAAATATTAGTGGTCGTTACACTGATAGCTCTGAATATGAAAACTCATGGACGGGCCGTATCGCCGGCGCTTACCGTTTACACAATAACGTGAAAGCCCACGCAAGTTTTGGTTCAGCGATTCAAAACCCGACGATCACTGAATATTACGGTTACAATGCGCGCTATATCGGCAACCCGAATTTACAACCTGAGAAAAGTTTAGGTGGCGATGTTGGTTTCTTATTTGAAACCAATGACAACCGTCACAGCTTTGATGTCACTTATTTTGCTCGCAACGTGAAAAACGCGATTAGCAGTGAAGTAATCAACTTTACCACTTATGCAAGCCGTGCCGTAAACCTTGAAGGTAAGAGCAAAGTGAAAGGTGTTGAAGTGGCTTACAATGGTAAAATCACCGATGTATTAACTGCTTACGCTAACTACACCTACACACAAACCCGAGATAGCAAAGGCGCTGAATTGGCACGTCGTCCAAAACATTTGGCGAACGCAGGCTTAGCATACCAAATCACTGAAAAATTGGGTGCGGATGTAAATGTAGCTTACACAGGCAAACGCATGGATACCTACTATTCACCAACTTATAGCACGCATAAAGTAAAATTGCCATCTTACACCTTGGCAAACTTAGGCGTGAACTATAAAGTGGCGGATAGCTTGACGATTTACGCGAACCTTAACAACGTATTCAATAAAAAATATGAAAACGTACTGGGCTACGGCCAGGAAGGACGTAATGTTTACGTTGGGTTGAAAGGCTCGTTCTAATTATTACTCACTTATAAGGGCGTGCTAAGCACGCCTTTTTACATTCTTGATGGCGTAGCGTATCATTATCTATATGCAAAAAACTCGCTTAATTTTAACCGCACTTTTCCTTCCGTTTACCGCTCAGGCTTCGGAACAATTTGTCTCGCTTACGCTTTGCAGTGACAGACTGCTTATTGAACTGGCTGAGCCTTCACAAATTGCTGCACAGTCGCCTTATTCGAAAAAACCGTTGATGATGTTGGATAAAATCAATACCGACAAACCTGTACTAGAACCGCAATTAACGGAATTATTGCCCTATTTGGATAAAACTATTCTGATTAACGAAACCTTTTATCCACAATTAGTCTCAGATCTGAAAAAGCTTGATGTGAAAATCATCCCAATTAACGACAGCCCACAAACGCCAGATGAATTGTTTGCACTGATTTTAGACTTAGGTAAAAAACTAGGAAATGAGCAAAAGGCGGCTGATTTAGTCGCAAAACTCAAATCGCAAAACTTTCACTTAAATCGACCGCTTACTGACACACTGATTTTGTCGGAAACAGGTGTGGTAGAGAGTTACTATCCGCAATATCCCGTGCTGTTAAATTTACTCGGATTAACGCCACTAAAAACACCACTTACCGCACAAAATTTCTCGTTAGAAAAAGTGATTCTAAGCCAACCGAATGTACTGATTTCTCTGACTGACAAACAAGGTTACAATGCGCAAGCCGAATTGCTGCACCACCCTATGTTGCAAGATTTTTTCAAAAACCAACCGCTTGTCAGCATCCCAATGAAATATACCTATTGTTTCGATCACGGCGTATGGCAAGGGGCGGAGAAGATTTATCAACAGTTAAAATAATGTAGCTGACAAATCTCCCCTAACCCCTCTTTGCTAAAGAGGGGAATTTCATTATTAAATTAACCCTAGATGACATATTTATATGTCTTTATGTATAAATGATTAGAATAAAACATCAGAATTATAAATCTTGACACTATAATCCCACCCTCTCTACTAAAGAGAGAAATTACATGATTAGATTAGCCCAAGATAATGTATTTACAGCTTTTATGTATAAATGATTAAAATAAAACATCAGAATTATAAATCCCGACACTATAATCCCCCTCTTTAGCAAAGAGGGGCTAGGGGAGATTTGACAAACTCAAATTACCAAATGATATTTGGATTACATAGGAAATTGATCATTGACTAAAACACTAAAATTAAATACCGCACTTTTCTTCGCGTTGCTGTTGATTAGCGGGTTTGCGATTTATCATCAGCTAGGCGACTTTGCTCATCTCAAAAATGCGGATGGCGAGCTCACTGATATGCGTTCGATGGTGCTGTGGGATATTCGTTTTCCGCGCATTGGTTTAGCTTTATTGACTGGCGCTAGCCTAGCGATAGCGGGCAATGCGATGCAAGGTATTTTCCAAAATCCATTAGCGAGTCCAGGCTTACTTGGTAGTAGTTCTGGAGCCACAGCGGCTAGTGTATTTATCCTCTATTATTTTGCCGTACCATTTTCACTGCTCTTAGCCGGTGGTGTGATTGGTGCGCTTTTAAGTTTTTTCATCGTGTATTTGATCGCCAAAAACTACGGCACCACCATGATGATTCTGAGCGGCTTAGCGGTCAATATGTTGCTTGGGTCAGCAATCGCATTACTGCTCTCCAACGCGGAAAGCCCATGGGCATTAGCTGAACTTTATCGTTGGCTACAAGGCTCGTTGATGTGGGCTAAATTAGATACCCTGCTTATTTCACTCCCGATTGTTCTGGCGGGAATTTTCTGTTTATACCATACTCGCCGATACTTAGATTTACTCACCTTTGGTGAAGAAACGGCGAGTACCATGGGCGTAGATCCAAAACGTAGCTTTTTCATCAGCACCTTTGGTGTGGCTTTATTAGTCGGTGCGACTATTCCTCAAACAGGGACTATTGGCTTTATCGGCTTAATCGCGCCACACTTCGCCCGTATTTTACTGAAAGCTCGCCCATCACAGCTTTATCTCACCAGTGCATTAATTGGAGCATTATTGCTATTAATGGCCGATTTAGCGATTTTATATATCCCACTGTTTTCACATATTTACATCGGCACATTGACCGCACTTATCGGTGCCCCTTGCTTGATTTGGATGTTATTAACGCAACAGAGAAAAATCTATGATTAAAATTGAAAAACTCACCCAATCCTATTGCTTAAATGACATCAACTGTACGCTTCCATCAGGTAAATTGATTGGTATTATGGGCGCCAATGGTGCGGGAAAATCTACCTTATTGAAAACCATTGCGGGTATCTTGCCCCTCAAACAGGGGGAGATTTGGTTCGATGAGCAGCCATTAAGCAAAATGAATGCAACTGAAAAAAGCCAACACATTGCTTACCTTGCACAAAATACGCAAATTCATTGGGATTTATCCGTTTATGATGTAATTGCATTAGGCTTAGCAGCTCCACTACCAAAAGAAAAAGAGCGGTCAAAAATTCAAGCGTTTTCAGAAAAATTTGCGGTAACTCATTTACTCGATAAGCCATTTCAACAACTTTCTGGAGGCGAAAAAGCACGCGCACAACTCGCCCGCTGCTGCATTAAGGAATCCCCTGTTTTATTGGTCGATGAGCCTATTGCACCACTCGACCCTTATTATCAAATTGATATGATGGAACAACTTAAATCACTCACACCGCAACATACGTGTGTCGTCGCCATTCATCACCTTTCATTGGCTTATCAATTTTGTGATGAAATTGTTCTATTAGATAAAGGAAAATTGCTAGCAGTAGGTGAAACACAAGCCGTGTTAAATGCGGAGAATTTGGCGAAAGCCTTTCATATTCGGGCTGAAATTGATCCACTGGAAAAGACTATCTCAAAAATTGAAAAGCTATAAAAATAAAAGCACTTAGCGATTCACTAAGTGCTTTTTTATAGAAATGAATTACGGTTGGATTTCTGAATCTACGAAGAAATAAGCAATTTCTCGTTTTGCGCTTTCAACGCTATCAGAACCATGAACAGAATTTTCACGCTGGCTTAACGCGAAGTCTTTACGGATCGTGCCTTCTGCAGCATCAGCTGGATTCGTTGAACCAATCAAAGTGCGGTAATCTTTTACGGCATTTTCTTTTTCCAATACAGAAACCACTATCGGGCCAGAGAGCATATACTCCACCAACGGGTCAAAAAATGGTTTACCTTGATGTTCTGCATAGAAACCTTCCGCTTGTTCTTTGGTTAATTGCACCATTTTAAGGGCTACGACACGGAATCCCTGTGATTCAAAACGCCCTAAAATAGCACCAATTAAATTACGCTTTACTGCATCGGGTTTGATAATCGAAAAAGTACGTTCTACCATAAAATCCTACTTAACTTGCTTTCGTTACTAATAAATTTGCTAAAGTTTTCACACCAATTCCGGTTGCGCCCACAGCCCATAAATCACTACCAGATTTACGATAAGTGGCCGAACAATCAATATGCAACCAACGTTGTTGATAGTTCTTCACAAAATACGATAAAAATGCTGTTGCAGTACTTGCGCCCGCCACAACTGGCGCTGTACCTGTATTTGCAATATCTGCAAAAGAAGAAGTGATTTGGCTTCGATGGAACGCTTCAAAAGGTAAACGCCAGAATGGTTCATTTTCTTCTTTCGCGGCTTGGAATAAGCTATTTACCAACGAATCATCCATAGAAAGCACGCTGTGGTAATCATTACCCACTGCCACTTTCGCCGCACCGGTTAAGGTTGCACAATCAACAATAAATTGTGGATTTTGACTATCGGCTTCAATTAAGCCGTCTGCTAATACTAAACGCCCTTCCGCATCAGTATTTAAAATCTCAGCGGTTACACCATTTTTATACGTGATGATATCACCCAATTTAAACGCATTACCGCTCACCAAATTTTCTGCACAGCATAGATAAAGTTTTACACGTTGATTTAAACCGTGCGCAATCGCAAACCCTAACGCACCTGTTAATAACGCAGCGCCACCCATATCAGTACGCATAGTACTCATACCATCACTTGGTTTGATGCTATAACCACCACTGTCAAAAGTAATACCTTTACCGACCAAACATGCTAATACTGGCGCATTTGGATCATTAGTCGGGTTAAAATCTAATTGCAGCATGGCTGGCGGATTAATAGACCCGCGACCCACAGAAAAGATCCCGTGGTAACCTTGCTCTTTTAACGCTTCACCAGAAATGATTTGAAAACTGACCGCACTTTTATCGGCATAATTTTCGGCTTGTTTAGAAATAAACTCAGCCGCGCGTTCTGCTAATTTAACCGGAGTAAGGGTTTGTGCTGGTTCATTAATAATTTCACGCACAAAATCACCACATTCAATACGGGCTAATAATTCATCTTGTGGCTCATCATCTAAATGAGGAAATTCAATCGAATAGTCTTGCTTCGCCGAGTAAAAACCTTGATAAAATGCCCAGCAATTTTCTAATTCCCATGCCTCCCCCACAAGTTCAACGTCTTTAATGCCTTGTCCACGTAACTTACGTGCGGCTTTTTGAACTAAAACAAGGTTCGATTTTTCATCATCTTTAAGATGAATAACGGCTTGATCTTGATTAAAACTTAAAATGGCATTTTTGCCCCAACTCTCCGAAGCGGGAGCCGTTGATAATGTAATTTGCATGTGGTTCTTCTCCTTTATTTATCTATTATTCTCTAGATACCATTTTACCGTCTGACGAAGTCCTTGTTCAAAGGTTATTTGCGGTTTCCAACCTAATTCTGCATGAATTTTAGAACAATCCAATGAATATCGTACATCGTGACCTGGTCGGTCTTTTACAAAAGTCATTAAATCTTCGTAATACCTAATGTGATTAGGCTTATTTGGCACCAGTTCTTCGAGTAACTCACAAATCATTTTAACTACTTCAAGGTTCGTTTTTTCACAATTTCCACCGATATTATAGTTTTCCCCGACTCGACCTTTTGTTAAAACTAAATATAAGGCTTGAACATGATCTTCCACAAATAACCAATCACGAATCTGCTGCCCATCACCATAAATTGGCAAATTCTTTCCCATCACAGCATTTGAAATCATTAAAGGAATAAGCTTTTCAGCGTGTTGATAAGCCCCATAGTTATTGGAACTGTTTGTGATAATCACCGGCAAACCATACGTGCGATGCCAAGCGTGCACCAAATGATCACTCGCCGCTTTTGAGGCTGAATAAGGGCTACTCGGATGATAAGCGGAATGTTCGGTAAAGGCCGGTTCAGAAAGGGATAGATCCCCATATACTTCATCAGTAGAAATATGGTGGAATCGAAAGGCAGATTTTTTAGCCTCGTCTAAGGTATGCCAATAATTCTTAGCAACTTCTAACAACGTATAAGTACCAACAATATTGGTTTGAATAAAATCAGCCGCTCCCGTAATAGAACGATCGACATGACTTTCAGCCGCCAAATGCATCACCGCATCCGGCTGATATTTCTCGAAAACGCTTTCTATCTCTTTAAGATCACAGATATCAACTTTTTCAAAAGTATACCGAGCACTATTTTCTATGTCTTTTAAGGATGATTGATTTGCAGCATAGGTCAGCTCATCAACATTGATAACAGAATCTTGAGTATGATTAATGATATATCGAATGAGGGCGGAACCGATGAAGCCGGAACCGCCGGTGATGAGGATGTTTATCATATATAATCAATACAGTTATGGAAAAATATTCTTAATGTATGGTATTCTTTTTATACTATATACTATAAATAAACAAATTACATAAGTTGATAATATCCCTACGGTTCTCCAAAGTATATTATCTGGTTTTATATTATATAATTTCAGTTCATACTCCATAACAAGAATATGGATTAAGTATATCCCTAAACTACATGACGATATTTTGCCTAAGGTTGGAGTGTTTTTATTTAAAAAATCTAATTTCAAATATTTAAAGAAAACAAAAACAGATAGAGCTAAGAAAACAGAGTGGAATTGGATATAATCAGTAAATGTATAGTTAATAGAATTGCTATCTAGTGACATTTTATATGTCATAAAAAATCTAAATAATGCTCCTAGTATACCCAAAAGATATATGACTAATCTAACTTTCTTAGGTAGATAAAGAATATGTGCTAGATAACCCAAAACTAAAAATAAAATATACCCGCCTAAAGAGAATTGAAGATGACGATTTACTTCTAGTCCCAGAAAAGGAAAAAGCACAGGAATACAAGATGAAAACAAAAAACCTAGAAAAACGATATAGAGCAATATTTTAATATTATCTTTTAAAAGAGACAATACTGGTATAACTAGATAAAGCATCAGTAATGGAATAAAAAACCAGAATACATTAGCGTATGCTATTCTAGTATTAAATATGTCATTAATTGCTTGCAACCCTGAATCATAGCTTATATTAAATATAAAGTAATTATGTATAATATATAACATACTAAACAATATAAAAGGAATTAATGTTCTAGTAACCCTCTTTTTAAAGAAATCATAGGTGGAATATTTAGCTCTATAACCTAATAAAGTTGCTCCTGTAAGCATAAAGAAAATAGGTACAGCCCAGAAAAAAAACACCTCAAAGACCAGAGCTTGGATCCATATAACACTATGAACATCGTACCAATGAACAATTCCATTATGATGTAATGCAATTACTGCAATGCATGCAATGATATTTAGTACATCAAAATAAGGAACACGTTGATTATTTATCATATATTATAAATTCTACTAATTAAAAAACTAAAATACCAAATGTGCTTTAATAAGCCCCATCTCGCTTAATAACAGTTTGGAAAGTCTTAACTAAAATAATAATATCATTCCATAAAGACCAATTTTTCATATACCAAACATCCATTTCAACACGCTCATTAAAATGTACATCACTACGACCACTAACTTGCCACAACCCAGTAATACCTGGTTTAACCGCCAATACTAAAGGTGCCCTTTTTCCAATATCATTTTTTTCAATGACCATATATGGACGAGGTCCAATCAGGCTCATCTCGCCACGTAAAACATTCATCAATTGAGGAAGCTCATCAAGTGATGTTTTTCTTAAAAAAGCCCCGACTCTAGTAATTCTAGGATCATTCATATACTTGTGATAAAGATCATAATATGCTTTTTCCTCAGGGTGCTTTTCCAACCATACCGACATAAAAGATTGATCTGAATACATTGATCTAAATTTATAGCAAAAGAACTCTTTACCATTCAATCCTAAACGTCTTTGCTTAAATAAAATATCACCTTTAGGATCTTCAAGCTTCAACCAAAAAGCAATCATCAAAAGCACTGGTCCCCATAAAAAAGATGAGAATATCACCAACAGATAATCAAGCATTAATTTGATAAACTTATTTATCTTGCTTAATAGTTTATTTTCCAAAATAAATACATTTGTACGCGAGCTAAACACATTATAAATATGCGATTGTGAGAAGTCATACCCATTAAGCACTGGCGTAAAGATAATCTCTCTGCTATTTTTTATATTCTCCTCAATAATCCTATCAAGTTTCTCTTTCGTCAAATTCATACTATCGATGAAAAGTGTCGAGTGTTTAGAATCAGATGACTTTACATAACCTAAGTAATAATTATCAAACAATACGGACTCAAAATCATGATTATTTGAGATCACTTTTGCTGTTTTCTTCCAAAAGCCTAATAGAAATAAAACCTTCTTAGCAAATAGTTTCAGCAATGGTATTGTAACCACACTTAACGAAAAGATTAGAATCAACGTACTTCTAGAGTAATATTCTGCATTCTGCCCTAAAACTAGCCCTGCTAACACAATAACAAAAGATAAGAAGCTAGAACGCATAACTATCCTAGCCTCATGCCAAAAGTCAAAACGTTTCGTATAAACGCCAAAATAAAATAAAATAAAAACAAGGGTAATATAAACGCTTCCAAATGAAAGATAACTATATCCAATAACAGGCAAATCAAAGAAGATATTTAATATCTGTCTTAGTGACACAGCTAGCGCGATTGCTAAAAATATAGCCACCACATCAAATAGCATTAAAGTGATCGTTGATATAAACTTATTCAAAGCTAACCCTCTATACTTATTCTATTTGAAATGACTATTTATACATTCTAAGGCTTCAGCAATAATATTATGCATATCAAAATACTTATACTGGGCTAATCGACCACCAAATATTACATTAGTCTGATTATCTGCTAATTCCTTATATTTAGTATAAAGTTCATTATTTCTTTGGTCATTTATTGGATAATACGGCTCATCACCCTCTTCATACTCTTTTGAATATTCACGAGTGATTACTGTTTTAGCTTGCGTACCGTATTCAAAGTGTTTGTGTTCAATGATACGAGTATAAGGCACTTTAGCTTCCGTATAATTTACTACTGCATTTCCCTGGTAATTTGGAATATCTAATACTTCATTATCAAAACGTAAACTACGGTACTCTAATTTACCGAATTGATAACCAAAATATTCATCAATCATTCCTGTAAATACAACCTTCTCCGCTAAACTCTCGTAATATTCGCGCTCAGCAAAGAAATCGATATTCAATTTTACTTCAATACCTTCTAACATTCTTTCAAAAATACCCGTATAACCACCAATTGGGATACCTTGATAAGTATCATAGAAATAGTTGTTATCATAGGTATAACGAACAGGTAAACGTTTAATGATAAATGCTGGAAGCTCTGTGCATTTCCGCCCCCATTGCTTTTCAGTATAGCCCTTAATTAATTTTTCATAGATATCGCGGCCAACTAATGAGATAGCTTGCTCTTCTAGATTTTTAGGCTCTGTAATATTCTCTTTTGATATCTGCTCTTTAATTTTAGCTTCAGCTTCTTGTGGTGTGATAACCCCCCACATTTTATTAAATGTAAGCATATTGAAAGGTAAACTATACAATTCGTCTTTATAACGAGCTACAGGAGAGTTAGTAAAGCGGTTAAATTCAGCAAATTGCTGAATATAGTCCCAAACAACTTTATTGCTTGTATGAAATATATGAGCACCATATTTATGCACATTGATGTCTTCGATATTTTGGGTATAGCAGTTTCCACCAATATGATCACGTTTTTCAATTACTAAGCATTTTTTACCACGTTTAGTTGCTTCATGAGCAAAAATTGATCCGAAAAGGCCTGCTCCGACTACTAAATAATCATATTTCATAACATACTCCTTTATAATTACAATTTATAAATAAATTTTCTAGTATAAAAAGATAATAGACCAAACAATAAATAATTGGTTTTCTCAAGAAGTCTTACTTTTGTTTGCTTTACATCTTTTGTAAAGCCTGCTGTTAGTTTATTAACATCGTTAACAAATGATAAACATTCAACCTTCCCTTCTTTAGGAGACATAGATAAATAAACATTAACCATTAAGGAAACCAATGATTTGAGATGAGAGTCAAGAAGTTTTTTAGCTATTTCATGTAGTTTGTGATGATTATCATTATAGAACTTAATAAGAGATAAAATGACATGTCTTAACATGTTTCTATTCTTAATATAATTATTTATATTCACACTCTGAGTTGTTGTACCTAAACGATATTGGTAGACACTTTTACCGTAATAACCCACTTTGCTTACAAATGGCATTGGATAAATAATGTATTGAGTATCAACGTAAAACATCCTTTCATCAACTCTAATTTGATTATCTTTTAATAAACTTGTTAAGATAGTTAAAGAATGCATTGGAGGAATAAAGCCTACTTTATGAAGAAAATCTGAGTAACTAAATTCATCTTGTTTAATATCAAGAAAACTCTTTTCACACTTTTTACCGCTATCTACATAAACTTCTGTGTAAGGAGAAATGACTTGATCAACATCAACTTCTTGTAAATAAGCCAAGAGCTCAGAAAATGCTTTTGTATCAACCCAATCATCTGCATCTATAATTTTAAAGTATTTACCACTGGCAGCTTCTATGCCCACATTTATAGCTGAACCATGCCCGCCATTTTCTTTATCAATAACACGAATAGTATTGGGATATTTTTTTTCAAAATCCCTTGCTATTTCTAATGTATTATCTTTAGATCCATCGTTTACAATAATTAACTCAACATCATTAACAAATTCAGATGCAAGAATAGTTGGTATAGTTTCACACAAGTAAGGTTCTGCATTATAAGATGGCATAACCACTGTAAGTATTTTATTCATAATTTTCCTTATGATTTAATAAAATTAAAAATTCTAGTAATATGAAACAACGTTCTTAATGCCTTACGAGATAATAGTATATAAAATAATTTATACTGTATAGGAAGATAGCTCCAGCAATCTACCTTCAAATACGCTAACTCTCTCATCTGTTCAGAATATAAGAAACTCCCTAAGAATACCATTTTTTCTTTATCAGTAACATCAGATGATGACAACATTTTTTTTATACTTAAACAAACTTCAATAAAATAATTAACCTTAATTAAATCTTCATTGTAATTTTCTTTAAATAGTTTTCTAAAACTTATCTGAGATCTGTCAAAAACAGTCTTTACCATTTCTAATCTATTTTTATAATTCTTTGAAGATAATGAGTTACCTTCACCTATTCTATAAAAGTATAAAGCCTCATTAACAAATGAAATCTTTTCACACTTCTCTAGAAAATCTAAATTAAATAGTAAATCTTCCCCTAGACTCAAGTCACTATTAAAAATAACATTTTTAACCAATTCAGTTCTATATAATTTACAGACCGGAGAATTAAAATACAAATTTAAATAGAAAAAATTGAAATTTTCTCCAGCCAAATCTAATACAGAGGAAATATTATTCTCCCTATCATATTTTGGCAATTTAGTTATTTCTCCTGATTTAGTATTAATATAAAGATATGAGCAAAAGACCATATCTTTATAACTGTCTTTATTTCTAGATATCAACAATTCACATAGTTGTTTATCAGCATAGTCATCACTGTCTACAAACATTATATAGTGACCTGTGGCTACTTCAATTCCTTTATTTCGTGCTTTTGATACACCTGAATTTACTTGAGAAACTAATCTTATTCTAGAATCTATACTTTGATACTTCTTACATATTTCATAGCTATTATCTGATGAGCCATCATTAATTAAAATAATTTCTATATTCTGATAAGTTTGATTTATTAAGCTTTCTATACAATCAGCAATAAATTTTTCTGAATTATATATAGGAACAATAATACTAATTTTATTATTAATCATGACGATCCTGCTCCAGCCACAACAGTTAAAATTTCTTTTTGTATATTCTCTAATAAAAACTTACTTCTAACTTTATCTAAATCAAATTTAAATATACTCTGATTAGAATCTAGTATAGCTCTAATAATTTCATCTGAAACATTTTGAGATTCAACGTTAATTAAATTATAAGTATTACCTTCCAACACTTCGGACACAACACCTACATCTGAAATAATAATATACGCCCCACTTGCCATTGCCTCCAACATACTAATTGGCAATGTTTCATCTTTATATTTAGATGGTAAAATAAAAAAATTAATACTTCTAAGAAATTTAATTTTCTCCTTACCATACACTCCTGGAATATAGGTAACATTTGGTAATTCTTTTATTTCTGACAAAAAATTTAACTTTAAATAATCATCGAAAAACATCCCTGAAAAATAAAACCTATATAAATCATTATCTTTTAATTTCTTAGCAACATCTAATACAATTTTATAGCCTTTATCAGGAATCATATTACTAAAAAAAACAACACTCTTTACTGAAGAACTCCATTTTTTCTCTAACTCATTTGATGTAATAAATACATCATTATCTACGCCATTTCTGACAACACTAAACTTACTCTTATTAAGATTTAAACAAGAAAACATTTGCTTCTGCTTTTCACCTAATATAATTATCCTATCCACCCTATTATATATATATCGATTAATAAATAACAATAACTTATTATTATTGACAACATGACCAAAACTTGAGTTATGAAAATGGGTAACAATCCTTTTTCTTTTTAGTAACATAGTCAATAATAATAAGCTATCTCTAAAGCATCCCCCCACACTACCTGATGGAGTGAAGTAAAAGCAGTCAGCATTAGAGCACATAATATTTCTCAAATGAGATAGAATAAGTTTATTATTCGTAATATCAATTTGCTCTAAACTTTCAACGTCCGGAGATTTTGAAGCATATTGGATAAAATCATCAATCGCTTTCCCCAATCCTGTTTTTTTATTTTTAATTTGCCCAATTACGCTAATCTTCATAACAGCCTCTATTTTAACTCTAATTTAAGTACATCTATTAATATTCTCTCCTTTAATAATAAAAGAGTTATCAAATAAATAATAAAAAAAATAGAACCTGAACATAATAATAATAAAAAGTTATTATCGAAAATAAAGCTTCTAAAAATGCTCACAACCCCTAGTGAGATAAGAGAAGACAATATAACTTTAATATAATTAACTTTCATAAATAAAAACATGTATTTTTTTAAGAAATATATCTGAATAAGCAATATAGTAAACTCAGCCAAAACCATAGATATAGCTGCTCCTACAGAAGATAAGAAAGGAATCAAAGTAAAATTAGCTACTACATTAATAAGAGCGCCACATAGTACTGAAACAAAAAGCTTTTTTTCCTTCCCTAATGGAACTAACATCTGGATACCCAAAATATTAGTAATCCCAACAATAATTACCGCCACCAAAGAAATCTGTAACAATGGTATAGAATTAAAATATTGTTCTCCTGATAATAATAAGATAGTTTCTTTTGCAAAAAAAATGAAAAATATAACTAAAGGAAGAGATAAAGCTACTATAAATCTTAGTGATAATATTAATAAGCTACTAAACTCATTCATCATACCTTTTTTTATATATAAAGAAAGTTTTGGTAGCAAAACAACACCTAATGAAGTAACAATGCTAATTAGTATACCTTTAATTCTTACAGCTACATTATAAAATCCAACTTCATCTAAGTTAGTAAGTAACCCTAATAGAACTGAATCTGTATAGGTATAAACAGAAATAGCCAATGACATAAAGAAGAATGTTAACATTGGCTTAATATGTTTCTTGAGATTATAATCATTATAGAATTTAAAGTTAATATATTTCTTTATATTCAAAAGATTTATTATTCCAGAACCAGACAAAGAAATAACTGAAATTAGTATAAATGAGAAATAATCAGAGGTTTTTTGTATAAAAATAAAAGAAGACACTAATGCAATTAATTTAAATAATAAAGAGACTATTGTTATATAAGTATATTTTTCTATTCCTCTATAAAACCATTCAACACTACAAACATTTAGTAAAATCATAAAAGAGGCTATAGCTATACTAGCTTTATTTTCATGTAATCCGTCAAAAAAATGAACACAAAAATATAAAAAAAGATATGAGATAATCATAGTAATAAGGTTAATAAATATTATCTCATGTGTTACTTTTGATAATTCATCCTTATTTTCCCCCACTTGTGAGCATGCTCTAATACCGTAAGTTGCACTTCCTAATGTTGCTAAAATAACAAAATAAGAAATTATTGACATTGCAAATGAAGATATTCCCATCCCATTAGGTCCTAACACTCTAGAAACGTATGGAAATGTAATTAGAGGAAATAGAAAATTTGATATAGTTAAAATAAAATTCATTAAAAAATTATATCTGATATTCATTCAGCTTCCTTACCTAAATAGATTACATCGACCAATATGACTATAGATATAAGCCAATATCAGAGAAAATGGATTAAATATAGGATCTAATAACTGTGGATCTGTAAACGAATGTCCTAATAAAAAAACTATAGAAATTCCATAATAAATGTTATTGTTAAATATAATGAGCTTAGATAATTGAGTAAACCCCAAAACTAATAATAGAACAAGTACAGCTCCAAAATTAATCAATATTCTTTGATATGATGAATCTAAGAAGAAATATGGAGAAAACTCTGTTACTTGGTTGAATGATACATATTCAACATCATTACCAAACAAAGTCACACCATACTTTTCTATACCCTGATGCCCAAGTCTTAATCTATCTGCCAATATTTCATTAAGTGAGTTCATCCACTCTATAGAAGGATCGTAAAAACAATGTAAATAAATAGATAGAACACATAAAATCAAAAAACTATATTTTACTATTAATCTAGATAAAAAAGATAAAATAGATTTATTGTTAAAATCTACAGGAAATATTTTAATAAAAAATAAAACTATAATAATAAGATTAATCAGATAATAAACCGCTTTTGTATCTGTATATTTGTAAAGAATAAAATTAATTATAAAAATAGTAAAAATTTCTATATTACCCAATTTCTTTTCTCTTAGGAAAATAAAAGCCAATATTACATGAAAAAAATAATTCGGTAAAAATGTAGTATAAGTAAATCCTAAAGCATATCTATATTGCCCATCATCCCTAAATGATTCATTTAATAAATTAACAGGGGGTAGAAAATCAAAAATAAAACCTAAAAAGACTATCAAGATAATTGTTAAAAATATAAATATATATACTTTCAAAATTTTACTAAATGGAATATATTTAGCCAATAAGAAGAGGAGGGCATAGATAGCTAACACCCCAAAAGTTTTACTAAAAAATATTACTAATAAGAAAATAGACAAAATAAATAAGTCTTTTAAAATATATTCTTCATTCAACCTATAAATAAATAAAGATAAAAATAACAATAGGATAAAAGAAAATATAGTAAATATTTTATAATATTCAACTGTATCAAATAACAATTCAGAGTATGTTGTTGACATAATTTGCATCAAAAACAACCATACTCCATAACCGCTAAGATAGATTAAATCATCTCTTTTAACCATAATATATATTAAAAACTATCCTGATATTTTTTTCCTAAAAATTTTGCTTGCAAAAAAGCAATTATTTTCTTAGTCCAATTAATTTTCTCGCCATAGACAAATGGAATTGCTTTCACTTTTAATGGTTTAGATTGAGAATATTGTTTTAACCAAACATTAAATAGCAACTCACTGACACGTCCATAAAAACGAGCGTGGAATACTGAATATTGTTCCGCAGGAATACGTTTTTCCAATTCAAATAAAATGGGAAATAGCCAACTGCAATAATCATTCACTAATTCTTTAGACATAATGAACATGTTAAACATATAGCCGCCACGCTGTTTCATTACCGCATCAAAACTTCCTAAAAACTCACTGCACTTTTCGGTAATAATTTCACGAGTTACATCTAAATGCTCAGCATGTAAGGTATTCGCATAATGTGAATAAAGCGTTTCAATGTAATAATTTCGTTTACTTGGTACGATTACATCATATTGGCTTAATAATTGGCTCGCTTCTTCGTGTGTTAGATAGAGTGTTTCCAAAGGATTCTTTTTACGCTCTGCACGGCTTTTTACGCTAAAAAAACGACGATAATGAATTAAACCTAAATAATAATTAGGTAAATTTTTCCACGCCCAATAAAGCCCTGTTAGCTCACAAAAATTAGGATTTTTAGCTGAAATATTATCACCAGTATCATCACCTTGGTAACCAAGTTCCTCTTTCCCTGATTTGCCCACATGTAATGGCAAATACATATCATCTGATGGCATAAAATGTTGCTTGTGTGTAGCAATAATAATTTTAATATCTTTCATATTTATGCCTTATTTGAAAATACTTCTCTAGCTAAAATGATTAATGATGAAAGTACTACACCAAAAACAAATCCTACAATAAGTAAAATTAATCGCTTAGGCCAATCACGTTGAACTGGATAGTCGGGCTCACTTAAATAATAATATCCGCTGACAGTAGCTTCTTTCTCAACTTTTTTCTCTAATACATTTAATAAGTTAGCTTGTTTTTCAATATTATAATAATTCAGAGGATAGACTAAAGGTGCATTTTTCAAGGTATCAACCTGAGCTTGTAAGTACTTTTCCCCTAACATAAATAAATATGAGCCATCACTGAGTTTTGAATCACTAAATGGTACCTTCGCATCACCTAACAATACTTCTGGTATGCTCACATTACCACTTAAAGATTTTGAATAATCTTTTATACCAGCTGATTTTGCGATACTTAATGCCGTTGTAAGGTTTTCTAACTGAATTTGACGCACAGTTTCTGTATCTCGTTCAATCTTTTTTTTCTGAACGCCTAAGTCACTAAGCACTACCCCAAGACTAGCTAAAAAATCTTTTTTATTTTCAGCAAGCACCCATTGATTTACAAATTGAATATAGTCTAATAATACATCCTGTGCTTCTTTTGGTGTCTCAGCAGTAAAACTAACATTCACACCAATTGCATTCGGATCTTTTTTAGGATCTGGTACGGTAACAATCAGATTTTTATCAATCAAATTAGATAACAGCTTTTGTTTTGCCTCTTCGGAATTAGCATTTTTAGCGGCATAAGTATTAAACCATTTTGATTGAGAAAAGAATGCATCTTTCAGGCTACGAGAAAATAAAGCAGTTTTAAAGTCATTGAATACCTTCTCTAAAACCTTATCTTGTGAAAAATCTTTAATATCTAAAATAGCTGCATACTCACTACGCAATAATAAATAATCACCTAAATTAGCCACCTTAGGTGCAATGACTACAGATCTAGATGTCCATTGTTCTTTAGCTGTAAAAGCATAGCCTGCCGTAATGGCGGTACAAACAAAAGCAGATAAAATAATCCATAGCTTTCTCTTCCATAGATTCTTAACCAACTCAATCAAATCAATCTCAGCCGGCTCATTTAGTTCTTGATAACTGCTATTACTCATTATTAATCCTTTCAGGTCAATTGAACATACTATAAACTTACCGCATTCTACCCGAGTTCCCATACTCTAACAAGGAAATTAAAGTAATCTTAGCAAAGGATAATTTGCTTCAAAAGAAAAAATAAATCATTGATATAAAATAAAAAAGATACCACTTACAAAGTGATATCTTTTATACTTAGGAATCAACTAATTATATGTCTATTAGGCATAATACATCTCAAACTCAACAGGATGTGGAGTCATATTTAAACGCTCTACCTCTTTACGTTTAATATTAATAAATGCTTCGATAAAGTCTTTCGTAAACACACCACCTTGCGTTAAAAATTCATAGTCTTTTTCTAATGAATTCAATGCTTCTTCTAGCGAGCTCGCGACTGCTGGAATATCTTTTAATTCTTCCGGTGGAAGATCGTAAAGATTTTTATCCATTGCATCGCCTGGATGAATTTTGTTCACCACACCATCAAGACCTGCCATTAATAATGCAGCGAAAGCCAGATATGGGTTTGCCATTGGATCTGGGAAACGTGCTTCAATACGGATTGCTTTCGGGCTAGTTACTGCTGGAATACGAATTGAGGCAGAACGGTTACTTGCAGAGTAAGCCAATAATACTGGTGCTTCAAAACCTGGCACTAAACGTTTGTATGAGTTAGTACTTGGGTTGGTGAACGCATTTAATGCTTTAGCATGTTTAATGATACCGCCGATGTAATAAAGTGCGGTTTCAGAAAGGCCTGCATATTTATCACCTTGGAAAATGTTTTTGCCATCTTTGCTTAATGACATATTACAGTGCATACCAGAACCATTATCACCCGTAATTGGTTTAGGCATAAAGCAAGCTGTTTTGCCGTGTTCTAATGCAACATTTTGCACCACATATTTATAGATTTGTGTTTCATCCGCTTTTAAGGTTAAGCTATTGAATTTCGTTGCAATTTCGTTTTGACCTGCTGTTGCCACTTCATGGTGGTGAGCTTCGATGACTAAGCCCATTTCTTCTAAAATCAAACACATTTCAGAACGAATATCGTGTGCCGTATCAATTGGTGCCACTGCACAATAACCACCTTTTTTCAATGGACGATAAGCATTGTTACCGCCTTCATATTTTTTATTGGTGTTCCAAGCGGCTTCAATGTCATCAATGGCGAAAGAAGCACGGTTCATTGATACATCAAAACGCACATCATCAAATAAGAAGAACTCAGGTTCTGGACCAAAGAATGCCTGATCTGCAACGCCTGTTGAACGCATATAGTTTTCTGCTCGAATAGCGATTGAACGCGGATCACGATCATAGCTTTGCATGGTTGTTGGCTCATAAACGCTACAACGAATTGAAAGTGTTGGGATCTGCGCAAATGGATCGACTACTGCAGTCTCAGCGATTGGCATTAAAAGCATATCGGCTTTGTTAATGGTTTTCCAACCTTCAACAGAAGAGCCATCGAACATTTTGCCATCTTCAAACATATCTTCATCGACAAGGCTAACTGGAATAGAAACACCGTGTTCTTTACCTTTGATGTCGGTGAAACGAAGTAGCACGAACTTAATATCGTTCTCTTCGATCAGTTTGAATACGTTGGCAATTGCATTTGCATTTGGCATAAGGAGTCCTCTATTTTGCTATGTGTATAATCTTTATAAAAATTAAAAGAGCATTATAACGCAATCGCTTGCTTTTTTCATAAGATTTATTTTATGTCCTGGCATAGCAGAGCAGCGAAATATCGTGTATAATTTTTGCCCTTTCGAGATTCTCGTAGAGTGAGTTTACTCACTAATTCAAACTACTTGGACTATTCGGTGGCATTAAAATTCCACCCTACAAAACTTAAACTTTAAGAACGTAATAAATGAAAAACGACATTGATATTAACAAATTGCGCAATATCGCAATTATCGCCCATGTTGACCATGGTAAAACCACCCTCGTTGACAAACTTCTTCAACAATCCGGTACATTTGAATCAACGCGTGGTGATGTTGATGAACGCGTAATGGACTCAAACGATCTAGAAAAAGAACGTGGTATTACCATTCTTGCAAAAAATACCGCAATTAACTGGAATGGTTATCGCATTAACATCGTAGATACCCCAGGACACGCCGACTTCGGTGGTGAAGTAGAACGTGTTCTTTCTATGGTGGACTCTGTACTTTTAGTGGTAGATGCTTTTGACGGTCCAATGCCACAAACGCGTTTCGTAACCCAAAAAGCCTTTGCTCACGGTTTAAAACCAATCGTAGTTATCAACAAAGTTGACCGTCCAGGCGCACGTCCTGATTGGGTGGTTGATCAAGTCTTTGATTTATTCGTTAACCTTGGCGCAACCGATGAACAATTAGACTTCCCGATTATCTATGCATCTGCATTAAATGGTGTTGCAGGTCTTGAACACGAAGAATTAGCGGAAGACATGACCCCGTTATTTGAAGCGATTGTTCAACACGTTGAACCGCCAAAAGTAGAACTTGATGCCCCATTCCAAATGCAAATTTCCCAATTAGACTATAACAGCTATGTGGGTGTTATCGGTATCGGCCGTATCAAACGTGGTGCGATCAAACCAAATCAACCAGTGACGATCATTGATGGCGAAGGTAAAACTCGTCAAGGCCGTGTAGGTCAAGTATTAGGTCACCTTGGTTTACAACGTTATGAAGAAGATGTTGCTTATGCAGGCGATATCATCGCGATTACCGGTTTAGGTGAATTAAATATCTCGGATACTATTTGTGATATCAACGCGGTTGAAGCCTTACCTTCATTAACTGTTGATGAACCAACCGTAACCATGTTCTTCTGTGTAAACACTTCTCCGTTTGCGGGTCAAGAAGGTAAATATGTGACTTCTCGTCAAATTCTTGAACGTTTAAACAAAGAATTAGTTCACAACGTAGCATTACGCGTAGAAGAAACGCCAAACCCAGATGAATTCCGTGTTTCGGGTCGTGGTGAATTACACCTTTCTGTATTAATTGAAAATATGCGTCGCGAAGGTTATGAACTTGCAGTTTCTCGCCCTAAAGTAATCTACCGTGAAATCAACGGTAAAAAACAAGAACCTTACGAGCAAGTGACTATCGACGTAGAAGAACAACACCAAGGTTCTGTCATGGAAGCATTAGGTATCCGTAAAGGTGAAGTTCGCGATATGATGCCGGATGGCAAAGGTCGTGTTCGTTTAGAATACATTATCCCAAGCCGTGGCTTGATCGGCTTCCGTGGTGAATTCATGACTATGACATCTGGTACTGGTTTACTTTACTCTAGTTTCGATCACTACGATGACATCAAACCAGGTGAAATCGGCCAACGTAAAAACGGTGTATTAATTTCTAACGCAACCGGTAAAGCACTTGCTTATGCACTATTTGGTTTACAAGAGCGTGGTAAATTAATGATCGAAGCCAACGTAGAAGTTTACGAAGGTCAAATCATCGGTATTCACAGCCGTACAAACGACTTAACTGTTAACTGTTTACAAGGTAAAAAACTCACCAATATGCGTGCATCAGGTAAAGATGATGCAATCGTCTTAACTACACCGGTGAAATTCTCCCTTGAACAAGCCATCGAATTTATCGATGACGACGAGTTAGTGGAAGTGACACCTGAATCGATCCGTATCCGTAAAAAACTCTTAACGGAAAACGATCGTAAACGTGCAAACCGTACGACAACCAGTACGAGCACACACTAATTAAAAACGTGCGGTAATTTGACCGCACTTTTAAACGAACAAAAGGCGAACATTATGTTCGCCTTTTTTATTTTATGATTAAACTAACCTAATCTTACTTTCTCACCACCAAATTCATCGAGTAAGTTTTCTGTTAGTTTAGATAAAATGCCCGTCATCAGTACAAAATCAGCATCAAAGCGCTGTGCATAATCTTCTTTTAAAATATCCGCATTTTTCTCACGCACCGCATCGGCAAATTTTAAACGTTTGAGCGTGCAATCTTCATTAAATACAAAAGTCAGCGTATCTTCCCATTCTAATGCGAGCTTGCTCACCACTTTTTTGCCATCTTGTAAAAGTGCGAGAATCTCTTCATTTTCCAAAGGCTGTTTTTTGCAGCGGATCACGCTGTCTTCTTGGCTTCCACGTAATTCAGCCTCTTCTAACGCCACCAACCAATGCGGAATTTTTTCCTGCACAATCCAATCCGTTAAAATGGTCGAAGGTTCATTCGCAAAAGCCAATGGCACAACGGGTAACGAACCAAGTGATTTACGTAACAATGCCAAGGCATCTTCTGCTCGTTTACTGGATGCCGCATCAACATGAACAAGATTATTTTCAGTATCGAGCCACACGGCTGTTTGCTGATTTTTAGTGAATGCACGTGGTAATAGATTCATCACCACATCATCTTTTAACGTTTGTTTTTCCGTTTTTTTCAATTTGCGGTTTTCTTTTTGCTCAAGGCTTTCAATGCGTTCATCTAATTCACGTTTCACCACATTCGCCGGCAACATTTTCTCTTCTTTTTTCGCAACTAACAAAATGTGTTTACCCACTGAAAAATACAATAACTCGCTGCCTCTCAAGGGACTCGCCCAACCGAATTTACTTTGATCTTGTGAGCCACAAGGATGAAATTCACAATCTGACAACTGGCGTTGCAATTCATTAAGAGCCCAATCTAAGGGCTTAGTCAGCCTATATGACATTAAATTTTTAAACCACATCGTAACACTTCCTTCATAATAGGGTAAAATACGCGACATTGTAGCCCATAAACTCACGGGAAAAAATGATGCAACAGAAATTAATTGCCTTCATCGGCGGTGGCAATATGGCACAAGCCATTGTGTTAGGCCTATTAAAACAAGGTTATCCAGCCGACAAAATTATGGGATTTCGACTGCCCGATTAGCTGAACTCCTTCCAACAGCAAAATCCATTGTTCGCGTAATGCCAAACACACCTGCATTAGTGGGAGAAGGCATGGCTGGCTTATTTGCCGATAAAAACACGCCTGAAATTGACCGCACTTTTGCGGAAAATTTACTTTCAGCTGTAGGGAAAACCACTTGGGTGACGAATGAAGCTCAAATGCATGCGGTCACCGCGGCATCTGGTAGTAGCCCGGCCTACTTCTTCCAATTTTTAGAAGCCATGCAACAAGGCCTAATGGAAATGGGCTTAGATGAAAATCAATCTCGTGAGTTGGTACAACAAGCTATGTTAGGTTCAGCGAAGTTGGTGATTGAAAATCCTCAAACAGCCCTTTCGGCTTTACGAGAAAATGTGACCTCAAAAGGTGGTACCACCGCAGCCGCATTAAATGTGTTCAATCAACACCAATTTAACGACATCATTAAACAAGCGATGCAAGCCTGTGTGGCACGCTCACAAGAAATGGAAAAATTATTCTAATGCAAGTTCGTCCTTTTACTTGGCTCGCCTTGAGCTTTTTTGGCTACTACTGTGCCTACGGTGTGTTTCTTCCCCTTTTCCCGGCATGGTTGAAAACGCAATCTTATAGCGAAGAAAGCATCGGCTTATTGCTTGCCTGTGCCTACATTTTCCGTTTCAGCGGCGGTATTTTGTTTTCCGGCTTAATAAAACGCGTTTCCCTCTTAGTAAATGGGTTACGTTATTTAGGCGTGGCCAGTGCCATTACAATGGCCTTAATTGGACTGATGTCGCACAATTTCTGGCTCTTGTTTATTGGACTTGCGTTGTATTCCATGGTGAATGCGGCCGGTATGCCGATTGGTGATAGCCTTGCCAGTACATGGCAACAACAAATTCATTTAGATTACGGCAAAGCACGCTTAATTGGTTCCTTTGCGTTTGTTGTTGGTGTGATGGTATTCGGGTATTTTGTTGGACTCGTGGGTGAGCAATATATTACTTGGATGATCACGGGCATACTCATTTTTTACTGTATTGTGCAATTACTTCATCCGAACCCAATGCCGCAGGACGAATCCCAAAGTGCGGTCGAAAATTCCGTTGGATTTTTAGACTTACTGAAAAATAAAACGACCCTTCGTTTGTTTATTGCGATTGCACTGATTCAAGGATCGCACGCAGCTTATTACTCATATAGCACCATTTTTTGGACAAATCATGGCCACTCCGTTTCCGATGCAGGCTTATTTTGGGGAATCAGTGTATTAGCTGAAATCGTGGTCTTTTTCTTCTCTACTCGATTATTCAAAAACTGGACCATTACAGCCCTTTTCTATCTCACCGGTATTGCGGCTATCGTGCGTTGGCTCGCGTTCGGTTATGCCGATACCTTTGTTGAAATCGTCCTATTGCAATGTTTTCACAGTCTTACTTATGTCGTCGGCCATTACGCGACCGTGCGTTATATCACCACTCAACCACAAACCCATATTGCGAAATTACAAGGCTTATACAATGCCTTGGCGGGATGTGCAGCCATTGCGATTTTCACTGCGCTTTCTGGTGTACTTTATCCAATTTCACCGGTTTATGCCTTTAGTTTAATGGCCGCCTTTGCTTTCATTGGATTATTTATCACTCCACGTGGAGTGAAAGCCTTTTTGGTACATAGAGTATAAACATGAATAACCTTACGCTAGTCGATTTATTCTTGAATGAATATTGGATCGAAAAAGGATTGTCTGAAAACACCGTGCAATCTTATCGTCTCGATTTGACCGCACTTTGTGATTGGCTGGATAAACAAAATTTATCTCTCGAAACCCTTGAACCCTTAGATCTGCAACAATTTTTAGGCAGCCGTTTAGAGCAAGGTTACAAAGCTACCAGTACTGCACGAATGTTAAGTGCAATACGGAAATTATTCCAATATTTATACCGTGAAAAGTATCGTATGGATGACCCTAGTGCCGTACTGAGCTCACCTAAATTGCCAAGCCGCTTACCTAAATATTTAACCGAGCAACAAGTTACGGATTTATTAAATACACCTGATGTCGAAATTCCGCTCGAGTTACGCGATAAAGCCATGTTGGAATTGCTATATGCCACTGGATTACGTGTCACGGAATTGGTCACGCTCACCATTGAGAATATGAATTTACAACAAGGTGTCGTACGTGTAATTGGTAAAGGTAACAAGGAACGTATTGTACCCATGGGGGAAGAGGCCGCTTTTTGGGTGCGACAATTTGTACTTTATGGTCGCCCTATTTTGCTCAATGGACAAAGTTCTGATGTGGTCTTTCCCAGTCAACGGGCTCAGCAAATGACTCGCCAAACCTTTTGGCATCGTATAAAGCATTATGCGGTGTTAGCGGGAATCGATACTGATGCGCTTTCTCCACACGTTCTCCGTCATGCCTTTGCAACACATTTGGTGAATCATGGTGCTGATCTCCGTGTTGTGCAAATGCTCCTCGGACACAGCGATCTCTCCACCACGCAAATTTATACTCATGTGGCTAAAGAACGCTTGAAACACCTTCACGAAAGATTTCATCCGAGGGGATAAAATCAAAAAGTGCGGTCAAATTTATCGTTATTTTTGACCGCACTTTAGTATGAAAAGCTTATTTCAATGACAACAATCTCGCCACATTTTGAGCTGTTGAGATTAAATTCTGCTCGCCCTGTTTGAGAATTGTCGGTAAATCACCCAGATTACGAATAATTGGAAATACTGCGTCAATGCCATGTTCATACACCACTTCATAATCCTCACGCAAACAACCCACAATCGCAATGACTGGCTTATTAAATTGTTTCGCCGTGCGCGCCACACCGATTGGAGTCTTACCTAAGATACTTTGCGCATCCATACGGCCTTCACCAGTAATCACTAAATCAGCCTCTTTAACTTGCTCAGCGAGTTTCAAATTATCTAACACGATCTGCACACCAGCTTTCAGTTGCACATTAGGTAAAAGCAATAAACCACCACCCATACCACCGGCCGCTCCCGCACCTGGTTGATCTTGAATTTTTTTACCACAATCCCGCTCGGCAATTTCGGCGAAGTGGGCTAACGCAGCATCGAGTTCTTTTACCATCTCAGGCGTCGCACCTTTTTGTGGACCAAAAATCGCAGAGGCACCTCGTTCACCACAAAGTGGATTATTCACATCACAAGCCACTTCGATTTGTACGTGTTGCAATCGAGGATCTAAATCAGCCAGTTGAATTTCAGCAAAATTAGATAATGCTGTACCACCAAAGCCAATGGATTGCCCATTTTTATCCAATAAACGTAAGCCTAATGCTTGCAGCATACCCGCACCACCGTCATTTGTGGCACTCCCACCAATCCCTAAAATGATATGTTGTACGCCAAGATCTAGGGCTTGCTTAATCAGCTCACCCGTACCAAAACTGGTAGTTTGACAAGGATTGCGTCTATCCATCGGGACAAGATGCAATCCCGACGCGGCCGCCATTTCGATAATCGCCGTTTTACCATCACCTGATAAACCGAAAAAACTTTTTACTTGGTTGCCTAACGGTGCAGTGACTTCTGCCTCAATTAAGCGCCCCTGAGTGGCATCAACCAAAGATTGTACGGTTCCCTCTCCCCCATCTGCCATTGGTAATTTCACATATTTAGCGTTTGGGAAAATACGTTTAAAACCAGTTTCAATCGCATTAGCCACTTCAAGTGCGGTTAAACTTTCTTTAAATGAATCAGGCGCAATGACAATTTTCATATTCTCTCCTTAAACTAACTAAATACACCAAAAATTAAAGTGGACACAATGGTCATAATTAACCCCACTGCACTTTCATAAGGAATCAATTTTAAGCGTTCTTTCATGTCCATATTTACGCTACCACCAGTTGCATGGAAGAAAGAACCATGTGGCATATGATCGAAAACTGTCGCCCCCGCATGAATCATCGCGGCACCTGCCAGACTACTCACCCCCAACTCTAATAGCGTTGAACTAAACACATTCGAAGCAACAGCAGTACCTGCAGTTGTTGATGCCGTAGCAAGCGACATGAGTGCGCCTGAAATTGGCGCAAGGATATAAGAAGGTAAGCCCGAATGTTTTAAACCTTCAATGAGCACATCTTTCATACCGGAATTGGCAATAATACCGGCTAAAGCTCCCGTACCAAGTAGCATAATCGCCACCGGAGCCATTTTCCCTAAACCGCTAATCGCATAGTTATTGGCTTGGCGAAGCTTGCCCATACATAATGCGCCAATCAGACCACCAAGTGGTAAGGCGATTAAAGGATCGACTTTAATATCGGCTAACGGACGAAGTGCTAGTAAGAAGATGGCAACCAAAGGCGCCACAAGTGCGGTCAAAAATGAGGGTAGATTCTGTGTTTCTACTGTGACAACCTCTTGGGATGAAACGCGCGAACCTTTGTTTCTTAAACGTTTTGCTAAGAAATACGTCAATATTAAGCCAAAAATAGCGGGGATAATCCCTGCCATCATCACTGACGTTAAAGGAAGATGGAATGTGTCTGCCGCCGCGATTGCATTGGGATTGGGAGACATTAAGTTTCCTGCTTTTCCCCCACCAATCATCGCTAAGAGAATAGCGGGTTTTGATAAGTCAGTACGACGAGCAAGTGCTAAGGCGATTGGAGAGACCGTAATCACGGCAACATCAATAAATACACCAACGGCGGTTAAAATTAATGTGGCCAACGCTAAAGCCAATAATGCTCTTGTTTCACCTAACTTGTTGGTAATGGTTTCAGCAATGGTATTAGCCGCACCGGATTCAATCAGTACTCCCGCCAATACCCCTGCTGCGAGAATTCGCATGACTGCAGTAGTGATACCTTGAGCGCCTCCGATCATGAGACTCACGGTTTGAGATAAATCAGCGCCGCCAACTAATCCCCCTACTAAAGCCCCGACTAACATACCATAGGCTGGTGAGACTTTTTTCAAAATAAGGAAAATAGCGACAATGAGTGCAATGAGCGCACCTAAGGCAGAGACTGTTGGCATAGCGTCCTCCTGTTGATATGAATATGCAAAAATCTTTCTTATTTATATCAGCAAAAGTAGAGGAATAAAATCTTGTCCGACTTCCACCTACAAAAACGGCTTATGTAAAACACATAAGCCGAAATTGTTACTGAAAATTGACCGCACTTTAGAAAAATAAAATACTTCCCCAAACCACTATAACAATGCAAAGGGCAATGAATACCGCTGCTGAGCCTTGGTCTTTGGCTCTCCCTGAAAGTTCATGGCGTTCTGTGCCAATACGATCTACCACCGCTTCAACTGCACTATTTAACAGCTCTACTGCCATCACGAGTAAAACCGATGAAATCATCAGCGCGATTTCAATTTTAGTGTCGCCGAGCCAAAAGGCGAGTGGAATCATAATACACGCAAGAAAACATTCGTGGCGGAATGCAGTTTCATTTTTGAATGCACTTTTTAAGCCTTGTAAAGAATATTTTGTAGAGTTAATTAAATGGGTTAACCCCGTGGTTTTATACATAAAAGTTCCTATGTTGTAATCTATAAACGCTTTGCTTCGATAACGTCGTCTAACTTCGCTAATCTAGCCAGTATTTTACTTAAACTTTCGACATTTTTCAGTTCAATTTCCATATCCATCGTTGCCACTTGTTTTTTGGTGTCCGCACGGCTTGAAACCCCTAACACGCTGACTTTTTCATTCGCGAGCACGGTAGTAATATCGCGTAATAAACCATTGCGATCACTGGCCACAATGCGAATATTAATATGGAACCCCGCCGCATAATTATCCCCCCAAAGAGCTTCTACCACGCGTTCAGGATGGGCTGCTTGTAATTCAATGAACTGTTCACAATCGCAACGATGAATTGAGATACCTCGTCCCATCGTAATGTAGCCTGCAATGGCATCACCTGGAATAGGCTGACAACAACGCGCCATGTGGTGCATTAAATTACCGACCCCTTCAACAACCACATAACCTTTATTCTGTTGTTGTTCGGCTTTCTGCTGTGCCTTTTGCTGTGCAGTATTTGCGCTTTTACTCGCCACATGGCGGAGAATTTCTTGATCTGCTTCTTCAGCCGTTACTTTGATCAATCGGCTTTGCAAGAAATTCATCAACTGATTTAAGCGAATATCTCCGCTACCAATGCCTGCATATAAATCTTCGAGGTTTCTTAAGTTATAACGTGGCAAGGCAAGCTGCTCAACCTGTTTCAAACTGATATTCAAACGCGCAAGTTCATTATCTAACTGCTCTTTACCCGCTGGAACGTTTTTATCACGATCTTGTTTCTTAAACCACGCTTGGATTTTGGCGCGCGCTTTTGAGGTATGGGTAAAGCCTAAGTTCGGATTGACCCAATCTCGGCTTGGATTTGGATTTTTCTGCGTGATGATATCCACTTGCTCACCCATTTGCAGGTGATAAGTGAATGGCACAATACGTCCCCCAACTTTCGCCCCGATACAACGATGACCAATTTCACTGTGGATCGCATAAGCAAAATCGAGAGGCGTTGATCCCGCGGGTAAATCAACCACTTCACCTTTCGGTGTAAACACATATACGCGATCATCAAAAACTTGGCTACGTAATTCAGCCATCACTTCGCCAGAATCCGTAATATCATCTTGCCATGCAAGTAATTTACGCAACCAAGTGATTTTTTCTTCGTAAGCGGAAAGGCTACCTGTCGTGCCCTCTTTGTATTTCCAGTGGGCGGCTACACCAAGCTCCGCATCATCATGCATCTGCTGAGTGCGAATTTGCACTTCTATTGGCTTACCACCTTTGCCCAATACCACCGTGTGAATAGATTGATAGCCATTCGGTTTCGGGTTGGCAACATAATCATCAAATTCTTTTGGTAAGTGCTTGAAGTGCGTGTGAACGATACCGAGCGCCGTATAACAATCTTGCAATTTCTGTACGATCACTCTAACCGCTCTGACATCATATAAGCCACTGAATTCCAAATGTTTCTTTTGCATTTTTCGCCAAATGCTATAAATATGTTTAGGACGGCCGTAAACCTCAACCTGGTCGATATTTTCTTTTAAATAACTGGTTAACTCTGTGACAAAATCTGCAATATACTGCTCACGATCTAAACGGCGCTCATGTAATAATTTGGCAATATTTCGATATTGTTCTGGATGCAAATAACGGAAGCAGTAATCTTCAAGCTCCCATTTCAATTGACCGATACCTAAACGGTTCGCCAATGGGGCATAAATATTGGAACATTCTTTGGCCGCCAATACTTTTTCTTCTTCACAAAAGTGATTTTCCGCATTACGAAGAAACGTAATACGTTCAGCAAGTTTAATGATCACGCAACGGAAATCGTCCACCATCGCAAGGAGCATACGGCGCACATTATCCACTTGAGACGCATTGGCAGAATGGCTGGCATTGAGCTGACGGATATTATCCATCTCCTCCACACCTTTAAGCAGTTTGGTGATTTTAGGACCAAAATGTTCCTGAATTTGGTCCCAGTCGACAATTCGGTTCGCCACTAATGGGAATAACATGGCGGTGAGTAAGCTTTCGCTATCCATATTCATTTCATGCAGAATTTCCACCATTTCCACACCGGATTGCAATGTGAGCACTGCATTTTCCATTTTATCGGCATGTTCAGCTATTTTGCCTTGAGCATAATACCATGCATCAATCAGAGACTTTTCTACGGGGGCAGCAAGTTTAAGGCTCGAACACCATTGTTCGATCTCAAAATCATGTGGATTTGATAAGTGAGAACCACGAACTGCAACCATAATACCCCCTTCGACTCGCGTATCTTTACGCTGGGTAGGAACAATAATAAATTGGTGTTTGTGCAAATCTCTCATCAAATAAAAAGAGGGGCATTCAGCCCACCCTTTTATAGAGATTCAATATGAGAAAATACTTCTTCTATTTTTTGAACAATGCGTTTTTGTTCATCTATAGGGGGCAATGGAAATAAGTATTTTATAATTTTCTCTCTAGAAATATTAGGCTGCCCACTACCCTCACTTCTTTTTTGTAACTCTTTCTTTTGAGACATCAAATAATAAAATAAGTATTTATTGTAAACACCTTTATATACCTGACATGCACAACAAGCCTGATTTGTTGTTGCTTCTATGCCTAAAATACCAAGCTTTCCAATCGTTGCACCATACATCGCAATTAAAACTGAACCTGTAGGGTTTATCTTTAATGAATTTTTTTCTAATGCAAAATTAGTAATATATTCTGGAATGGAAGTAATATATCCATCATTCAAATCACCTGTCTTCAGCCAAGGAATTGTACCATTATCATAGAATTTAGGCTCATGACGATTTGGTGTTGAACCTGCGCCCCAATCACCAATATCTCCCAACCTCACCCAACACCAACTCTCAGGAATCTCAAAAGGTAATTCATCTGCAATACAGCGTTCTACGCCATTAATGATCTCGTAAGGCAATCCATCCCGAACCACAATTTCTGATTTTACTTTCGGCTTTTTAATTTTTTTCTCAGAAATCAACCGCTCTTTTTCAGCTTGAATACGTTTTATCAATTCACTTGCGGGTTCATCATTCAGATCCTGCGCGACTAACTGACCTTGAATTGCCGCTTGCAAAATTGATTTCTTCAACTGCTCAGGGAATTGCTGATTTAAAGTAGTCAGTTTTTGCTCTTTTTTATCGTATTCTTCAATAAAAGGTAACAGTTCCTCAATCTTAGCTACGATGCGTTTTTGTTCGTTTAGTGGGGGAACAGCTATACATAATTTATATAATTTTTCATCATTAATTGCAGGATAAGCAACACCCAACATTTCTTTGCTAACCATATCTGTGAATTCTGAACTAATCAGATAATAAAATAAATATTTATTAAAAATATTAGAATAAACATCTAATACAGCAAAAGCAGTACTTGCAATACTTTCATACTGAAAGAAATTATGAAATATACAAACATTCTTTAAGTATGGTCTAACCGTTGAATACAAAATTGAGCCATCTTGAACTATTTTTCTAGCTCGAGAAGGCGCCTTATCTGCTGAAACTAAATTTATAATATTTGATAATATATGTTTCTTATTATCAATTGATGCAACATCAATATAGTTGAATTCTGATATTGGTTTTTTTTGTCCTAAATTATAAGTAATCTCCGATAGTCTTACCCACACCCAACTATTAGGAATCTCAAAAGGAAAATCCACCTCTACATCTAGAGAGCATTTGTCAGACGTTTTCTTTGTTTTTTTAATTTTTCCTTCTGCGATCAGTTTTTCTTTTTCTGCTTGGATTTTTTCAAATAGTACGCTTGCAGGCTCATCATTTGGATCTTGGGGAACCAATTTTCCTTGAATGGCTAACTGTAAAATGGCGTTTTTTAACTGCTGTGCTTTCATATTGATTCTTTTACTCGATTTATAACTTGATTCCTAAAATCCCTGTAATATCAGCCAAAATGCGATCAATATCAGCATTTAAAGCTGCACGCTTTTGCTGATAAGTTGCAATGAGTTCATCAGGTGGCAAAATTTCTTCTTCCTCATGAGGAAAACCACATAAATCCAAGTTATATTGTCGTTCGATAATTTCTTGAGCCGTATAGCAACGTGCCTTATCAAAACCTTCAACTTCAATAGCTTGACGGTTATGCCACCAATCAATGACTTCATTAAAATGCTCTAACTTCATTGGTTTCGTTTTCGAGAAATTTTTGTAACCTTCAGGCATATCAAGGCGATAAAACCACGTTTCTTTGGTTGGTTGCGTGTTATCGAAAAATAAAATATTGGTCGTAATCGAGGTGTAGGGTGCAAAGACGCTATGTGGCAAGCGAATAATAGTGTGTAAATTCATCGTTTCGATTAACTTTTTCTTGATTGCCACTTTGGCATTATCTGTACCAAATAAGAAACCATCTGGTAACACAATTGCTACTCGCCCATTTTTCTTTAAGCGATACATGATTACTGACATAAATAAATCGGCAGTTTCACTGCTTCTTAATTCAATAGGAAAGTTTGTTTTGATTTGCTCAATTTCAGAGCCACCATAAGGAGGATTCATTAAAATGACATCAAACTTATCATTTTCTGTATAATCTTTAACGTTTTTTTCAAGGGCGTTATCATGATGCACATTTGGTGTATCAATATCATGCAATAAGAGATTAGTAATACAAAGCAGATGTGGTAAGGCTTTTTTCTCAATACCATACACGGCATTATTAAACAAAGTGCGGTCATTTACTGATTGAATTTGTGGCTCTAACACTTTTAAAGCTGAGGTTAAAAATCCCCCAGTTCCGCATGCGAAATCGGCAATACGCTCGCCTAATTTTGGCGAAATCATTTTGACCATAAAGTCAGTCACTGCTCGCGGGGTATAAAACTCCCCTGCATTGCCCGCGCTTTGCAAACTTTTTAGGATATTTTCATAAATATCCCCAAAAGCATGGCGTTCTTGGTATTGCTCGAAGTTGATTTCATCAATGATATTAATCACTTGACGTAATAATACGCCATTTTTCATATAGTTGTTATTATCTTCAAAAGCCGCACGAACAATACGTTGATTCATTGGTGTTTGTGGGGAAACAGGAAGATTTTTCAGTACGGGAAAAAGATCATTGTTGACGAAGTTCAATAACGCTTCGCCTGTCATTGCTTTACCATCTTTATTATCTTTCGCCCAATTCTCCCAGCTCAATCTATCTGGAAGGATAGATTGATACCCATCATTAAGTAATTTCCATTCCTGCTCTTTGGCATCATAAATTTTTAAAAAGAGAATCCAAACAATTTGTTCAATACGTTGTGCGTCACCATTAATACCTGCATCATTACGCATAACATCTTGCAAGCGTTTTACGAGATTATTTAAGCTCATGTTGTTCCTTAGTGATTAATTATTCTGAGTAAATGATTTTTTCTAGGCCTTTAACCGCTTTCTGATAGAGAGCTTTACCGCCGAAACTATTTATAATAGAGACCAAACCACCGAATGGACTAAATTTAGGTGTTTGAAGAAGCTCAGCTTTGCTTAAATCCTGTGAGCCTGATTTCACATATTCATCAAGTAATAAACCTAAAACCTCTTGGTTTTCACTTGAGTATTGAGATAAATAGCCACTCTGTTTAACTTTGTCTGCCCGTTCAGTTTTAGTTAATGGTTTTTTACCGTAACTGACCGCTCTTAACACATCAAAAGTATCAACATCGACACCAATATTGCCCTTTCTCCGTAAAGCATTTATCCATTCATCATTAGTATAAAATTTTGTGAAAACATCACCACTTTCTAGCCAGTTTGAATGGAACTGTTCGTAATTGGTAAAATCTTTCTTGATTTCACGTTGAGAGAATTCTGCAATATCTTCTAGAACAAGTTTTCCCTGTTCATTTAGGTATTGCACTTTTTCATCTAAGATCGTGAGATTCAGCGTCCCTGCTTTAACAACTACAGTCGGTTTGTAAACAGGAGGTGGTTCCTCTACTTTATTATCGGAAGGTTGTTTCGGATTTCTTGGATTTATATCATCCTCTGGTATATCAACGATTGGCGCGTTTTCTGGGATATCAAGAATAACCACTGGCTCACCATCGAAAGCAGGATCTGCAAAGAGGCGGGTGACACCACGAAAATCAAGAATTGTGAAAAACTCCTTACCAGCATCGACACGCAAGCGTGTACCGCGCCCAATAATTTGTTTAAATTCAGTCATTGAATTGATGTTCGCATCAAGCACTACCAATTTGCAAGTTTTACTGTCCACGCCTGTTGTCATCAGCTTTGATGTTACAGCAATCACGGGGTAATCTTTACTTTCATTACTAACATCACAAAACGCTTCAAGATCAGCACTTTTGCCTGATTGATCACCTGTAATTTGGCAAACATATTTTGAATTTTTATGCATCATATCAGCATTGAGATGAGAGAGAGCTGCTACCATTCGTTGCGCATGATTGATATTGGCACAGAATACTATAGTTTTACTTAAGCGATCTGTTTTCTTTAAAAATTCAGTAATACGTTCTGCGACTAATCGGGTTCTATCGTCTAATATAATGTTGTAGTCAAAATCTTTTACCGTATAAATACGATCTTCGATTTCACGCCCTTCTTTATCCTTCAACCCTTTAGTTGGTCGCCAACCTTTCAAATCACAATCCAAATCGACACGAATTACACGGTAAGGTGCAAGAAAACCGTCTTCAATACCTTGTTTTAAACTGTAAGTATAAATCGGCTCACCAAAATAGCTGATATTACTTGCATCTGCCGTTTCTTTTGGCGTTGCCGTCATACCAATATGGGTCGCAGAGGAAAAATATTCTAAAATTGAGCGCCAGTTTGAATCCTCTTTAGCACTCCCTCGATGACACTCATCAATGATAATTAGATCGAAAAAAGAGGGTTTAAACTGTTTAAAAAGTGAATTATCAGCTGAACCATCAAGTTGTTGATAAAGAGCTAGATAGACTTCAAATGCACTATCTAGAGTCTTATTACTCACTTTTACCATTGTTTCTTTAAATGGCTTAAAATCTTGCGTCATTGGTTGATCAACAAGTACATTTCTATCTGCAAGAAATAAAATTTTCTTCTTCGTTCCACTGGCTTTTAAACGATGGATAATTTGAAAGGCCGTATAAGTCTTACCTGTACCGGTTGCCATAACGAGAAGAATGCGTTGTTGTCCTTTAGCTACAGCCTCTATAGTACGATTAATTGCAACTTCTTGATAATAGCGAGGTTCTTTAAAGTTATCACTTACACTCGTATAGTACGGTTGTTGAATAATTTTAAGCTCTTCGGCTGTATATTGCTTGGCCCAACGAGCCTCTAGTTCTTGAGGAGTAGGAAATTGGCTCATCGGCAAAGTACGCTGTGCTCCTGTTAAAAAATCGTGTTCAACAAATTCATCGCCATTTGAGCTATAAGCAAAGGGGGTGTTTAGTAAAAGCGCATAATCCATAGCCTGTTGTAATCCATCACGAGGTGTATGTTTATTGTCTTTGGCTTCAACTACTGCAATTTTTTGGTTGGCTGATTGGTAAAGTAAATAATCTACTCGTTTAGCTTGTTTTCTAGACGCTTTTTTTGTTTTAGGGTCAACGACCATTTGCCCATCAGTAAATTCTTTATCCGCTTTAAATGAGTGCTCTTCTCTAATCTGACGCTCATTCCAACCTGCATTACGAATAGCAGGAGTAATAAACTTGGAACGAATATCTGCCTCTGACATTTGTAATTTTTCTGCTTTACTAAACGACATAAACCTAGAACCTTTCTATAAGTTGTTGTAATTAGAATTATGCCTGAAAAGAATAAACAATAAAATAAAAGGTTGGTAATTTAATCACTTCCCAATGTAATAATATTGTAAGGGACTATTAACGAGCTGATATTATTTTTCAAATAATGTCACCGACTCCAAATGACTGGTATGCGGGAACATATCAATCATGGCAGTTTTGATGATACGATAACCGAAAGAGCGAAGTATTTCTGCATCTCGTACTAAAGTTGCGGGGTTGCAAGACACATAGAGAATTTTTTCTGCACCAAGCTCACATAACGCATTCAGCGCAAAAGCGGCACCACTGCGAGGCGGATCGAGAAGAATTTTATTGAAATGTTGTTTTGCCCAAGGTTGTTCTGAAAAAGCTTGGTCTAAATCGGCTTGATAAAATTCAACATTCTCAATGTGGTTAAACTGTGCATTCGTTTGGGCTTTTTGAACCATGTCAAAAACACCTTCAATTCCAACCGCACTTTTCACGCGTTTGGCTAAAGGCAGAGTAAAATTACCCATCCCACAGAATAAATCTAAAACGTGATCGTCCTGATTCAAATCAAGCCAATCTAAAGCAGTCTCAACCATTTGCTGATTTAAGCGAGTATTCACTTGAATAAAATCGCGGATATCAAAAGATAAACGAATATCGTCTAACGCGTAATAAGGCATTTCACCATGCACAAGTTGAATACCTTGATCATCTTGTAAAAACAAATTTACAGCATTGACGCGTGCAAACTCGAGCAATAAAGTGCGGTCAGTTTCGGCTAAATTTCCCTTATAGCGTAACAGCATGGCTACGCCATTCTCTGCTGAAACTAATTCAATATGCCCTAATTGTTTCGGGGCTGAATATTGAGTCCAAAGTGCGGTCAATTTGGGGATAAGATGATTGATAGCAGGCTCTGCAACTAAGCATTGCTGAATGCTCACCAATTGATTGGAGTTTTTCTGACGAAATCCCATTTCAATGGTTTTGTTTTTCGCATTCCACAGTAAACTTAATCGTACACGACGACGATACCTCCATTGTTCACCACAAATCATTGGCATTAATTGTATGGGTTCTGCTTGCAGTTTACTTAATCGAGAAAAAAGGGCTTTCTCTTTGGCTTTACGTTGCATTTCTACAGGAATATGCTGGCCTTGGCATCCACCACAACGCCCATAATAACGACATTGAGGCTCAACACGCTGATTACTCTCTTGTAGCCACTTTTGTGCAGTGGCTAATCCATATTGACGTTTTTCATCGATCACTACCGCTTCCACTTTTTCCGTTGGCAAGGCATTTTCAATAAACCAGGTTTTACCTTGAACTTTGGCGACACCTAACCCTTGATAATCTAAATCCTGAATTTCAGCGACAACTTTTTGGGTGGTTTTCTGTTTTTTTTGTGGAGCGTAAAGTAAAGCCATGATGGTGTTTTAATCTGTTTGTATTAAAGAAAGGGACTATTTTAAATAAAGTACGTTTTGCGTAAATAACTCTCGGCTTTTCAGTGGCTTATCACCTAAATAAGGTTTGAGCGCGATTCGAGTAAAGCGCTTTGCTGCTTGCAAAACGGACTCATCGGTGAATTCCAAACGGTCAAAAGCAAGCAAATCTCGGCCATAAAAGGTTAAGTTATCTTTCACTAACGAGGCGATAAAACCCTTTTCCGCACGATATTGGTAAGTCATCGATTCATCTACTGGTAAACCTGAGCCTGCACAATGCCGAAAATCAATGCCATAACCTAAGATTTTAAGTAAATGAAATTCAAATAGACGCAATGTGGGCTCAACCTGTGGTTGAGTGGCTAAGCCTGTTAAGCATTGAAGATAATGCTGAAAAAGTTGTGGATTGGCCGTTTCGGGCTCGATCACTCGAGTAATCAGCTCATTTACATAAAACCCGCTATATAAAGCCGTTTGCTGCAAAGGCAACGTAATTGCTGCGGGCTCTGCTTTCGTGAGTGTTTTTAATGCGCCTTTTCCTGACCAACGAAGAAGTAATGGCGTAAAAGGCTGTAAGACAGATTTCCATGCCGAACGTTTTGCACGTGCACCTTTTGCAATAACCGTCAAACGTCCCGTTTCTTCAGTGAATAAATCCACCAAAAGGCTGGTTTCACTATAAGGACGACGATGTAACACAAAGCCGCGTTGGAGATCCATACAAGAATTATTTGCCTGATTTTAATTCACTTGGTTGTTTAACACAGCGTTCTGCGAGCACTTCACCTACGCTAGTTTGTAATTGACTGAAGTCATCACGCTCCTGCCAATACCAACGAATATTCGCATAATTTCTCCCACGCTCAGAAATCACTCGAGTCAATTTTTCGGTTACATCATTAAAAGTAACAGTCACCTGGCTGAGTGTTTTTTTACTTTTCTGTTTTTGCTTGGTATGAACCACACTCACTTCTTTATTGCCTTTACACAAATAAACCGTCGCTGAACCCTTTTGGGATTTTTTATCAACGGTTTGCACTTTCATTTTCTGTGGTGCTGGTTTGCTTAATTCAACATTTTGTGAACAAGCAGAAAGACAAAGTGCAGTCAAAATTACGCTTAATTTTTTTAACATGAATTCTATTTCCATCAAGGGTTGTTTATGATTGCTCACTTTGCAAAATGAGCAAGGATAAACAATCTTATCTAGAAAAATGGGCGATTACTCGCCCACTAAAAATTATTTTTTATACTGATATGAACCATCGGCTTGACGAATGAACTTGCCGCCATTTGATAAACGAAGCTCACTCACTCGACCTTGACTATTCACTGATACCTGTACTTTATCACCAGGCTTGAAGCTGCTTAATGCATTACCTGCACCGCTTGCTTTTGTCATGGCATTCACATCTGAAATATTCAATTTATTATCACGGAATACTTGCATCAGTGAAACACCTTGAGGCACAGTTAATGTTTTTGTTGCACCTGTTGAAGCGGTTTGTGCTGCTGGTTCAGCTGCTTTCACCGCATTGTGGGTTGCTGATTTCGCTTCCACAATTTGAACCTTACTGTCTTTAGTCGCAACAGGTTTCGCCTCTTGAATCTTGCTTGACTCTTTTTTCACGGTTTGAGTCGGCTGAACTGTTGCTTTTTCAGCTACAGGTTTAGGTTGTTTTTTCTCTTGAACCACCGATGTTTGTTCACGACGAGGCTCTGCTTTATGCTCAACTGTTGCGGTGTGTTTTTCTACAGCTGGTTGTACTGTTTTCACGGGTTCTTTAACTGGCACAGGAGCAACAGTTGGTTGAACCGGTGCAGGTTGAGTTGCTGGTTGTTGAGCAACAGTTTGTTGTGCAGGCTCTGCAGGTTGTGATTTCGCCGCATCTGCTTTATCACCTACATACTCCATGGCTGGAGGTGCATCTGATTTAGCGCCATTTGCTGTTTGCTCTGTTGTTGCAGGAGCCGTAGTATTATTGTTATCTAATACGGTGGTTTCAACCGGTTGAGACTGATCTAATGATTGGAATTGAACCGGAATTTCATTGCTGTTTTGCTGTTCAAAAGACTCCACCGTATCTGAGTTTGGTTTTAGAGTGAAGAAAATGATCAGTAATACCACTAAACCCCAAATCGCAATAAATAAACGACGATGTTTTTCTGGTAACATTTGTAGAACCTTCCATTTTTCAGGTGATTTCAAGCTTGCTGCTGCAGCAGCTGTTGCTGGTGCAACGGTTTCTGCTTGAGTTTTCACTTCTTCCACAATCTCTTCTGCAGGTGAATTTTCAAAAATCACTTTTTCTTCCGCTGCGTTTTCTACTTGAACATTTTCAACAGGTTCTTGAGCGCCGAAAGCACTTGATTGCACTGACTGTTCAGTATTTTCACTTTGGTATGCTTGAGAAGGTGAAAAAGGTTGACTTGCTGCCGCACCAAAAGTTGGTTCGCGACGAACATGGAATTGTGTATCTGGCTGTTCTTTTTTACCAAATAAACCTTTGGCTTTATCAAAAATTGAGCCACTTTGTTGAACCGGTTTTCTTGGTGTCACAGAGTCAGAGTGATTAAATCCTAAATCTAATTCATTTTGAGATGAATTGTCGTTAGGTTGATTTTTATTATCCACGGTATTACCTCGATTTGCTAAACTAAAGATCGCACAAAAGTGCGGTGAAAAATTGAATCGTATTTTATCGGATCTTAAGCGGTGTATAAAGTCTTATTTGGCTCTCCACCGATTTCTCGTGCTAATTTGGGCACTAAATAGCCAGAAGTGAGCGCCTGTAATTCTTTGTAAATTTGTAATGCTTTCTCATCTGAGATATAAAAATGACTCGCACCTTGCACTTTATCCAATAAATGCAAGTAATAAGGCAAAATTCCCGCTTGAAACAGCTTATCGCTTAATACTTTTAATGTATGTGGGTTATCATTCACATCTTTTAAAAGGACTGATTGATTAAGTAAGATCACTTTAGCATCTGCCAGTTTTTGCATAGCCAAAGAGAGCGCCTCATCAATTTCATTTGGGTGATTGATATGCGTGACAAACACCGCTTGTAATCGGCTTTTTAGCAATAAATCACAAAATTCATCCGTAATGCGATCTGGAATCACGACTGGCAAACGA
>JAGZXE010000127.1:0-3375 GCA_018378615.1 Parahaemophilus parainfluenzae
TTTTTAACCGCACTTTGTGTTTTTTTATCTGTCTATGGAAGGAATGGCACATTCACGTGCTTTAAATTAATCAAAGGGTAGCGATACCTTCAGGACTTATGAGTGTCAAAATGAAACAAACACGTTCTCCTTTATATCCGATTTTTCTCTTCGTCATCATTAATCTGATCATTTTCACCTTGTCTCGTCTTGGGCTTGCGATTTGGCAGGCAGACCGTGTCTCTGCGGTAGAGGGCTGGGGGCAATTATTCTTACAAGGCTTGCGTATGGATATCGTGGCTTTGTGTTATTTATTTGGTGTGCCAGCATTATTTACGGTGTTATTTCATAATAGCCGTATTTGGAAAATGATTTTACGTATCTGGCTCACTCTAGGTAGTGTGTTTATTCTATTTATGGAATTGGCTACACCTGCATTTATCGAAACTTATGATTTCCGTCCAAACCGTCTGTTTATCGAATATCTAATTTATCCGAAAGAAGTCTTTTCAATGTTGATGGAAGGTCATTTAACCGCGGTCATTTTTAGCCTCATTTTTACCATTGTAGCTTTCATCTGTTATTGGAAACTATCTGGTTATGCGGTAAAAAACTTACGCCCAATGAGTTGGAAATTACGTCCTGTTGTAGCGTTGCTTGTGATTGCAGTTGCTTTTTTAGGTGCTCGTTCTAGTTTCCAACACCGTGGTGTGAATCCTGCGATGGTAGCTTTCTCTTCCGATGGTTTAGTCAATTCGCTTGTGTTGAATTCAGGCTATTCAGTTCTTTATGCCGCCCAACAATTTAAAGATGAAGGAGCTTCTTCTGAAGCCTATGGCAAAATGGATCCCGATGAAATGTTGCGTATTGTCAAAGCAAGCCGTGGTCGTCCTGAAAGTGATTATATTTCAGAGAAGATTCCAACCTTAACGAAAAACCAAGCTACTTACCAAGGTAAACCGAAAAATATTGTCATTATTTTGGAAGAAAGTTTTGGCACGCAATTTGTCGGTACATTAGGCGGAAAACCACTTTCCCCCGAATTTGATAAATTAGCCAAAGAAGGCTGGTTATTTGAAAACCTTTATGCGACAGGTACGCGTTCTGTACGTGGTATTGAAGCTACTACAGCAGGTTTCACACCCACTCCAGCACGTGCAGTGGTGAAATTGAATAACAGTCAAAGTGGTTTCTTTACTATTGCGGATTTACTTGCCAAACAAGGTTACAACACTTCCTTTATTTATGGCGGTGAAAAACACTTTGATAACATGGCAAGCTTCTTCTATGGTAACGGTTTCCAAACCATTATCGATCAAAAAGATTACCAAAATCCGAAATTTACTGCGACTTGGGGCGTGAGTGATGAGGATTTATTTGATAAAGCGAACGAAACTTTTACCCAATTACAGAATGAAGGAAAACCGTTCTTTAGCCTCGTGTTTAGTTCGAGTAATCACGATCCTTTCGAGTTCCCAGATGGTAAAATTGAGCTTTATGAACAACCAAAAGCCACACGTAATAACAGTGCGAAATACGCGGATTATGCGATTGGTCATTTCTTCAAGTTAGCGAAACAATCTAATTATTGGAAAGATACCGTATTCTTGGTGATTGCAGACCACGACTCCCGTGCAGCAGGGGCAAGCTTAGTGCCAATTAAGCATTTCCATATTCCTGCGTTAATTTTAGGTGATCATGTTGAGCCACGCCGAGACAGTCGTTTAGTGAGTCAAATTGATATGCCGACAACCTTACTTTCTATTGCGGGGGTCAGTGGTAATTATCCGATGATTGGCTTTGATTTAACGCAAGAGGTTAATCCGAATCGTGCCTTTATGCAATTCGATCAAACTCAAGCCTTAATGAAAGGTAATCATGATGTTGTTATTCAAACACCAAATAGCAAAGCAAAAGGCTATGTGTATGATAAAGAAAAAGACACATTAACTGAAAAAGAAGTGCCGGAAGAAATGAAAAAAGAAGCATTGGCACATGCTTTACTTGGCAGCTATTTGTATAAAAACCGTTTATATAAAGGCAGTGAAGAGAAGTAAAGTGCGGTCAGTTTTAGGCTAATTTTAAAGGGCGAATGATTTCGCCCTTTTTCTTTATATGATTTGTTCTTAGTGATTTTCAGCAATCACACGAGGGAATAAGATATTGTTTTCACGATGAATATGCATCATTAAATCATCTGCAAATTCTTGGATACCGCTATAAAGGGCACGCCATGTGTTACAAGCATCTGCTGGAGGCGTCATATTGTTTGTTAATGATTTCAAAACTTCCAAATGTTCGCCATGTTCAGCATGTTCCATTTCCATCATACGAATTGGCATTTGCGCCATCATATAATTACCCGCTTTGATCATTGGGAAAAGCACATGCTCTTCTTTCATCATATGGTTGCTCAAATCTTCATAGACATTGCGCAATTCAGCTGCAACACCCATTGGACAATCTTCACGATCGCCATGAACACTTTCTACGCGATCTGCTAATACGATTAATTCTTGAAGTTGTTCACGATGGCGTTGATGGTAGCGAACTAAGATATGATCGATAATTTCAGGATAAGTTGCATTAACCCAATATTCTTCTGGGTTTTCTGCTTTACTGTTTTGAAGCTCCGTTAAACGCGTTTCGATTTCAGCTAAATTTAACCCTTTTTCTGCGGCAGCGTTGGAAAGTGTATCTGACCCACCACAGCAGAAATCCAAATCGTATTCACGAAGTAGGGAAGTTGAGCCGGGTACGCTGACAGCGATTTCACTTAATTTTTTATCTCTAAAAGACATAATGAATCTCCTTATAATGGTAGAGTTAGAAGTTGAGTAAAATACTAAGATAATAAAAGGAAAATGCAACGGTTTTTTTAGCAAAGTATGATTTAAATCAAAGCTAAAAGTTAAAGTTACCATGTTGTAGGTATTAATGAGTATTAAAAGTGAAAGTTGCATTGCTTTGATGAGGTGTTATTATTCGAGCATAGAGAGAGGATCATCATGAAGAGAATTTATCGATTTTTAGCTGTTGGATTACTATTGCTGATTTTAGGTGGCGGCTATTTTTTTGCGAATTTAACAATTTTTAAACGTACATTTATCCAATTAAATACGTCACAAAAAGTAAATTATACTCCTTTTGACAACAGGTTAAATATGCAATGTGACAAGGCTAATGGTTTAATACCTAAATTAACGTCTTCACATTTTCGTTTGGTCAATTGGAATGTACATAAAGGGCAAGATAAGGGTTGGCAAGAAGATTTAGCACAACTCTCTAAACAAGCTGATTTTGTGTTATTACAAGAGGCGACGCAGCATCAAAATTTAAGTACATTTTCGACCGCACTTTTTGTGTCCTCTTTTTCTTTTAAAGATCTCTTATCAG
>JAGZXE010000128.1:0-4825 GCA_018378615.1 Parahaemophilus parainfluenzae
GGTAGAGTTAGACAAATATGGCAGACAAACCGCATTATTATTACCAAATGGTGTAGAAAGTGCGGTCAAAATTTCACAAGGTTTTAACCAATATGGTGAATTAACTCAATTTCAAGTCAATAATCATAACCCACTCAATCTTAGCTATGACAAACTAGGCAGACAAACTCGCAAACAAAACCAAAATGGTTTTATTTAAGCTGAGCACTTTAGTTCTTCAGGTTTATTACAAGCACAAGGTGGTGGTTGGAATAACAGTTTAACTGAACAACAACTTAGCGATTATCAACCTAATCAAACTTATCCAATTGCCGGTACGCAAATTAGCCGAAAATGGCAATATGACAAAGCATTTAACCTTATTCATACGCAATGGGGGACTATATACAGAATATTACCTAAACGGACTTTTACCAAGAAGATAGTTTTCCCAAAAATTATGCATTACGAAGGTATTCAGTATTGTTTACTTATTAACTTGGAAATAGCGATTAGCGGCTGGGTTAAAAAGTAAGAACATTAATATGCCTTGGATGATGCACTGGGTAATGATTTTTCCATTTGAATAAAGTTCACTATCAACGAAAATCATAATAAGTGAAATTACTGTGGAGAAAACAGCAATCCAGCGAGCGAGTTTTTTTCCGGAGAGTAAGCCTACTGCAATAAAAACAGGCATTGCCGCAAAACCAACTGAGACGATAATGGATAGCCATGAAGGTAAAAATGAGTAAGCATCAGCTAAATTCTGTAGGAATTGATCGGGAGTGTAAATAGCAAATGTCACATAGAGAAAACAGTATAATGCAGAGAAAATAAAATAAATTATGCTTGCAATAGTAACTGAAATAGGACGTTTCATAAGATATCCTTTAATAATTTTTACTTTAAGAAAAGTATTGAAAATAGCATAGGTTAAGCAACCTAATAATTAAGGGTGCTTAACCTGTGGATTATTCATCTTTTTCGAAGGAAGAGAGTTTATTAATTTTTGGAAGCGTAAATAACATGAATAAAACGGTCATAACTGGAACAAGCATTTCAGGTACATCGCCAAAAAGTGCAAGTGAAACCGCAAGAACTAGTACTACAATAACCATAAAAATGACAAATGGTTTCCATAAGAGTTTAAAAATAACGCTAGCTGGTGGTTTTTTAAACTTAATTTTCTTTTGGCAAGATGGGCATTGTTTGACAGCTCCAAGACCTTTAACTAGCCCACCATGAATAGGGGCATTACAGTGTGGGCAAGGTAGTGAGGGATTAAAAGCGCTCATATTGAATTTCCTCTTTTGTTGATTAAAAAATGAATGTATCTCTTTATTATATAGGATAAATGTAAAATATTATAATTTTTGAATATATAGAAAATAAAGCTCATTGGACGCATTTGTAGACGTTAGTGCTAAGCTAAAATTTTTTAAATAGCTTTGATCTAGTGAAATCTGATAAGCTATGTCTGCTTACTCAAATATAAAAAGGAAAATAAAATGAAAAAAATTCTCTTAGTTTTATCATTATGTATGATGGTTTCAGCTTGTTCTGTTGGCGTTGGAGCTGGTGGTGGAAGTAATGGGGTTGGCGTAGGTGTCGGGCTAAGTACTGGCTTGGGATTCTAATTTTTAGATGGAAGCAAAGTGCGGTCAAAAAATCTTACGTTTTCAAGAAAATTAGCAGAAACTGCTTGATCTTTTGATTTAGATCACTATAATACCTCCCATATTTCGGACGCGGGGTGGAGCAGCTTGGTAGCTCGTCGGGCTCATAACCCGAAGGCCGTCGGTTCAAATCCGGCCCCCGCAACCAATAACAAGTCAGGTCGTTTTATGACCGTGCGTTTATTCATTGATAAAGACGGTGGCGTAGGCGTTGATGATTGTGCTGATGTAAGTCGTCAAGTGAGCGCGATTTTAGATGTGGAAGATCCAATTGCGGATAAATATAACCTAGAAGTATCATCACCAGGTCTCGAACGTCCATTATTTACGCTTGAACAATTCCAACGTTATGTAGGCGAGGATATCGCCGTACATTTACGTATTCCCGTTTTAGATCGTCGTAAATGGCAAGGTAAATTGGAAAAAATTGAAAATGACATGTTGACACTTATTGTTGATGGTCAGGAACAAGTTCTTATTTTTGGCAACATTCAAAAAGCCAATGTAATCGCAAAATTTTAAAGGAGAAAAAGGAAAATGAGTAAAGAGATTTTGTTAGCTGCTGAAGCAGTATCTAACGAGAAGTTATTACCACGTGAAAAGATTTTTGAAGCGTTAGAGAGTGCAATTGCGCTTTCAACGAAGAAAAAATATGACTATGAAACCGATATTCGTGTGTCTATCAACACCAAAACAGGGGAGTTTGATACATTCCGTCGCTGGTTGGTGGTTGATGAAGTTAAAGTGCCAACAAAAGAAATGACATTAGAAGCGGCACAATTTGAAGATCCGAATGTTCAACTTGGTGATTATGTTGAAGACCAAATTGAGTCTATCGCATTTGACCGTATTGCAATGCAAACTGCTCGCCAAGTTATCAGTACAAAAATCCGTGAGGCTGAGCGTGCAAAAGTGGTTGAGCAATTCCGTTCAGAAGAAGGCAAAATTGTTACTGGTACGGTGAAAAAAGTAAATCGTGAAAGCATCATTTTAGATTTAGGCAATAAAGCTGAAGCGGTGATTATGCGTGAAGATATGCTTCCACGTGAAAACTTCCGTCCTGGCGATCGTGTTCGTGGTGTGCTTTATAAAGTGAATCCAGAAAGCAAAACTGCACAACTATTTGTGACTCGTGCGAAACCTGAAATGTTAATCGAGTTATTCCGTATTGAAGTACCAGAAATCGGCGAAGAAATGCTTGAAATCCGTGGTGCCGCACGTGATCCTGGTTCTCGTGCAAAAATTGCGGTGAAATCAAATGACAAACGTATTGACCCTGTTGGTGCATGTGTAGGTATGCGCGGTGCACGCGTTCAAGCGATTACCAATGAATTAGGTGGCGAACGTGTGGATATCGTACTTTGGGATGATAATCCGGCACAATATGTAATTAATGCGATGGCGCCAGCTGATGTGACTTCAATTATCGTAGATGAAGATAATCACTCAATGGATATTGCAGTTAATGCTGATAACTTAGCACAAGCAATTGGTCGTAACGGTCAGAATGTACGTTTAGCGACACAATTAACCGGTTGGACATTAAATGTCATGACTACCGAACAATTAAATGAAAAACATCAAGCAGAAGATACCAAAGTATTAAATTTATTCATGGATAAATTAGGTCTTGATGAAGAGTTTGCTCAAATCTTAGTGGATGAAGGTTTTACTTCATTAGAAGAAGTGGCTTATGTTCCAGTGAGCGAACTGACTGCAATTGATGGTTTAGAAGATGAAGATCTTATCGAAGAGTTACAAGGTCGCGCAAAAGATGCCATTACTGCAGCTGCAGCAGTTGAAGAAGAAGCCTTGAAAAAAGCGAATATTGAAGATCGTTTATTAAATCTTGAAGGGATGAATCGTCACATTGCCTTTAAATTAGCTGAAAAACAAATTACTACACTTGAAGAACTTGCGGAGCAAGGTGTAGATGATTTAGCTGATATTGAAGAATTAACCGCAGAGCAAGCCGCTGACTTTATTATGGCTGCTCGTAATATTTGCTGGTTTAGCGAAGAGTAAGGAGTTTAATGATGACTGAAGATGTAAAAAATGCGGATGCGAATGCACCGAAAAAACTAAGTATTCAACGCAGAACAAAAACAACTGTAAGCAGTGCTACTGCTGGCGGTAAAGCAAAAGCGGTACAAGTTGAAGTACGTAAAAAACGTACAGTACCAACAGATGCCGCTAAAAAAGCGGAAGAAGCAGCAAAATTAAAAGCCCAGCAAGAAGCTGAAGCAGCTGAAAAGAAAGCAGCAGAAGAAAAAGCACGTTTAGCCGCTGAAAAAGCGAAAGCCGAAAAAGCTAAGGCTGAAGCAGAAAAAGCTGCGAAACCAGCACCAAGTGCGGTTGAAAATAAACCTAAATCTGTTGATCCTGAAAAAGAAAAACGCAAAGCGGAAGAAGCAGAGCTTCGTCGCAAAGCGGAAGAACTTGCTCGCCAAAAAGCAGAAGAGCAAGCGCGTAAAGCAGCTGAAGACGCTAAACGTTATGCTGAAGCTGATACGTCAAGACATGACAGCGCATCAGAAGATTATACCGATTATAATTTAAGCTCTCGTTATGCTTTAGAAGCAGAAGATGAAGAAGAACGTCGTAACGAAAATCGCGGCCGTGGCAAAAATAAAGTGGCTAAAGCGAAAAAAGAACGCGATGACGTGAAAGGCACTAAAAATGAGCGCGAATCTAACCGTAAAAATCAAAAAGACGGTAAATTCGGTAAAGGTAAAAATGGTAAGAAAGGTGCCGCATTACAGCAAGCTTTCACAAAACCTGTTCAGGTTGTGAAACAGGATGTTGTTATTGGTGAAACGATTACCGTTGCAGAATTAGCGAATAAAATGGCAACCAAAGCGACTGAAATCATCAAAGCAATGATGAAGATGGGTGAAATGGTAACTATTAACCAAGTGCTTGACCAAGAAACAGCGCAATTAGTGGCTGAAGAATTAGGCCACAAAGTGATTCTTCGCAACGAAAATGAACTTGAAGAAGAAGTATTAGGCGATCGCGATGTTAATGCTGAAAAAGTAACTCGTGCACCAGTTGTAACGATCATGGGGCACGTTGACCATGGTAAAACCTCATTGCTTGACTATATTCGTAAAGCGAAAGTTGCAGCAGGTGAGGCGGGTGGTATTACTCAGCACATCGGTGCGTAC
>JAGZXE010000129.1:0-3191 GCA_018378615.1 Parahaemophilus parainfluenzae
CCCAGGCCAAGTAATCGGTATCGATCAGCCAGTGCCAAACCCAGCAGAAATGACCGATCCCGTGACTCGTGCTTCAGCAGAAAAAGCATTGAATTATATTGGCTTAGACGCTAACACTGATTTAAAAGATATCCCTGTAGATCAAGTATTTATCGGTTCTTGTACTAATGCTCGTATCGAAGATTTACGTGCCGCAGCGGCTATCATGAAAGGGCGTAAAAAAGCCGATAACGTAAAACGTATTTTAGTGGTACCAGGTTCCGGTTTAGTGAAAGAACAAGCAGAAAAAGAAGGCTTGGATAAAATCTTTATCGAAGCGGGCGCTGAATGGCGTAATCCGGGCTGTTCGATGTGTTTAGGGATGAACGATGACCGTTTAGGTGAATGGGAACGTTGTGCTTCTACTTCAAACCGTAACTTTGAAGGTCGCCAAGGCCGTAATGGTCGTACTCACTTGGTGAGTCCTGCGATGGCAGCGGCAGCTGGAATGTTCGGTAAATTCGTTGATATTCGTGACGTCACATTAAACTAAGGAGCAGAAAATGGCAGGATTTAAACAACTTTCAGGCTTAGTAGTGCCATTGGATGCGGCAAACGTGGATACGGATGCAATTATTCCAAAACAATTTTTACAAGCCATTACCCGCGTAGGTTTCGGCAAACACTTATTCCATGAATGGCGTTATTTGGATGTAGAAGGCACTAAACCAAATCCAGATTTCGTATTGAATTATCCTCAATATCAAGGTGCGACTATTTTATTAGCACGTAAAAACCTTGGCTGTGGTTCTTCTCGTGAACATGCACCTTGGGCATTAGCCGATTACGGTTTCAAAGTGATGATCGCACCAAGTTTTGCGGATATTTTCTACAACAACAGCTTAAATAACCACATGTTACCGATTCGTTTAAGCGAAGAAGAAGTAGAAGAAATCTTCCAATGGGTGTGGGCAAATGAAGGCAAACAAATCCATGTGGATTTGGAAGCGATGACCGTCACCGTAGGTGACAAAGTCTATCACTTTGAACTGGATGAATTCCGCCGGCATTGTTTGTTAAACGGCTTGGATAACATCGGTTTGACGTTACAACACGAAGATGCCATCAGCGAATACGAAAAAAATATTCCGGCATTTCTACGTTAATCTGTTTTTTTACTCGGACAGCAAATATTGCTAACCATTCGGCGGACAATTTGTCCGCCTTTCTTTTTGAAAACATTCCATTTTTTTACCGCACTTTCTCCCCTTTTATTTGACAGTATCCATGCTTATCCCTATTATTCCGACCAATATTGATTGATTTTAAAAAGAGCAAACTATGTCACATAATCAAACCGAATTACTGAAAAAATCCCTCGCTGAACGCATCCTTATTTTAGATGGTGCAATGGGGACGATGATCCAAAAATATAAACTCACCGAGGCTGATTTTAGAGGCGAGCGTTTTAAAGAAAGTGCGGTTGATTTACGTGGCAATAATGACTTGCTCACCTTAACCCAACCGCTGTTAATTTCTGCCATTCATGAGAAATATTTACAAGCGGGCGCCGATATTATTGAAACCAATACCTTTAGCTCTACCACCATTGCGCAAGCGGATTATGATTTACAGTCTATTGCCTACGAACTGAATTTTGCAGGTGCAAAACTAGCGCGTTTAGCCGCAGATAAATACAGCACACCAGAAAAACCTCGCTTTGTTGCAGGTGTATTAGGCCCAACAAACCGTACCGCGTCTATTTCCCCTGATGTAAACGATCCAGGTTTCCGTAATGTCACTTTTATGGAACTGGTCGATGCCTATGCCCAAGCGACTAAAGGCTTAATTGAAGGTGGTGCTGATTTAATCATGATCGAAACCATTTTCGACACGTTAAACGCAAAAGCCGCCATTTTTGCGATTGAAACCGTATTTGAAGAATTAGGTGTGGAATTGCCAATTATGATTTCTGGCACCATTACCGATGCTTCTGGCCGTACGCTTTCAGGGCAAACCACCGAAGCATTCTACAACTCGCTTCGTCACGCTAAACCACTGACTTTTGGTTTGAACTGTGCGCTCGGCCCGAAAGAACTTCGCCAATATGTTGAACAACTGTCTAAAATCAGCGAAACCTATGTGTCTGTTCACCCGAATGCAGGCTTGCCAAATGCCTTTGGTGGCTATGATCTAGGTGCAGAAGAGATGGCCGCACATCTTAAAGAATGGGCTGAAAGTGGCTTTGTGAATATTGTCGGTGGTTGCTGCGGTACCACGCCAGAACATATCAAAGCCTTTGCGGATGCAATGCAAGGTATTGCACCACGTAAATTGCCTGAAATTAAAACCGCAATGCGTTTATCCGGCTTAGAGCCACTCAATATTGATGATGAAAGCCTATTCGTAAACGTGGGCGAACGTAATAACGTGACAGGTTCGGCGAAATTCAAACGCTTAATTAAAGAAGACAAATTTGCTGAAGCCATTGAAATTGCTATCGACCAAGTGGAAAACGGGGCACAAGTGATCGATGTGAACATGGACGAAGCCTTGCTCGACGGCAAAAAATGCATGACCCGTTTCCTCAATATTATGGCGACCGAGCCTGATGCCGCTAAAGTGCCCGTGATGATCGACTCATCTAAATGGGAAGTGATTGAGGCTGGTTTGCAGTCGGTACAAGGTAAACCGATTGTGAACTCTATTTCGTTGAAAGAAGGCGAAGAAATCTTTGTCGAACACGCTAAACTGGTGCGTAAATACGGCGCAGCCGTAGTGGTTATGGCATTCGATGAAGTGGGACAAGCCGATACCGAAGATCGCAAAGTAGAAATCTGTACCCGTGCCTATAACATTTTAGTCAATCAACTTGGCTTCCCACCAGAAGATATTATTTTCGACCCGAATATTTTTGCTATCGGTACGGGGATTGAAGAACACAATAACTACGGTGTGGATTTCATCAACGCTACAGGCCGTATTAAACGCGCGTTACCACATGCGAAAATCTCGGGCGGGGTGTCGAATGTCTCTTTCTCATTCCGTGGTAATAACGTGATGCGTGAAGCCATTCACGCCGTCTTCCTCTATCACGCCATCAAACAAGGCATGGATATGGGGATTGTGAATGCGGGACAACTTGCGATTTATGACGATCTCGATCCTGAATTACGTGAAATTGTGGAAGATGCGGTATTAAACCGCAGCCC
>JAGZXE010000130.1:0-3152 GCA_018378615.1 Parahaemophilus parainfluenzae
ATGGTAGTGTGGGGCTTCCCCATGTGAGAGTAGGACACCGCCAGGTACTGAATGTGAACCCCGAGCTGAATGGCTTGGGGTTTTTGTTTATGGATTTTTGTTAAAGATTACTTTGACAATATAAGCGCGGTAGAAAGTTAGGCTGTTTTTAGGTAGAGAATATATGAAAAGGAGTTTATCCCAAATATATTGGGATAGACTCCTTTAATTTTTTAAGAAAATAGCTTATTCCAAAAAGAACAAACAAATTCCCTTTCTTCTGCAAATACCGAATCATCAACAATGACAGGATTTCCTAATAAGTTTAGGTGATGAATTTTATTACGCAGTGTCACGTAGCAGGATTTGAGTTTTTCACACTCAGCTAGAGAAATAATATGATATTCTGCCATTGAATCAAAAATGCGGACGTTATCAGACCATTTAGTTAATATTGGATTAGCTGGGGCATTCGCGAGCATCAGATACTGGGCAATAAATTCAATATCAGTAATGCCGCCACGATCTGTTTTGATATTAAAAAAGCCTTCTTTTGTATGAGATAAATGGTCGTACATTTTTTCACGCATTTCTCTCACTTCAATTTTTAGCTGATTAATATCTCTTTGAGCAGAAAGTACATTACAGCGAATTTTTTCAAATTCTGCTTTTAATTCTGTTTCACCAAAAATAGCACGGCTACGGACAAGCGCTTGTTTTTCCCAAGTCCATGCTTCATTGAGTTGATAGTTTTCAAATGCTTGAAGCGAACAGCCTAATAAGCCAGCATCGCCTGAAGGCCGTAAGCGCATATCAACATCGTAAAGTACGCCTGCACTGGTATTCATGCTAAAAATGCTGACAATTTTTTGAGCCAATCTTAAATAGAATTGATTGCTATCAATGGATTTCTTCCCTCCAACAGTCACTCCTTCAACAGCTTGGTATAAAAAGACTAAATCCAAATCAGATTTATATCCGAGTTCAATTCCGCCTAATTTACCGTAGCCAATGACTAAAAAGCCTTTTTCTGTTTTACCTACTAGATGTTCAGGTACACCAAAGCGTTGACTGACTTGTTGCCAAGCAAAATTGACAACCACATCAATAATTGCTTCAGCTAGATAAGTGAGATGATCGCTCACTTTCATAACAGGCAATACGCCGAGAATATCTGCGGCTGCAACACGTAATAAAATAGACTGTTTAAATTGGCGTAAACCGTCAATAAATTGCTCTTCATCCTCTTGCGGTAATCGCAGCATATATTGCTTTAATTCGTCAGGATACTGTGTGAATGACAATGGATTACGCAGCGCTTCAGTATTTAATAATTCATCGAGTAGAATAGGGTGGCGAGCCACTTGTTCAGCGATCATCTGGGATTGCGCACATAGTTCAATGAGCTGCTCAATAGCTTGAGGATTTTCTAAGAGCAATTCCAAATACGTCGTTCTACTCGCAATTTTATCGACAATATTGAGGATGCGTGGCAATAAAGTGCGATAATTTTTTTGTTCAAATATTTGAGTGAAGATATTTGGCAATAAGTGAGCTAAAACTTCTCGACCACGAGAACCAATAACACGGCGCGCAAGCCCCTCTTTGAATTGAATAAGTTTATCTAAGATATCGGAAATTGCGTTATCATCAATGTGATTATCAACCAACATTTGTTCAATATCATCAAGATCACTTTCTAAAAAATCAATCCACTGATTACTGTCATCGGTACGTTCATCTTTTTCTTCACCAATTAATGTATCAAAAACTGACCGCACTTTTTGTTGGCGTGCCTGTAATGTTTGATAGAAATCATCCCAGTTTTCAATTGGATAAGATTTTATCGTCGCCTGATTGTTCTCATTTAAATAAGTATATTCTCGGCAAGCAATCATTAATCTAAGGCGATTTTCTTCATCAGTTGGTAGAAGTTGCGTTTGTTGGTCGTCAATAGCTTGCAGTACGTTTTCAGTTCGACGAAGGAAAATATAGGCTTCTCTTAATTCATGATATTGTTGAGGCGTAATTAAACCAAGATCTCGTATTTCAGGGAGAAGTTTAAGCAATTCATGTTGTTGGAGCTTAATCTCACGTCCACCACGAATCAGTTGAAAAACTTGCACAATAAATTCGATTTCTCGAATCCCGCCTGCGCCTAGTTTAATATTATCTTTTAAGCCACGACGACGTACTTCACGCTCAATTTTACCTTTCATTTCACGTAAAGCTTGAATCACACTAAAATCAATATAGCGTCGATATACAAAGGGGCGAAGTAATTGTTGTAAGGTTTTTACATTGGGATCTTGCGCATCAGCGCCTAAAATACGCCCTTTGATCATAGCATAGCGTTCCCAGTCTCGCCCTTGATCTTGGTAATATTGCTCCATTGCAGAAAAACTTAAGGCAAGTGCACCACTGTCACCAAAAGGGCGAAGGCGCATATCCGTACGATAGACAAAGCCATCTGGCGTAAATTGATCCAACGCATTAATTAGACGTTGTCCTAAACGGGTAAAAAATTTAGCATTATCAACGGCTCGTCTTGCACCAATGGTTTCTCCCTGTGAAGGGTAAGTAAAAATTAAATCAATATCAGAGGAGAAATTTAGCTCAAAACCACCTAATTTCCCCATGCCAAGAATATAGAGTTGCTGAGGGTTGCCATTTTCATCACAAGGTGTGCCCATTTCTTCACAAGCTTGTTTATACAGCCAATCTCTCGCACCAATAATAAGACTTTCAGCAAGTTGAGAAAGACGAATAAAAATTTCTTCTACAGTAGCAAGATTTAAACTTTGGCAGAAGCTGAGTTTCGCCATTTCTTGATTACGAAAATCTCGTAGCGTTTTGTAAAGCTGTTCTTCGTTTTGGAGAGTGGAAAGTTGCTCAGCTAAACGGCTAGCGTAATATTGACAATCTAAAAATTGAGGAGGTGTTTGCCACCATTGGGCTAAAAAGTGCGGGTGTTTTTTTAAGACTTTTTCCAAGAAATCAGACAGACTGATGGCATAGTTGATTTGTCCGATTGCTGTCGTGAGATCGGCTACGTCTCGCTCGATTTGTTGGGGTATTTCATCAAGATTCATTTCAGGGAAATGTTGGCAAAGCACTTCGCCAAGTTGAATGAGTTTTTCAGTCGAAAGCGGAAGTGAAAGCGCCATAATTTA
>JAGZXE010000131.1:0-3141 GCA_018378615.1 Parahaemophilus parainfluenzae
CCAAGCACACGGAATTGATCCACTAAGTTATAAGTGAATGAATCAAAATTATCTAAAAAGAGAATATTAGCCATAATTTATCGTCCTTATTTTGCTTGGGTATTGATTTGTTTGATTGCTTTAAGCACTGCAGCCGCTTTATGGCGAGTTTCATCTGCTTCCATTTGAGGATCAGAATCTAATACTTCGCCACAGCCAGCTTGAATATGCGCAATGCCATTTTGTACAAAAGCAGAACGAATCACAATACAGGTATCAAAACGACCGTCAGATGTAAGATAGCCAACCGCACCTCCATAGCTGTGACGTTTTTGCTGTTCAAATTGATAGATTAACTGCATCGCTTTGATTTTAGGTGCACCAGTTAAAGTCCCCATATTCATACAAGCTTGATAAGCGTGTAAGGCATCAAGTTCAGGACGAAGTTTACCCACTACGCGAGAAACCAAATGCATGATGTGCGAATAGCGATCTACTTGCATTAATTCAGCGACTTTACGTGTACCGCTTTGGCATACGCGAGCAATGTCATTACGCGCTAAATCTACCAACATTAAATGTTCGGCTTGTTCTTTATGGTCAAGACGTAATTCTAATTCCAAACGTGCATCTAATTCTGGGTCAATATTGCCATGCGCATCAAAACCACGCGGGCGAGACCCTGCAATTGGATAAATTTCTAATTGACGATTATCCGGTGCATATTTCAACGCACTTTCTGGTGATGCACCGAATAAAATGAAATCCTCATCATTCATGTAGAACATATAAGGGCTTGGATTGTTAAGTTTTAGTTGTGCATAGCTTGCAAGGGTATTCGGGCAAGCCAATGAAAAACGGCGGGATGGCACGATTTGGAACACATCACCAATATTAATATGATGTTTTAATGCTTTGACAATGCCGATAAATTCAGGATCTTCAAAGTTGGTACTGACCTCATCACTTGCTGCTTTAATGGAAAGTACGCTATCAATATTTTTTAATTTTTGTGCAATAGAAAGTGCCGTTTTCGCGACTTCTACTTGTTCTTCTTGGCTAAAACAGAAGCTTTTTAAGGTTGCTTGTTGGCTTTGGTGATCGATGGTAATTAAGTTTTCCGCGAGATAGAAACTGTAATCCGGGCAGTTAATACCATCATCTTTTAATTCAACACCTTGCATTGGAATAAAATTTGCCACCAAATCATAAGCAAATAAACCACCTAAAAAGACAGGCGTGCTGCTATGTTGATAATGGTTAGAAATGACACGAAGTCCATCAAAAATGGTGGCAGCTTGTAATTTGCTGTCTTCATCTAATTGATTATCGAGTGGCGCAAATTGTACAGAAAATTCATCATCAAAATTGACCGCACTTACGGTACCAAGTTGGCTTAATACGGGATGAATTTCTTTTAAGACTTGTTTTCCGTTCGCATTCAGTGCTCTAAAGGTCACTTGATTGCCTAAGCAAGTAATTTTAACGGCAGCATTAATTAGAATAAGGCTCTGTAAGCTATTTTTGCTACCAATTTCAGCAGAGTCGAGGAGGAGAGAATTTGAGTTCTGTTGGCATAATGTATTAAAAATTGCGGTGGTGTCAGCATGATAGGGAACCGGTTGAGAGGTCACCGCAATAAAAGGGGTGTTTTTCATAATGAATCCTTTATTTTGAACTTTTGCACTATTAAACTAGTACATAATGCATAAGTCAAGAAAATAATCAAAAAATTGGCGTGATTTTACAATATTTTTTTAATTTTTAACCAAAGATATTAAAAATAGAGGAAGTTGATTAGAAAAAAAGCCATTTCGAGGTATATCTCAAAATGGCTTAATAGAAGAAGTAGATTCAGTGATTAGAGAGAAGCAACGATCTCATCAATTTTATTTCTTGCTGAACGTTGTGCTTTTTCAATTGCCTCTGCACCTAATCCGATACCTTTTGCATAAGCAAACTGAACATCGGTAATGCCAACAAAACCTAAAATCGCTTTTAAGTAATTTGTCACATTATTGTTTTCATCATACATGCCACCAAAGCTTGCTAACACAATCGCTTTTTTACCTTGAAGTAAACCTTCAGGACCATTTGCAGTGTATTGGAAAGTTACACGAGGGCGAGCAATAAAATCAAAATAAGATTTAAGTTGTGTTGGGATGCCTAAGTTATACATTGGTGCACCAATTACGATAATATCTGCCGCTTTTAATTCGGCCACTAATTCATCAGATAAGGCTAAAAGCGCATTTTCTTCTGCTGTTTTCGGTTCGCCACGTACCGCAGTTGCCGCTGTTGCATCAAAATGGGGAAGTTGTTTCGCCGCTAAATCACGTACCACAATGTTGTGACCTTTTAATTTATCAATGGTGTAGTCGGCTAATTTATTGCTTTGAGAGTTATCTGCAAGGATGCTTGATTTTAATACTAATACGTTCATAGAGTTTCCTTTAATTTGTGTCTATCAAAAGTGCGGTCATTTTATCGGAAATTTTGAATAGATAAAGTAGCTATCAGGAAAATCATTATTTACTCATTGGAAAGAATTCACCGAGATATTAACAAGTGTGGTGGAAAGTGCTAAAATTCTCCGCCGCACTTGGTTTGCTCAATAGTGGGAGTGAATGAAAGTGCGGTTTGTTTTTAATCATTATTTGCATGTTGCCTTTCGTATGGGCGACCACTGTATAAGGAAAAATTATGCCTATTATTACTTTACCGGACGGTTCTAAACGTGAATTTGATCGTCCAGTTTCTGTGTTAGAAGTGGCTCAAGATATCGGAGCCGGTCTTGCCAAAGCAACCATTGCGGGCCGTGTAAACGGCGTACGTCATGATGCCTGTGACATCATCAATGAAGATGCCAACCTTGAAATTATTACGGCGAAAGATGAAGACGGTTTAGAAATTATTCGTCACTCTTGCGCACACTTGCTTGGTCACGCAATCAAACAATTATTCCCTGATGTCAAAATGGCAATTGGTCCAACGATTGAAAATGGCTTCTATTATGACGTGGATCTAGACCGTTCTTTAACGCAAGAAGACATTGATGCTATCGAAAAACGTATGCTTGAATTGGCGAAAACCAATTATGACGTCATCAAAACTCCGGTAAGCTGGCAAGAAGCAAGAGATACTTTTGAAAAACGCGGTGAG
>JAGZXE010000003.1:0-27221 GCA_018378615.1 Parahaemophilus parainfluenzae
TACGGTAAGATGCTCGACAAGCTCTCCAACAGGTTCGGTTAATGCACCAAGCCCTGGGCCAATTTCCACTAAAAATTGATTGGGTTGTGGGTGAATTGCCGCCACGATCCCTTGAATGACAGAGGTATCATGTAAAAAGTTTTGTCCGAAACGTTTACGGGCGGTATGACCTAAGTGTTTTTTTGAATTCATAAGTACTATTTTATAAGAAAAGTGCGGTTATTATAGAGCCTGTATTTCTTTTGTAAATCATTCCTAAGTCTTGATACAACTTACAAATTAGTAAAAAAAGTGATTTTTTTCTGTTCAATTTTATTTTAATCTTTCGTCTAACATTAAAAACGGCTATAATTCGCCCGTTTTTCATTTATAGCCGCAAAAAGTGCGGTCAAAAAAATCATTATGTTAGAGGATAAAATGGCAAAAGAAGATTGCATTGAAATGCAAGGCACAATTTTGGAAACCTTACCAAATACCATGTTCCGCGTTGAGTTAGAAAATGGTCACGTGGTGACTGCGCATATTTCTGGCAAAATGCGTAAAAACTATATTCGTATCCTGACGGGCGATAAAGTAACTGTAGAAATGACACCTTATGACTTAAGTAAAGGTCGTATCATTTTCCGTAGCCGTTAATTTGGAAATGAAAAGAAAAGCATACAAATTATTTGAAGTCTGAAAAAAAATCTGTATAATCAGCGCCCTTAGCCACGTTCATTTTTTCGTTCCTTGCCTTTGCAGATTGGTGGCTAATCTACGTCAAAGGCTGATTAACCCGTAAGGAGCAGTAATGCGTCACTACGAAATCGTGTTTATGGTTCATCCGGACCAAAGCGAGCAAGTACCAGGTATGATCGAACGTTACACAGGTTCTGTAAAAGAAGCTGGTGGTCAAGTTCATCGCCTAGAAGATTGGGGTCGTCGTCAATTAGCGTACCCAATTAACAAATTACACAAAGCACACTATGTGCTTATGAATGTAGAAGCGCCTCAACAAGTCATCGACGAGCTAGAAACGACTTTCCGTTATAACGATGCTGTATTACGCAGTCTTGTTATCCATACTAAGCACGCCGTAACCGAAGCGTCCCCAATGAAAGCGGCTAAAGAAGAACGTAAACCTTTAGCTGAAGTTGAAAACAACGATTTTGAGGATGCTGAAGAGTAATTCAAAACTTGATAATCGCTTCTCGTTAATCGGCACCGTGTGTCAATTACCTAAACGAAGCAAAAGCCCTAACGGGATTGCGCATTGCCAATTTTGGCTGGAACATCGTTCCGAACAAGTCGAAAGTGGTTTATCACGCCAAGCGTGGTTAAAGATGCTAGTTCAAGTTAGTGGCAATCAGTTGATAGAAAAAACTCAAAGCATTACGGTCGGCAGTAAACTTCTTGTGGTGGGGTTTATAACTTCACATAAAACCTCAAATGGTTTAACGCAGTTAGTATTGCATGCCGAGCAAATCGAATTTATAGATTAGGAGACAGCCAAATGGCACGTTATTTCCGTCGTCGTAAGTTCTGCCGTTTCACAGCGGAAAATGTTGTTGAAATCGATTACAAAGATATCGCTACATTAAAGAACTACATTTCTGAAAGCGGCAAAATTGTACCAAGCCGCATTACTGGTACTCGTGCGAAGTACCAACGCCAATTAGCACGCGCAATCAAACGCGCTCGTTATTTAGCGTTATTACCTTACTCTGATTCTCATCACAATTAAGAAGGAGTTAGGAAATGCAAGTAATTCTTTTAGATAAAATCGTTCACCTAGGTAACGTAGGTGATCAAGTTAATGTTAAATCTGGTTTCGCTCGTAACTTCTTAATCCCACAAGGTAAAGCGGTTATGGCAACTAAAGCTAACATTGAACACTTTGAAACTCGTCGCGCAGAGTTAGAAGCAGCGGCAGCCGCAAGTTTAGCAGCAGCTCAAGCTCGTGCAGCACAAGTGACTGCATTAGGTTCTGTAACTATCGCATCTAAAGCAGGTGAGGAAGGTCGTTTATTCGGCGCAATCACTACTCGTGATGTAGCAGAAGCAGTAACTGCAGCAGGCGTTGAAATTGCGAAAAGCGAAGTTCGTTTACCAAACGGCCCAATCCGTACTCTTGGTGATCACGATGTTCGTTTCCAACTTCACGGCGAAGTATTTGCAACATTAGATGTACTGGATGGTATCCTTTTGGTACTTGAACAACATCCCCATCATACACCGCCATACATTCATCTAGTGAACGATCATCGGTATAAACTCGTTGTAATGCAAAACCCTGTGATGGTGAGAAACGATGATAGTAGGTTTCTTCTAAATAGGTTTCAGTCGGAGAGTTTTTATTGTCGTGTTTATGGCTAGGGAAAGAACTCGTATTACCTTCATCTGTAAATACTTCGACAACCAATAAGGCATCTGCAGTTTCAGTTTCAGGGAGAATATTATGTACTAAGCGCTTATTATTTCCATATCCGCGTTTTTCTACACCTACATCCTCTGGTTTAATTAAACGAATTGGTAAACTACCTTGACTTGGTGCTCTACAAACAGCCAATTCTAAATAACTTTCAGCTTTGATTTGTACTTTTTGTTGGTGTGGAACATAGACTGAATAAGGTGGAATGCGCTCAAATGGGGAGGCGCGATTACCAATATGCTCGAAAGTGGCTTGGGATGTAACAATAGTAGCCTTACCAGCAACGAGAACAAAACAGGTTTCAGTATTTTCAGTATCAAAAGTTAGTTCTTGCTCTTCTTGTAGATGGTATATTTCAAAACCAACATACTCCCAATTTGCTGTTTTTGGGGTGATTTTTTGTACTTCACCATTCTTTTCAGGATGATCTTTTCGTGATTTGGATAGTAAATAACTCATTTCATGCTCCTAAAATAGCCAAATAACTTCTTAAGATAATACTCCGTTCAGTGAATTAATCTAGCGAGATTTATACAAAATCAGACATAGATCACACAAATGAAATAAAAAGTTCAAATTCATTATTTTTGTATTTAAATTTTCAAAATAGAGATCTACTATGGGATTGTATATAAAATCCACAAGGACGAGAGTGTGTAATTTATAAGCTTAGTCTGTAAGTTAACAATGGAATATTCATCAGGAGAAGGTGTATGGACATTGAATTAAGAAATAGATACTTATTTTCTCAAAAGTTAGTTAAAGAAGTTGGGGAAATTGCACTTGATTTTTACCTTAATCGTAATGAGTTAAAAATCGAATGTAAGAAAGGTGATTTGCAAGATCAAGTTAGCATTGCAGATAAAACTGTTGAAGCAAAAATCAAAGATGCACTGAAAAGCCACTTTCCTCAAGATGGTTTTTTGGGAGAGGAATCTGGTGCTGAAAATTTAGCCTGTGAGTACTGTTGGGTAGTAGATCCTATTGATGGAACTAGCTCATTTTTATATGGCTTAAATGCTTGGTGTATTTCTATTGCAATTCTACACAAAAATCAGATTGTTTGTGGCGTGATTTTTGATCCTGTTCATAATGAGCTATTCAGAGCAATGAAAGGAGATGGTGCGTTTCTGAATGATCATCCTATTCGTGCATCTTCTTCTATTTCATTAAAAGAGGGATTAATAGGATTAGGAGTATCTCACCGGGTTCATCCTAATACATTTACGCCTGTGTTAAATCATATTTTACTCGATGGTGGGATATTTATTCGTAATGGTTCAGGAGCATTAATGTTAGTGTATGTGGCTGCTGGTCGCTTGATTGGGTATTTTGAACCCCATATTAATGCATGGGATGTTTGTGCCGCCATTATTATTGTTCAGGAAGCAGGAGGTTATGTGAATAACTTCCTTGAAAAAGATGGATTGTTAAAGGGGAATTATATATTAGGTTGTTGCACAGAAGAACTGTTTCTAAGACTTAACCGTATTATACGTGTTAATGACTAATAATGTGCACAAATGATATCTACATTTTCGTTAATAAAAAGGAGTTTTATATGAAAGACTTACTTTATAAATATGGATTTACTCCCGTTTCATTTTTCCAACTTATTTTAATTACTGTAAATGCTCAGTTAATTTATGCTTTTTGGGATATCCGAAATAGTGTTCCAGGTGGATTTCCAGCCGCATTAGGCGTGACAGACCAAGAGGCTGGTTATTTGTATTCAATGCAAGGACTTGTAATTATTCTAGGTACAATAGCATTAGGTTGGGTTGGCGATCGATTTTCTATACGAAGTATTATGCTGTTGTCTACTATTGGTGTTGGTAGTATATCTCTCTTTCTTACCATTTGCTCACCAGGATTAAGTATGCCAGTGCTACTTGCATGCTTTTTTTCTATGTTATTTTTTAGTGAAGTGTTATTCAAACCAGCTAATTTTAAGGCTTTAAGAATTTCAACTTCAGAAGAACATCAAGGTGCTGCATTTGGGTTATTTGAATTTGGTCGAGGTCTATTGGCTTTTCTTATTTCATTACTATGGACAGCCATGCTCTATTATCAGGCTAGCCCAAAAGCTATGATGATGACAAGCTGTATTATTGTGATTATTACAGGGCTCGCAGTCTTTTTTGTCGTACCGAAGGGACAAAAGGTTGGAGATGATACTCAAGCAAATAGTACAAAAGAAGCCTTAAGTGGTGTTTGGCAAGTTGCAAAGTTACCAGTTGTTTGGATTGTTGGGGTTAATGTATTTTGTATCTATGGGGCATTTGTTGCGGCAGGTACTTATTTTGCTCGCTTTTTGCAAGGGGGGTATGGAACCAGTGCTGTAGCTGCGGCTGTATTTGCAACTGTTGTGATAGCATTGCGAATGTTGCCTTTAGTATCAACAGTATTAGTTGAAAAAGTTTTCGATTCTACAGCTCATTTTATGAGATTAATGCAGGTAATACTTACTGTAATACTGTTAGCAATTTCATTTATATTTTTTAATAACCATCCTGATATTTCTTTGTATGCAAATGGCTATTTGCCTAATCAAGCACCAGATAATCTTATTTCTCCTTCAATGTTCTGGAGTTTAATTGTATTAATGTTATCTGCTTCAGCATGTATTTTTATGATTAGAGGAGTTTATTATGCACCTATTGGTGAGTTAGGGGTGGCTAAAAAGCATTCCTCTGCAGCAATGTCTTTTGCAATTACTATTGGTTATTTCCCTGCATTGTTAGCGCCTATTTTATTAGGTGGGCTTGTAAAATCTCCAGACAAAGATGCAGCAGGTCAAATTATTCGTTCTTATCTAACAGATACTCAGATTCTAGGATGGGCATTTTTAGGGCTTGCAGTATTAGTTGCTATATCAATTCTTATGTCTCATATTTTAATTAAATTAAAACAGCAAAGATCTTAAAATTTAAATACAGGTTAGAGTCTTATGGATAAATTAATTAATGGAAGAAATTGGATGTCTTTTTGTGATTCTGGGTTATGTATTTCAGAATTACTGATACCGGGTACACACGATACAATGACCGCTAGTTGTCAGCAGAGATACTATAAAACACAACATTTATCTCTTGAGGAACAACTATCCTGTGGTGTGCGGTTTTTAGATATTCGATTAAGACAAGAGATGGTTGCCGCTCACAGAGAATGGATAAGCCATATTACATTTGATCAAATTATTAAAAATTGTCATGATTTTTTACAACAAAATTCCAAAGAGTTCATTTTGATGCGTATTCAAAATGCCAATGAGAATAAGGATGACTTTGAGGCGTATGGAGTATCTTTGTTAGAGAAAATAAGTCAGTATTCATCTATGTTCTATTTTTGGACTGAGAATGAGTTAGATATGGAGGGAAATCCTAAATGGCCTAGGGTTGAAGATGTAAGAGGAAAAATTATCGCTTTAGAATGTTCTCCTATTCAATTTAAATTTAATCGTTTAGAAAACAAATTCTGGGCAGCAAACTGGCATTCTAACCCTAATATAGAATTGCAAGATTTGTGGGATGGTCCAACTATTCATCAAAAACAGGAGGCAGTGGAACATCTTATCCAAAATAGTGTAAATATTCCTGCTTATAAGCTCATTCTCAATCATATTAGTGCGACTAATGGGGAATTGGGTTTTCCTGATCTTTATGCTGAAAATTTAAATCCATATACACAAATATTTTGGAAAAGTAAGCTGGGGATTAGAGGGATTCAAATTTATGATTTTATTGATCCAAGCTTGTCTAGAGAAGTTTTTATGCTAAATCATTAGCAGGATGAAATCCTTCTCGATTATCCTTTTTAGTTAATTGTTGAATAAGATATACGACAATTCAAATTCTGTGAGGCGATACATTCCAATAAGTGTATCGCTTTTTTATTTTTAAAATCAGACATAGATCACAAAATGAAATAAAAAGTTCAGTTTTGATAAAAAATGAATTGAAAAGTTCGATTTGTTACCCTAATCTATGTTAACCCTAGATAGTGAATATTGTTTTTTATGCAAGTTGTTATTCATTTGTCGCATCTTAATTTCTGAAACTGTATGAAGGAGTTCAAAATGGAAACTGTTTATAACTTTATTAATGGTAAACAAGTGCCAAGCAGAGGGACAAAAGCGCATCCAATTTATAATCCTGCAACAGGTGAGCAAATTCGCCAAGTGATTATGAGTACTCCGGATGATGTAAATGAAGCTATCGAAGTAGCACATAAAGCTTTTGCTGATTGGTCAGCAACCTCTCCGCTACGTCGTGCCCGGATTATGTTTAAGTTTAAAGAATTGTTGGAAAGAGATTGGGATTCATTAGCTCGTTTAATTGTAGAGGAGCATGGTAAAGTTTATTCTGATGCTTGTGGTGAATTGACTCGTGGTTTGGAAGTTGTTGAATTCTCATGCGGTATTCCTCATTTATTAAAAGGTGAATTTTCAGAGCAAGCAGGACGCGGCATCGATATTCATTCATCTTTGCAACCACTAGGAGTAACTGTTGGTATTACACCGTTTAACTTCCCTGCAATGGTTCCAATGTGGATGTTCCCAATTGCATTAGCTTGCGGTAATACTTTCATTTTAAAACCAGCTAAAGCAGATCCTTCCTTATCTATTCGTTTGGCTGAACTGTTAAAAGAAGCAGGTTTACCAGATGGCGTATTTAATGTGGTACATGGTGATCGTCATGATAATGAAGTTTTATTGCGTGATCCGCGTGTTCATGCTGTGAGTTTTGTGGGTTCTACACCAGCTGCAGCACATGTATATAAAGTTGGTTCTGAATTCGGCAAACGCGTACAAACTTTTGGCGCAGCGAAAAACCATGCATTAATCATGCCAGATGCAGATATTGAATCTACCGCAAATGCTTTATTAGGTGCGGCATTTGGTGCTGCGGGTGAGCGTTGTATGGCGTTAGCATTGGCTGTTACGATTGACGATGAAACTGCAGATAAATTAGTGGCAGCTTTAAAACCGAAAGTAGAAGCACTGCGTTATGGTCCAGGTATTCCAAAAGATGGTGAAAAAGAGATGGATTTTGGTCCATTAATTACTCAGCAACATCTCAACAATGTGACAAATTACATTACAACCGGTGTGGAAGAAGGTGCAACACTTATTGTTGATGGTCGAGGTAAAAAACCAGTTGGTCATGAGAATGGTTTCTTTATCGGTGGTTCCTTGTTCGATAATGTTACTTCCGATATGGTGATTTATAAAGAAGAGATCTTTGGACCTGTATTAGGTATTGTCAGAGCAAAAAGCTTTGAAGAAGCAATGAAGTTAATTAATGAACACCCTTATGGAAATGGTACCGCTATCTTTACCTCTGATGGTGGTGCTGCTCGTGAGTTTGCATATCACGTTCAGGCAGGTATGGTGGGTATTAACGTGCCAATTCCAGTACCAATGTCATTCCATTGCTTCGGTGGTTGGAAACATTCATCTTACAGTACCTTGAACGTTTATGGACCAGACGGTGTTCGTTTCTATACGAAGATGAAAACAACAACAACACGTTGGCCAAATAAATATGTAATTGAAAATGCTGCATTTAGTATGCCGACACTTTAATTAACATAATTTTTTAAATCATGAAGAGGAGATAATCGCATTAAGGACGTTATCTCCTCTTGTTCTATGCAATAAATAGTAAGGATATCGTATGAAACAGGTTCGTATTGGTTTGGTTGGTACTGGGTATATCGGCCGTTGCCATGCTATTGCTTATGCTCAGGCTCCAACAGTATTCCCACTTGATGCTGAATTGGTTCTGGAATATTTAGCTGAGATTACTTCTGAATTAGCAGAGAAAAAGGCAAAAGAATTCGGTTTTAAGCGTTTTACGGGCGATTGGAGGGATATTGTGCAAGATCCAAATGTGGATGTAGTAGATATTTGCACTCCAAACTTTCTTCATAAAGAAATTGCATTAGCAGCCATTGCTAATGGTAAACATGTTTACTCTGAAAAACCACTAGCCCTCACGGCAGAAGATGCCAAATTAATGTATGAAGCGGCGAAGAAAGCAAATGTTAAGACCTTGGTTGGGTTTAATTACATAAAGAATCCAACTACTCAATTAGCCAGAGAAATTATTGCTAATGGTGAAATTGGAGAAGTAGTGCATTTTTATGGTACTCATAATGAAGATTACTTAGCTAATGAAAATACACCATTGGATTGGCATTGCGTGAAAGAAAAAGCAGGACTAGGTGCATTAGGAGATTTAGCCGCGCATATTGTGCAGATGTCTCAGTATTTATTAGGGCAGGATATTCGCGCTGTTATCGGAGATATGCAAACAGTAATTAAAAATCGCCCAAATCCTCATAATTTACAAGAGCGTTTAGATGTTGAGAATGAAGATCAGGCGACAGCATTGGTTCGATTTGATAATGGATGCATGGGCACGATTGAAACGTCTCGAATTGCATGTGGACGAAAAATGGGACTGAGCTATGTGATTACGGGGACAAAAGGCAGTATTTCTTATACTCAAGAAAGAATGGCGGAATTAAAGCTTTATTTACATGATGAAGATCCAGCAAGACAAGGATTTAAAACAATCCTTACTGGACCATTGCATCCTGATTACAAGAATTTTTGTGTGAGCGCAGGTCATGGCATTGGTTTTAACGATCAGAAAACGGTGGAGATCAGAGATTTAGTAAATGGTTTAGCTTCACCTGAAGGTGTTTTATATCCTGATTTTGAAGAAGGATATAAGGTGTCTCGCGTGTTAGATGCAATAGCATTATCGTATCACCAAAAACGTTGGGTAAATGTCGAAGAAATAGCGTAATTCGATGAGGGGCATTCAATTATAGCGCCCCTTATTTTTTATTATTAATCGGAAGATTTTGCGAATAGTAAATATTTTCGACTAAAAAGTAAGATCTACTTCACACTTTCAAAAAATGACAGTTGCAGAAAATCTTCTTTTAATGATATAGATAGTGTTGGATGATTTATTCCAATTTGTACCTTGATGAAATTTATATTCGCATACTGTGAGAGTATAGCTGTATTTCAATCTTTGTTATTCGTTTAACTAATAAAGGGAGTAGCATTATGAAAAAAACATTGCTTGCGTTACTTTGCGGTGGAGTTTTATTAACGTCTCAAGCTGTTATCGCTAAAAATGTTGTGATTGGTGCACCAATGGTTGCCTTTTCTGATAAATGGCAAACCTATCTTCAAGATGCCATTCGTGAGTTTGATAAAGCTCATGATGATGTGGAAATTAAACTCGCAGATGCGAATGGTGACCCTGCTCGTTTATTAAATGATGCAGAAACATTTATCGATCAAAAAGTTGATGCATTACTTGTTGTTCCAACAGATCCAAATATTGTTAAGGTTATTGGCAAAAAAGCTAAACGAGCCGGTATCCCTCTCATTATTATCAATCGTAAACCATTAGATGAAGATATGCAGTACGTTACTAGTTATGTAGGATCGGATGAAATCGAAGGTGGACGTATTCAAGCTAACTTTATTGTTGATACCTTAAAAGGTAACCCTGCAGAAGCTGCAATCTTGATGGGACCTTTAGGGCAAGATGCTCAAATTAAGCGTACACAAGGCAATAAGGAAATTTTTGGTCAGCATAAAAATATTAAAATTTTTACTGAACAAGAAGGTAAATGGGATAGAGCTAAAGGCCTAGAAATTGCAGAAAACTTACTTGCAGCAAATAAAAACTTAAATGTTGTTGTTAGTAATAATGATGAAATGGCGATTGGGGCGGTATTAGCAGGCAGAAAATTAGGTCTTAAAGATGAAGATTTAATTATTGTTGGTCTTGATGCAACACCTGATGCATTAGATTATTTAGGTAAAGGATTAGATGCTACGGTATTCCAATCAGCTGCAGGACAAGGTTCTGCGGGGGCTGAAATGGCCTACCTTGCTGCAAAAGGTGAAAAAGTTCCAGCTGTGAAATGGGTACCTTTTGAACTCGTTACACCAGATAAAAAAGAGGAATATCAAGCAAGATATAAAAAATAGATTTTCTCATCTAAATAACGGAAGGGGCATAACCCTTCCGGTTAAAGCTAAAGAGATTTATTAATGGAGGGATGAACAATGTTAAAAAAAGTATGCATTTTAGTTATTAGTCTCTTTTTCGCCCCAGTTATTTTAGCCAAGTCGATAGTAGTTGGTGTTTCAATGTATAGCCTTGCAGATAAATATCCCACGTATTTGCAGGATTCCATGGATAAGTTTGTCACCTCCCAATCTAATCTTAAATTTAAATATGCCGATGCGAATGGCGATCCCGCTAAGATGTTAAATGATGTGGAAAATTTTATTGATTCAAAGGTCGATGCGTTGATTATTATGCCAACAGATCAAAAGATCGTAAAAGCCATTGGATTAAAAGCAAGAAAAGCGAAGATTCCTTTAATTGTGGTAACAGTGAAACCGAATGAAGAAGACATGCAATACGTAGCGAGCTACGTTGGTTCTGAAGAAATTAAAAGTGGTGAAATGCAGGGCAAATTTATTGTCAATTCATTGAATGGTAAACCAGCTAAAGCCATTATTTTACTTGGACCGTTGGGGTTAGAAGCTCAAATTAAACGAACAGAAGGCAATAAAAAGATCTTTGCTCAGCATCCTGAAATCAAAGTGGTCGCAGAACAAGAAGCAAAATGGGATAGAGCTAAGGGGATGGAAGTCGCAGAAAACTTGCTTTCAGCTCACCGAGATACAAATGTAATTCTAAGCAATAATGATGAAATGGCGATAGGGGCTTTATTGGCTGCAAAGAAACTTGGCTTTAAAGATGAAGACATACTCATTGTAGGAATTGATGCAACACCAGATGCTTTAGCTTATTTAGGTAACGGATTAGATGCTACCGTTTATCAATCTGCATCAGGACAAGGACGATTGAGTGCAGAAATGGCCTACAAGGCTGCGCTTGGTGAAGACGTTCCCAAATATAACTGGATTCCTTTTGAATTGGTTACCCCAGAAATGAAGGAACAATATATCAACAAATATAAGGAGTAAATTGACCGCACTTTATAACGTTATTTCCGTATTTATTTTTACCGAGTCAAGGAGTTAAACATGACGAATAGTAATAGCTCAAATTCTCCCTATATTTTAGAAATGAGAAATGTATCGAAAACATTTCCTGGGGTTAAGGCATTAGATCAGATCAATCTCCGGGTCAAGCGTGGAAGTGTTCATGCTCTGATGGGGGAAAATGGAGCTGGTAAATCCACATTGATGAAAATTCTATATGGAATTTATATTCCTGATGAAGGTGGAGAACTTATTCTAGATGATAAACCTTTTAAACCGGGACGTCCTATTGATGCAATTCGTCGAGGTCTTACTATGGTGCCTCAGGAAATTTCTCCTGCTGCTAATTTGACGATTGCGGATAATTTTTATTTAGGTCGAGAAATAACGAAAGGTAAATTTTTCCTTAATCAAAAAGCAATGAATGAGCAAGCTTCCGCTATTTTAAAAGAACTTGGTGTGCCAATGGATGTGACAGAAAAAATGTCCGATGTATCGGTAGCAAAAGCTCAGTTGGTTGCGATTGCGACTGCCGTTTCTAATGATGCGAAAGTGATCATTATGGATGAGCCAACAACGGCATTAACTGAAAATGAAGTAGATCAACTTTATCGAATTATTGAAACGGTCAAAGCAAGAGGTATTGCGATTATCTTCATCTCTCACAAATTAGATGAGGTCTTTAGAGTATCTGATGAGATCACGGTAATTCGCGATGGTCAATATGTGGATACGAAGCCAACAAAAGAAGTAACCAAAGAACAACTCATTTCCATGATGGTTGGCCGTGATATGTCAGAAATGTTCCAACGTGAGCGTTTTGAGTTATCTGATGAGATTGTTTTAGAAATTAAACATTTTACCCGAGAAGGAAAATATCAAGATATTAATTTTGCTGTACGTAAAGGTGAGATCTTTGGAATTGCTGGATTAGTTGGAGCAGGTCGTTCAGAAATTGTAGAAGGCTTATTTGGTTATAAACCTGCGGATAGTGGTGAGATTTATATTAAAGGCGAAAAAGCGATTATTAATAATCCACTAGATGCCATGAAGCATAAAATTGGCTTTGTAACTGAAGACAGAAAATTGACAGGCTTGTTCCTAAATCTGAGCATAACAGACAATATGATCATGCCTGAAATGTCGCCTTATTTAGAGAATTTTCTCGTATCTGTTGCAAGAGCACAAAAAACGGCAAATGAACAAAAAACAAAACTCAAAATAAAAGCGCCAAATGTGGATGTGATTACGAATAATCTGTCTGGAGGTAACCAACAAAAAGTATTGCTTGCTCGTTGGTTATTACTAGAGCCTGAAATTTTGATTTTAGATGAACCAACGAAAGGGATTGACGTAGGGGCTAAAGCTGAGCTCTATAAATTGATGGTTGAGTTATCAAAACAAGGTAAAACAATCATTATGATTACGTCAGATATGTTGGAGCTTTTATCAATGAGTGATCGCGTTATGGTTATGCATGAAGGGCATCAAGTTGGCATCATTCCACATACAGAATTGACTCAAGAGCGAGTACTTGAATTGGCTTCGGGTTAGTGTCTATTAATTAGAATAGTTTATTTATTAAGATTAAAAAAGTGAGAGGTTTATTATGGAAAACGTGACACTGAAGAAAATGATTAATGCGTATGGAATGGTCTTAATTTTAATTCTTCTCTTTTTGGCATTGTCTGTTTCAATAGACGGATTTTTTTCAGCTAGAACAGTATGGAGTATTATCGAACAGGTATCCATGTTTGGTATTATTGCAATTGGCGTAACCTTCATCATCATTACCACAGGTATTGATCTATCATCAGGCTCTGTGGTGGCGCTTACAGCGGTCGTTTCTGCTTCAATTGTGACTGGTAACGATAGTGTATCATCTGCGCTACTGGCTTTTGCCGCATCAATTTTAATTGGTGCTTTATTGGGATTATTTAATGGTGGATTGACAGCGCTTGGAGGCATTCCGCCGTTTATCTCAACTTTAGGTATGATGATTATTGCACGTGGTGCTGCACAGCTTTATTCTGATGGTCGTCCAATTGATGCGTCTTCAGAGGCATTTACCTGGATTGCTGATGTGAATATTTTTGGACTTCCAGGGCTGGTTTTGTTGTATATCTTAATTGTGATTGCTTCTCATATTTTACTTAGCCGTTCAACTTTTGGTCGTCATGTTTATGCAGTAGGTGGAAATCTGAATGCAGCTAAAATTTGTGGTATTAACACAAATAGAACATTAATTTGGGTTTATGTTCTAGGTGGAGCATTATCTGGATTAGCGGGAGCTTTACTTGCATCTCGAACCTATGCAGGCAACCCATCTTACGGTTTGGCTTGGGAGCTTGATGCTATCGCTGCAGCAGTTATTGGTGGGGTTTCTTTAAGCGGTGGTTTTGGTACGATTCCAATGTGTGTGATTGGTGCTTTAATTATCGGTACCACTAATAAAGGCTTAAATATGTTAGGTGTGGATCCATACTGGCAACAAATTGTTAAAGGGGCAATTATTGTAATTGCAGTATTACTTGATACCTTAAAACGTCGTAAAAAAGGGTAATGTAGACAAATATCTATGATTTCAGAAAAGGCTACCTATGGTAGCCTTTTTATTTACATTAAGATTTAAAGCATAAAGAGAATACATGTATGCGTTTTTATTAAGAAAAGTGCGGTCAAAAAAGAGAGTATTTTTGAAATGATGTAGTAATTATCTGAAATGCTAGTTGGACTTATTGGCAACAAAATCTCTATGGTAAATGAGGGAATGTTTCTCACCATTTTTTGTCGTTTTAGGAGATAAAAAAGACCTAAATTTCTTTAGGTCTCTTTCCATATTTATATGTTTAGTTCTAAGCAATTTCTGCTAATTTGACTGGGCGTCCTTCATCTAATGAACGTTTAGCTGCAAGTGCGATAATCACTGGTTGTAACCCATCATTACCATTCACTAAAGTTGGTTTGTCGTTCACTACGGAATCAACAAAACAAGCCATTTCGTCAGCAAAAGATTGCATATAACGTTCTAAGAAGAAGTATTTAGGCTTCTCGGCAATCACACCTGCTTCACAGGAATAAACCGCAGTAGAATCGGTATCATTGCGAGTTTGCACAGCACCTTTTGAGCCGAATACTTCTGCTCGTTGATCGTAACCGTAAACTGCTTTTCGGCTATTATCGATCACACCAATAGCACCGTTAGCAAGTTTTAAGGTGATAACAGCGGTGTCGATGTCGCCAGCTTTACCGATTTCTGGATTGACTAGTACGCCACCAGCTGCGTACACTTCTACAACCTCACTGCCAGATAAATAACGAATCATGTCGAAGTCGTGAATGGTCATATCGAAGAACATTCCACCAGATACTTTTACATATTCAATTGGTGGTGCATCAGGGTCACGCGAGGTCACTCGAATTAAGTGCGGTTCACCAATATCACCATTTTCTACACGAGTTTTAATCGCTTTGAAGTTATGGTCAAAGCGGCGATTAAAGCCAACTTGGAATTTCACGCCTGCTTTTTCTACTTCAGCTAACACTTCTTTGATGCGATTAACATCTGCATCAACTGGTTTCTCGCAGAAAATGTGCTTGCCTGCTCGAGCAGCTTCAATAGAAATTGGCGCATGGGTATTGGTGGAAGAACAGACTAATACAGCATCAATTTCCGGATCTTGTAGAATTTGTTTGTAATCCTCATAAACATGAGCAATGCCCATGCCTTTTGCCCATTGTTTGAGCTCATCCGTCACTCTGACGTCAGAAATTGCTTTAATTTCAGCGCCTTTCACATATTTTGTAATACTTTCAGAATGCACGCGACCAATACGACCGGCGCCGATAATACCTACTTTAATCATAATTAGATCCCCGCTGTTTCTTTAATGTATTTACGGCCTTTGACGGCGTATTCAAATGGGTTAGCGATGGCTGGGTCTTGTTCCGCCTCAACCACCATCCAGCCTTTATAATTGTGTTTTTCAAGAATATCAAAAATAGGTCTGAAATCGATTACACCATCACCTGGTACGGTAAATGTGCCTTTGCGAACACCTTCTAAAAAGCTAAGATCATTTGCTTTTACTTCAGCCACGACTTCATCACGTACATCTTTTAAATGCACGTGGCAAATTCGGTCTATGTATTTTTCTAATACGTCTAGCATCGCTTTTTGTGAGCCTTCAGAATAATAGATATGACCAGAATCAAATAACAAATACACATCATCGTTAACGACAGCCATATATTTATCAATTTCAGCTGGAGTTTGAATACCTGTACCCATGTGATGATGCAGGCATACTTTCATTCCTTTTTCAGCTGCTAATTTGGCTAGTTCATTATAGCCCTCAGCAAGGAGCTGCCATTCTTCTTCAGTAAAAACAGTTTTTTCTTTAAAAACAGCTTTTGTTGTGCCTTGGATACTACGGCTTTGTTCGGAACAGCCAATAACCTTGGCTCCCATAGCATGAAGAAAATCTCGATGTTTAATGAATTCTTTGATCGTTTTTTCTTTTTTGCCATCTACAAAAAAGGTACTAAACCAAGCATTACAAATTTGAATTCCACGAACACCCAATTTGTGTTTTAGTACTTCCACATCGCGCGGATATTTATTTCCGACCTCGCATCCAGTAAAACCGGCCAGCGCCATTTCACTAACACATTGTTCAAAGGTATTTTCTTTGCCAAGATCAGGCATGTCATCGTTAGTCCAACCAATTGGCGCGATACCTAATTTCACGTTTTCAGCTTTCATAGTTTTTCCTTCTCGAAAGAGTGGTTAAATTGGAGATAAATCAAATCCTTGACTAATAGCGTCTCGCTTCGTTAATGTGTTTCACACTATTTTCATGAGCCTTACGGATAGTTTCTTTTTCAGAAACCTCTGCTACGCCGACGTGCCACCAGCTGCCATAACCATGTATCATGGTTTTTGGTAGTACTTTGATATCAATTAAGGTGGAAACATTTTGTTTTTTAGCATCGGCTAAGGCTGCGTACAATTCTTCTTCTGTTGTGACTTTGTAGGTCTTACATCCGTAAGAAGCAGCGTTCATGGCAAAATCGACAGGTACGAATCCACCATCTAATTTGTTAGTTTGTGGATTTCTGAAACGGAATTCAGTCGCAAAGCTATCCATACCATTGCCGATTTGTAAGTTGTTAATACATCCGTTAGTCATGTTGTCGAATAAAACGATGTTAATTTTTTTATTTTCTTGTACGGATGTGACAAGTTCAGAATGAAGCATCATATAAGAACCATCACCTAATAAGGCATAAACTTCTTTTTCTGGTTGAGCTAATTTTGCTCCTAAAGCCGCATTGACTTCATAGCCCATACAAGAATAGCCATATTCTAAATGGTAGGTATTTTCGCCTTTGGATTGCCATGCGCGTTGTAAATCGCCAGGTAAGCTACCAGCCGCTCCGACAATGATATCGTTTTCACCTAAGGTCTCATTGAGAATGCCTAGAACACGGCTTTGTGTTAAGCAAGATTGAGTAAGTTTAATAAATTCCTCATAAACTTTTTCTCGATCCAAGGCATCATTCACTTCTGGGATGAAATCTTTTTCAGTGTAAGTCGCGTGATAAATACGTTGTAATTCCTGTTTAAATTGCACTTTAGCTTCACTAATTGAATTGCCCCATTGTGCACGATAGCGATAACCTGTTGGCGAGAGAAGTGCGGTGAGTTTTTCTAGCGTTTCTTTCGCATCAGCAACCACTTGAATGCCATCTAATTTATAAGCATCAAAACGGGCAATGTTAATATTTAGGAATTTCACCTCTGGATTTTGGAAGATCCATTTAGAGGAAGTTGTGAAATCTGTATAGCGAGTACCAATACCGATAATGAGGTCTGCCTCTTTTGCCAAGAGATTAGCGGCTAAACAGCCAGTTTCACCGACACCGCCAATGTTAAAACTGTGTTCAGAAACGACCGCACTTTTACCCGCTTGAGTCTCTGCAAAAGGAATATGGAATGTTTCTGCAAAGTGTTTGAGTTGTTCTGCGGCTTCTGAATAACGCACACCACCGCCACAAATAATTAATGGTTTTTTCGAACTCATAATAAGCTCAATGGCAGATTTCAACATCGGCTCAGTTGGTAGTGTTCTTTCAATTCGGTGAACCCGTTTTTGTAGAAAATATTCAGGGAAATCATAGGCTTCAGCTTGAACATCTTGCGGTAGGGCGAGAGTTACTGCACCAGTATCTGCCGGGTCAGTTAATACTCGCATGGCATTAATACAGGCAGTCATCAATTGCTCAGGACGGCTAACACGGTCCCAATATTTGCTTACTGCTTTAAATGCATCATTTGTGCTAATGCTTAAGTTATTAAATTGTTCAATTTGTTGTAAAACAGGGTCTGGTTGGCGGGTTGCAAACACATCACCCGGTAAAAGAAGAAGTGGAATACGATTGGCCGTTGCGGTTGCTGCTGCTGTAATCATATTAGCTGCACCAGGCCCAACAGAAGAGGTACAAGCATAAATTTTTTTACGTAGATTTTGCTTTGCAAAACCAATGGCCACATGGGCCATACCTTGTTCATTACGCCCTTGACGAACGATGAGATTACCGCTGTCTTGTTCTAATGCTTGACCAATGCCTAATACATTGCCATGTCCAAAAATACCAAAGATACCTTCAACAAATTTAGTGACTTTACCGTCAAACTCAATATATTGATTATCAAGGAATTTTATTAGCGCTTGTGCCACAGTTAGTCTTACAGTTTTCATTGTAATCTCCTTTTAGGGTAACTTGCATTAGTGCTAGTATATAAGCATTCTTCTAATTTTAAATATTTTTGAAATAAAAATTTCATTTTTGAGACATAGATCAAACTTTTTTTAGCACGAGAATCCTATTTTATAAATGAAGGTTAGATTGCGTAGTAAACAGGATTGTTTCAGATGTAGTGGAACAGTTTTTAGATATTGATTTTGTGATTAATGTCTAAAAAATGAAATTTCGTTATTGCTTTTTTTGAAATATATGTTTCAATTTGTGTCGGCGAAGCAACTTTATTAATTAGAAGGAATGGCATTATGAAAACGGTAGAAAAAACACTAGACCTCATTTGTCTTGGTCGCGTAGCTGTTGATCTTTATGCACAACAAATTGGTGCAAGATTAGAAGATGCATCTTCTTTTTCCAAATATCTAGGTGGATCTTCAGGTAATGTTGCCTATGGAACTGCTGTGCAAGGTGTGAAATCCTCAATGCTAGCACGTGTTGGGGATGAGCATATGGGCCGTTTCTTGCGTGAAGAATTACAGCGTGTTGGCGTAGATACCAGTCATCTCATTACGGATAAAGAACGCCTAACTGGACTAGTCATTTTAGGTATTAAAGATCAGGACACATTCCCATTAATTTTCTATCGTGAAAATTGTGCCGATATGGCCATTACAAAAGAAGACTTTGATGAAAGCTATATTGCCTCAGCTAAAGCATTGGCTATTACAGGGACTCATTTATCCCACCCTAAAACCAGGGAAGCCGTGTTAACCGCATTAGAATATGCCGGTAGAAATAATACGAAACGCTTGTTAGATATTGATTATCGCCCGGTATTATGGGGGCTAACTTCTCTTGGTGATGGTGAAACTCGCTTTATTGATTCAGAAGCAGTGACAAAATCGTTACAAGAAGTATTACATCATTTTGATGTACTCGTGGGTACCGAAGAAGAATTTCATATTGCAGGTGGTTCAACTGATACATTAACCGCACTTAAAAATGTGCGTAAGTTCAGCCATGCTGTTTTGGTTTGTAAACGTGGCGCATTAGGTTGTTCAGTATTTGAAGGGGATATCCCTGATGATTTGGATGGTGGATTAAATGTTTATGGTGTGAGAGTGGAAGTACTGAACGTACTTGGAGCAGGTGATGCATTCATGTCAGGACTCATTCGAGGTTACATTAATAATGAAGGTTGGGAACAATCTTGTCGTTATGCAAATGCTTGTGGTGCATTAGTGGTGTCTCGTCACGGTTGTGCTCCGGCAATGCCTACAAAAGCAGAGTTAGATAATTACTTAGTTCGCGCAGAATCAGTACCTCGTCCAGATTTAGATCCACAATTAAATCATTTACATCGGGTCACTACCCGAAAAGCAAAATGGGATAATTTATGTATCTTTGCTTTTGATCATCGCAAACAGTTAGTTGATCTCGCTGAGAAATGTGGTGCAGATGTCAAACGAATTCCTAAATTGAAACAACTTCTCTTACAAGCAGCTGAAAGAACGGCACAAGAAGAGGGAATTTATGATGGGCAAGCAGGAATTCTTGCTGATACTACTTTTGGGCAAGCCGCATTAAATGAAATTACGGGTAAACATTGGTGGATTGGACGTCCAATTGAACTTCCAACTTCTCGTCCATTACGTTTGGAATATGGTGATTTAGGTAGTCAACTAGCAAGCTGGCCACAAGAACATGTGGTGAAATGTTTGGTCTTTTACCACCCGAAAGATAGTATTGAAATGAAAACAGAGCAAGATGCAACATTAAAACAAGTGTATCAAGCTTGCTGTCGAACAGGACATGAATTGCTATTAGAAGTGATTTTACCTTCAGATATGGATCAAAATGAAGAATACTATGCTGAAATTATTGCTCATTTCTATCATTTGAGCATTAAACCAGATTGGTGGAAATTACCAGGTGTTTCAGCAAAAGCCTGGGCACATATTAGTGAAGTTATTCAAGCAAATGATCCATATTGCCGTGGAATCTTGATTTTAGGTTTGGATGCACCAGAAGAAAAATTCAAAGCAGTGTTTGATGCATCAGTCAATGCACCTTTAGTCAAAGGTTTTGCTGTAGGACGAACAATTTTCGGGCAACCATCAGGAGATTGGTTAAGTGGAAAATTAACGGATGATGAGCTTATTGCTGAAGTGAGTGAAAGATACAGAAGACTTATTAAACTTTGGAAATCTCGTCAATAATTGCAAATGTAAAATGCCCCGTTTGGGGCATTTTTATTATTGGACATTTTTATCTTTTTCTTTTTCTAAACCTAATACAATAGCAAGTGTTTGTACTAAGGTCATTGTTGAACACTGAGAACGGAAGCCAAGTACTTGTGCTTCTTTGATAACAAATGCAATATCACTAAATGCGAGTAATGGACTAATTTGGCTATCTGTAATAGAAATTTGTTTCACTCCTTTTCTCGCGCAAACCTTACTAATATTAACTGTTTCAGCTGCATAAGGTGAGAAACTAATTGCGACAACAACATCTCCTTCTTTGACTTGGTTAAGCTGTTCATCAAACATTCCACCTAATCCATTAATTAAAAAAGAACGACAATCTAAGTGTTGTAGGGCATAGTTTAAGTAGCATGCTGCACTAAAAGAACGTTTTAATCCAATAATAAAAATATTATTGGCCTCTTTGAGGATTTTAGCTGCGTCATTAATTTGTTCGTTTGTGGTTTGTTCGGCTAACTGATGTAATGCTTGGCTATTTGCTTGTGAGAAAATAGTTAAAATATCTTCTGGTGATTCTTCACCTTCTGATTTAGCAATTTTATGTGAAAGTTGAAGTCTTTCCGTATAATTAGTGGTTTTTTCCATAAGATTTTCACGGAAAATTTGTTTCATTTCGTTAAAACCGGAAAAACCGAATTCAGCAGCAAAACGAATAAGCGTTGAAGGGGGAACATCAGCTTTTTCTGCAATAACAGCAACAGTATCAAAGACAATGCTGTCGCTATTATCTAGGATATATTTTGCAACCTGTTTAAGTCTTTTACTTAAACTATCGTAACGAGTTTGTATTTCTGTTTGTAAATTGGTTAATTGAGATTTTTCTTTCATATTAAGTTATTTTTAGAATAAATATTCGCAGATCTTATAGAGACGAATTAAAAATTCAAGAAAAAAGTGCGGTCATTTTTGACCGCACTTTCATTTATCAATTTCATGTTTTTAAATTACAAACCTAATACAGCAAATAACACCCAAATTGTGTAAATCATGGCTAAGCCGTAAAAGATAAATCCGCCAGCTGGCACGTGGATTTTAAGATCGTGCATTGCATGATGGATACGGTGTAAACCACACCACATTGGGAAAATGGTTAAAACTAAGATAACTAATTTTCCGATCCAAGAATAAGCGAATGTAATTAAGTTATGTGGATTAATTAATCCAAATGGTAACAATAAACCAAGGATTAAGATCACAACAGGGAAGAAAATCGCACTGACAGTCCCGCCAGCACCAAACATCAACCATACTGGTGGTTCACCAGAGCGTTTTGGATTTTGATCGACCATTTTTTCTCTCCCTACATATAAACTAAAATTAATGCGATAACACTAATCACAGCGGTAACTGCCCAAAGTGCATTTCTTAACACGTGATGTGGTAAACGTTCATTTTTAACAATGATGTTCATCACTTTTGGTGTCATCACGAAATAAGTTGCAGTGTGATATAAAGTCGCAATTAATGTAATGATATTTAAGATCACTACAATTGGATTTCTTAAGAAGCTAATGAAATCAATAATGCCTAGACCTGGTACAGGATTGCTTGCAAGGCAAAGTACACCGTAAAGCAATACGATACAGAACCACACAGCAAAGATAGAAGTTGCTTCACGTACCATATAAGCTTTATAGAAATCCAATTTTTGCCACCAAGTAGCCGTCATTGGGCGAACATATTTTTTGCGTTTACTTACTGTTACTGACATATTCTTCCCCTTAGCCTTTTGGTTTTAGCATTGAGATAACATAATCTTTGGCACTTTCCACTTTGCCTTGGTTGATTGCAGAAGCTGGATCCACGTGTTTTGGACACACTTCAGAACAATAACCAACGAAAGTACAGCTCCAAACACCGTTTTTACCATTTAATAATGGCATACGTTGTGCTTTACCATGGTCACGGTTATCAAGGTTGTAACGGTGTGCCATTGTAATCGCTGCAGGGCCTAAGAATTCAGGGTTTAAACCAAATTGTGGACAAGCCGCATAGCATAAACCACAGTTGATACACATTGAGAATTGACGATATTTTTCAAGCTGTGCCGGCGTTTGTTTAGTACGGCTTACTTGCAATTCTTTTGATGGATGTGGTTTACCATCTAATGGTGGTGCTTCGTTACCAATAATATACGGTTTAATTGCCTCTAAACTTTCGATGAAGTGGCTTAAATCAACCACTAAGTCGCGTTCAATAGGGAAGTTTGCTAATGGTTCAATACGCATATGGCCGCTGTAATCACGTAAGAACGTTTTACAAGCCAATTTAGGTTTGTTATTCACCATCATCCCACAAGAACCGCAGATCGCCATACGGCAAGACCAGCGATAAGAAAGAGACGGTTCAAGTTTATCTTTAATGTAACCTAACGCATCTAAAAGAGAAGTTTGGTTATCATAAGGTACTTGATAAGAGCTTAAATGTGGCTCTTGATCATTTTCTGGGTTGTAGCGTAATACTTCTACAGTCATTACTGGTGAATTAGCCATTTGCTTGCTCCTTAGCTTTCGCAGCCGCTTCTGCCGCTTCTGCTTCAGCACCATAAACACGTTTTGCTGGTTGAGATTTAGTGATTTTCACCGGACTGTATTCAATACGCGGTGCATCATCGCCATTGTAGTAAGCAAGGGTGTGTTTTAAATAATTCACATCATCACGTTCAGTGTAGTCTAAGCGTTGGTGTGCACCACGAGACTCTTTACGTTCAATTGCAGAGTTGGCAATAGATTGTGCTACATCAAGGATGTAACCTAATTCTACGGTGTAAAGCACATCGGTATTGAATACGCTTGAACGGTCTGCAACACGAATACGTTTATAACGTTCTTTAAGCTCAGCAATTTTATCTACTGCTTTTTGCATGCTTTCTTGGTCACGGTAGATACCACAACCTTCTTCCATTACGGTACCCATTTCGTCACGGATTTCAGACCAAGATTCATTACCTTCTTGGTTATAAAGTGCTTCAAGGCGAGCCACAACATCTTGAGCTTGTGCATCAACTGTTGCACGGTTTGCTGGTTGTGCTTCTGCTGCACGTTGTGCGGCATATTCACCTGCAACACGGCCTAAAACCACTAATTCTGCAAGTGAGTTAGAACCTAAACGGTTTGCACCGTGTAAACCAGAAGACGCACATTCACCCACAGCAAATAAACCTTTAATGCGAGTTTCGCTGTTGAAATCCACTTCGATACCACCCATGGTGTAGTGAACAACCGGACGAACTGGAATTGGTTCATTAACTGGGTTTACCCCTTCATAAGCACTTGCTAATTCACAAATGAATGGAAGACGTTCATGTAAATATTTTTCACCTAAGTGACGTAAGTCAAGGTGAACCACATCAACACCTTTTGCCGTTTTTAAGGTGTTACCTTTTTTCCATTCTTGCCAGAACGCTTGTGAAACTTTATCACGTGGACCAAGTTCCATATATTTGTTTTCAGGTTTACCGATTGGGGTTTCAGGACCTAGACCATAATCTTGTAAATAACGGTAGCCATTTTTATTCACTAAGATACCGCCTTCACCACGACAACCTTCAGTCATTAAGATACCGGTGTTTGGTAAGCCGGTTGGGTGGTATTGGACGAATTCCATATCACGAAGAGGAACACCATGACGATATGCCATTGATAAGCCATCACCTGTTACGATACCGCCGTTGGTATTGAATTTAAATGCACGACAACCACCGCCCGTTGCAATCACAACTGCATTTGCGTTGATTTGAACAAGTGAACCTTCCATCATATTCATCGCCACCATACCGCGAGCATGGCCATCATCAACTAAGATGTCTAAAACGAAGTGCTCGTCAAAGCGTTGAATTTGTGGATATTGAATGGATGTTTGGAAAAGAGTATGTAATAAGTGGAAACCGGTTTTATCTGCTGCGAACCAAGTACGCTCGATTTTCATCCCACCGAAACGACGCACGTTTACATCGCCATCTGCTTTACGGCTCCAAGGGCAGCCCCAACGTTCAAGTTGAGTCATTTCCACTGGAGAATGTTCAACGAAGTATTCCACCACATCTTGTTCACATAACCAGTCACCACCGGCAACGGTATCGTGGAAGTGTTTATCGTAGGAATCTTCCTCTTTAATTACTGCGGCCGCACCACCTTCTGCTGCCACCGTATGGCTACGCATAGGATAAACCTTAGAAACTAATGCGATCTTTAAGTTAGGGTTTGCTTCTGCTGCTGCAATTGCTGCACGTAAACCGCCGCCACCAGCGCCAACAATAGCAATATCGACATTAACCGTTTGCACGATATCCTCCAATCAATAGAAAGTAAAAAATAAAATGCCCTAAATAAATAGGGGATATATTGCCATTCTGCCATTTTTGTTTACAAATTAGTAACCTTTTTTCCGGAATAAACGGATAAAATATCAAAAGTGTGATCTAACTCAAAAAAGTTACTTTTTTTATATTTTTTAGATGATAACCGTTTTCGTTTAAGAATGATTTAGTCGGATTATTGAGTTAAAAATCGCTCTTGTTTACAATAGTCTTATTCATTTTAAAGGTGAAAACGGAGAAAAAAATGACCGCACTTAGCGATAAAAAAACAGAATGGCAACCTTCTGCATCAATTCAAAACTTATTGGCGCGCGCCAAAATCATTGCAGATATCCGCCAGTTCTTTACTGAACGGGGATTACTAGAAGTGGAAACCCCTGTTTTAAGTGAATTTGGCGTAACGGATCTTCACCTTTCCACCTTTAATACAGAATTTGTTGCCCCTTTTGACGAACTCTCGAAAACACTCTGGCTTTCCACAAGTCCGGAATATCACATGAAGCGTTTACTGGCAGCTGGCAGCGGACCGATCTTTCAAATTGGTAAAGTGTTCCGTAATGAAGAAGCGGGGAATCGCCATAATCCGGAATTCACCATGCTTGAATGGTATCGACCGCACTTTGACATGTATCGTCTGATGAATGAAGTGGATGATTTATTACAACAGATCCTAGATTGTAAACCGGCAGAAACCTTAAGTTATCAGTTTGTTTTCCAAGAATATGTCGGATTAGATCCATTATCAGCGACTCGTCAAGAACTGGTGGAAGCCGCACGTAAACATAACTTTATGGCAGATGAAGATGAAGATCGTGATACCTTATTACAATTTCTATTCAGTGAAGTGGTAGAGCCTAAAATTGGGCAAGAGGCCCCTGTTGCGGTTTATCATTTCCCTTCTTCTCAAGCCGCACTTGCACAACTTAGCCCAGAAGATAGCCGTGTGGCAGAACGTTTTGAGTTCTATTATAAAGGCTTAGAGTTAGCCAACGGGTTTCATGAGCTCACGGATGCTCGCGAACAACAATATCGCTTTGAAAAAGACAATCGCCTACGGGAAAAAGCAGGCTTGCCACAGCGTGAAATTGACTATCGTTTTCTAGGCGCTTTACAAGCAGGCATTCCAAATACTTCTGGTGTGGCTTTGGGTGTGGATCGTTTGATTATGATTGCATTAGGCGCTGAAAGTATTAAAGAAGTGATTTCATTTTCGGTGGAATGTGCTTAAGTTTATATAGTGTGCGTTACTCACTCTTACCTAAAAATGATTTCAATTTGTACCGTACTTTTTTTGATTTAGATAAATATTTATGTAAAAAAGTTACATAAAATTGTTAGTAAGATCACACTTTATTATTTTGCACTTTGCGATCACCCCCTAACGTTATCATAATGCCACCATTAATTTAATGAATGAATATTCATTGGGTAAAGATTTTATAATTTAACTTTAGAGGGTAATGTATGGACACTACAACTAATAAAAAATGGAATAAATTTGATACAGCTTGGGTATTAAACTTATTTGGAACTGCGGTGGGTGCAGGGGTATTATTTTTACCAATCAATGCAGGGATGGGCGGTTTCTGGCCATTGGTTGTGATGGCGATTTTAGTCGGACCGATGACATATTTTGCGCATCGTGGCTTGGCTTATTTCGTGTTGTCTTCTTCTAAACCAGGCAGTGATATTACCGAAGTAGTCGAAGAACATTTCGGCCCGACCGCTGGGAAATTAATTACATTATTATATTTCTTTGCGATCTTCCCAATTTTATTAATTTATGGAAACGGGATCACCAATACGGTTGATTCTTTTATCGTCAACCAATTAGGCATGGCTTCACCAAACCGTGTGATTCTTTCTTTTGTATTGATTGCAATATTGATTTCAGTCATGTTGTTCAGTGAAAAAGTGATGTTGAAAATCACCGAATTACTGGTTTATCCATTGGTGTTGATTCTTTTTGCATTATCGATTTATCTCATTCCGCAATGGAATGCCTCAATGCTTTATGAACTCCCGACTGCTGGTGGCTTTATCACGACATTGTGGTTAACTATCCCAGTCTTGGTTTTCTCTTTTAACCATTCTCCGGCAATTTCTTCTTTCACGCTTTCTCAACAACGTGAATATAAAGATTTTAATACAACGGAATATCACATTGGTCGTACAGAAAAAGGCACTTCAACTGTATTACTTTTCTTCGTGATGTTCTTTGTGTTTAGCTGTGTATTAACCTTAACACCAGCAGAGTTGCTAGAAGCAAAAGCACAAAATATTAGTATCTTATCTTATCTTGCTAACAAATTTGATAACCCATACATTTCTTATTTTGCACCATTAGTGGCTTTCTTCGCGATTACAAGCTCATTCTTTGGCCATTATTTAGGAGCACGTGAAGGT
>JAGZXE010000132.1:0-4870 GCA_018378615.1 Parahaemophilus parainfluenzae
TATCAGTAGAAGAATTTGCGCAAATTAGTACACAAAACTTCGAGCGTTTATTTAAAATTAATGTACAATAAATCATCGATTTAAATGAGAGAGTTTTATGCGTAAGTTTTTTAAATATTTTTTATTTTTAGTGGTCTTTGTTTTCCACGGCTTTATGTTCGCCGTGGTGGACTATGTTTTCCCACACTATGATGTGACGCGAGTAACGGGTGTGGAAGTGAAACGTGTGGATAAAGATGGCCCGATTACAAAATCGAATCCGGCTGATGGTCCTACGCGTGATGTGTATTTTATTAATACACAAAATGATGATGGAAAAATCATGGTATATCGTAATGAAGATACCCGTTGGGGTTTTCCATTCTATTTCAAATTTGGTTCAGCTAACTTACAGGCTCAAGTTCAAGCCTTTGGTAATGAAAACAAATTAGTACAAATTAAGTATTACGGTTGGCGTATGACGATGTTTGATGAGTATCGTAATGCGGTTTCGGTGAAGGAAATCAGCGATGATGTCACACCAAGCCATCCAATTTTATCTTGGGTATTCTATGCATTCCTATTAGTTACAGATTTCTCTCGCGGGTGCAAGACGCATTAAATTACAAACATTGGCCAATGAAGGTAATATCAAAGCGGAGAAAGTCTTAAAGTTACAGGAGCAGCCTGGTCGCTTTATTACTGTGGTCCAAATTGGACTTAATATGGTCGCCGTACTCGGTGGTGTGATTGGTGAAGCAACCATTAGTCTTCACTTACAGAGTTTTTTACATGAATACACCACGGCTGAATGGGTTGAGCCAGCCTCCTCTTGGATTGCTTTTTTCATGGTAACCATAACATTTGTTTTATTAGCCGATTTAATTCCGAAACGCCTTGCACTGATTAATCCTGAAGGTGTTGCGTTGCGGACTATTGGCATTATGCAAGCCTTTATTTTCTTATTGAAACCCATTGTATGGTTTTTTGATGGTCTTTCTAATATCTTCTTCCATTTAATGGGCGTATCCACTAAACGTGAAGATAACATGACTTCAGAAGACATTGTGGCGATCGTAGAAGCTGGAGCTGAAGCCGGCGTGCTAAAAACTCAAGAGCATTATCTGATTGAAAATATCTTTGAAATGCAAGAACGTACCGTGTCTTCAACCATGACGACTCGTGAAAACATCGTATTTTTAGACCGCACTTTCACCCGTCAGGAAGTGTTGAATACCTTATCGGCAGACTCTCATTCTAAATTAGTGATCTGTGATAATGGTTTGGATAAGATTTTAGGTTATGTGGAATCACATACCTTATTAACACTCTATCTTCAACAAGAAGTGGTCGATTTAACAGATAGCCGTTTATTACGCAAAGCGTTATTTATCCCAGATACATTGTCGTTATATGAGGTATTGGAGCTATTTAAATCTACAGGTGAAGACTTTGCGATTATCGTCAATGAGTACGCACTGGTGATGGGTTTAATTACCTTAAACGATGTAATGAGTATTGTGATGGGCGAATTGGTTTCTAACGAAGAAGAACAAATCGTTAGCCGTGATGAAAACTCTTGGTTAATCGATGGTGCAACACCGCTTGAAGATGTGATGCGTGCTTTAGATATTGAATCTTTCCCAGATGAAGAAAACTATGAAACTATTAGTGGCTTTATGATGTATATGCTACGCAAAATCCCGAAAAAAACCGATTTTGTGTTATACGATAAGTATAAATTTGAAGTTATTGATACCGAAAACTTCAAAATTGATCAAATTTTAGTTTCGATTGTCAAAGACAGCGGTGTGAGCAAAGAATCAGCGTAGTGCTAGGTGTTTCCTTGCTTAATCCCCCATTCTAAGTATAATTAACGGCGGTTTTAACCGCCTATAAATAAGGAAAATTTAATGTTTAAAAAAATCTCGGTATTCTTTGTGGCAGTCATGCTTGCAGGTTGTTCTTCGATTTCAGATATGACCTCTTACATTCCGTTTATGGGTAAAGACAAAAAGGTCATTGATTTAGATAAAGATAAAATCGACCAAAAATCTTACGCGGCAGCTTATGAAGCTACTGTGGCAACCTATAAAGATCGTGTAACGAAAAATTTCTTTGTGGATAATTTTGCAAGTGGTGCAAATGACTGGTATCTCGGTCGTATTGTTGTACCAATCAAACAAATTCAAGATAAACTCTACACAGGTGGCCATGATTCTGATGTGTATGCTTACTACAGTGGTGTGTTGCATGCAGAAGCATTACAAACCAACTTCAGTCGCTTAAGCGCGAATTGTTGGCAAAAAGTGGATTCACCAAGTGTGACACAAGGGATCTACGATGCAATGCGTGATTTGCAAAAAGGCAAAGAGCGCGGTGAAAATGACGCTTACATTTCCCAAGGTAGCGAAATGCTACTCAAAGCCTGTACCGGCCAATAATCAATTTGAGCTGCTGATGAGTGACCTCATCAGCAGCTTTTCTTTTTTTAAATCATCAATGTGAAGGAGCAAGAATGTTAGAACTTTCGGAAAGCAACATTCATTTAAATGCTACGGCAACAAATAAGCTGCAAGCCATTGAAATGGCTGCAAGCGCGTTAGAGCAAGCTGGCAATGTTGAACAAGGCTATTTGCAAGGCATGCTTGGACGAGAACAACAAACCTCCACTTTTTTAGGCAATGGGATTGCGATTCCACACGGTACATTAGAAACCCGTTCGATGGTGAAAAAAACCGGTGTGCAAGTTTTCCAATTTCCACAAGGTATTGAATGGGGAGAAGGCAATATTGCCTATGTTGTGATTGGTATTGCTGCCCGTTCTGATGAGCATCTTGCTTTACTTCGTCAATTAACGCATGTTTTAGGTGATGAAGACGCCGCAGCACAATTAGCGACATTAACAGATGTTGGAAAATTCCGTGCTATTTTGTTAGGTGAAAGCGATTCTTTTAGCATGACTGAAGAAACATTAAGTTTAGATATTGAAACGCAAAGTTTGCTCACCCTTACCGCCATCAATGCGGGTAAATTACAACAGCAAAGTGCGGTTGAAAATAGCTTTATTTCTGAAGTAGTCTCCAATTCTGCTCTGCCACTTGGCAAAGGTTTATGGGTAACCGATGCTGTATCAGGTAACGTGAAAAATGCCTTAGCATTCAGTCGTGCGAAAACCATTTTTAATCATAATGGCAAAGCGGTGAAAGGCGTGTTGACGATTTCGGCGGTTAACGATCAAATTAATGAGACATTAGCGCGTTTATTGGATGATGAAGTCCAAAATATTTTATTAAGTGGTAATACGCAGCAAATTTTGACCGCACTTAATGGTGGTAAAGTGCCAGCGCACCAGTTAGTGCAAAAAGCTTGATGAAAATTGTGGCATTAGGTGTCACTCAAGGTCATCGCTTACGTTTTGTTGCAGAAGGGGATGATGCGAAACAAGCCATTGAAGCGTTAGGTAAGATTATTGCGAGTGGGCTTGGTGAAAGCGTATCAGCTGTGCCACCAGCTGAACCAGATACCATTGAAGTGAGCAGTGAGCACGCTCCACAAATTCACGAAGAAAAAACAGGTTTACCAGCCGATGCTATTGAAGCCGTATTTATGATTCGTAATGAACACGGTTTACATGCTCGTCCAAGTGCGGTGCTTGTGAATGAAGTGAAAAAATACAATGCATCTGTTGCGGTACAAAACTTAGATCGTGACACCCAATTAGTCAGTGCGAAAAGCCTAATGAAAATTGTGGCACTCGGTGTCGTGAAAGGTCATCGCTTACGCTTTGTGGCGAGCGGTGAAGAAGCCCAACAAGCGATTGACGGTATCGGTGCAGTCATTGAAAGCGGTTTAGGTGAAGGTAAGGAGTAAGTGATGGCAAAAGTAGCAACAATTACCTTAAATGCCGCTTACGATTTAGTCGGGCGTTTGCCGCGTATTGAAATCGGTGAAGTGAATACCGTAGAAACCCTTGGTATTTTTCCTGCTGGGAAAGGCATTAATGTTGCCAAGGTGTTGAAAGACTTGGGCGTAGATGTCGCGGTTGGTGGCTTCTTAGGTGAGGACAACGTGGGTGATTTCGAAACCCTATTTAAAAAACAAGGCTTAGAAGACAAATTTCATCGCGTAGCAGGTAAAACTCGCATTAACGTAAAAATTACGGAAACCGAAGCCGATGTGACGGACCTAAATTTCTTAGGTTATCAAATCACCCCAGAAGCTTGGCAGCAATTTACAGCAGATTCATTAGCGTATTGCCAAAACTTTGACATCGTTGCGGTATGTGGCAGTTTACCGAGAGGTGTGAGTCCTGAATTGTTCGCGGATTGGCTTAAGCAGTTGCATCAAGCTGGTGTGAAAGTCGTATTAGATAGCAGTAATGCGGCACTCACAGCAGGTTTGAAAGCCCATCCTTGGTTGGTGAAACCAAATCATCGCGAATTGGAAGCGTGGATTGGTCATCCGTTAAATTCTCTTGATGAAATTATTGCGGCGGCTAAAAAACTTAAAGCAGAAGGCATTGCTAACGTCATTATTTCGATGGGCGCGAATGGTTCTTTATGGTTGAATGATCAAGCTGTTATTCAAGCTCAACCACCTAAATGTGAAAATGTGGTGAGCACTGTAGGCGCAGGTGATTCCATGGTGGCTGGCTTAATTTATGGTATCGAAAAAGGCTTGTCTCAAGCGGAAACTTTAGCGTTTGCGAGTGCAGTTTCCGCCTTTGCGGTTTCTCAAAGTAATGTGGGCGTGAGCGATATCGCCTTGCTTGAGCCAATTCTGGCGAATGTCAAAATTTCTGTGATTGAAGGATAATGTAATGAATTTGTTTTTAACTCAATCTCCGCAAATTGGTGCGGCAAAAGCCTATTTACTTCGCCAAGCATTG
>JAGZXE010000133.1:0-3068 GCA_018378615.1 Parahaemophilus parainfluenzae
TTGGATAACTCAGCAAATACATGGTGAACCAAGCTAACAGCAAAAAGAAATGCGCCCAAACAGGTGAAGCTAATAACATACCGTAAACAAAAGGCAATAATGCCATCACAATGGCGCCATATTGATTCGAAATTAGGAGTTTCATAGTTTCCTTTAGTTGATAAAAATTCTCAATTATTTTATCTCACAATTTCTTGATTTACAAAGTCTAAAACCACCTTTAGAATGGAATTATCTTCATCAAAAAGGAGCCATTATGTCGATTCAACGCATTCAACCAAGCAAACGCTTTTCTGAAGTGGTCATTCATAACAATACTGCCTATTTTGCAGGCCAAGTACCGGAAAAAACCGTTAAGCAAAATGCTTACGAGCAAACCAAAGAAGTCCTTTCACTGATCGATAAATTATTGGCTGAAATTGGTTCGGAAAAAAGTAAAATTCTTACTACACAAATCTTCCTTGCTGATATGGCTGATTATACTCAACTCAACCAAGCATGGGATGAATGGGTCGATAGTCAAAATCCACCAAGCCGAGCAACCGTAGAAGCAAAACTTGCGGATCCTGATTGGAAAGTTGAAATCGTGATTATTGCAGCCGTGTAAACACAGCTTTTTCAAAATGTGATCAACCGCAAAGAAAGTTTTTCGATTTTCCTTTACACTAAACACTGAGTTCAAAATAAGGAGTAATGTATGCAATCATGGATACCAGAAATATGGCAAGCCGCTATGATTGGGCTTGTAGTTGGCGTAATCTTAGGCTATTTGCTATTACGTTTAACAAAAGGTTCTGTTAAAAAACAAGTTCAGACCGAAGCTGAACTAAAAGAAGTCAAAACACAATTAAGCGATAAACAAGCACAACTTGAAAAACATTTTGCTGAAAGTGCTGAATTATTTAAAACCTTAATTGGTGATTATCAAAAACTGTATCGTCATTATGCAGTTTCATCTGAAACTTTACTCGGTAACAAACCTGCCAATAAAGGTTTATTTACCCAGCAATTGGTGACTGCCTCATCAGAAAGTAAATCAGAAGAACCCCCACGTGATTATTCTGAAGGTTCATCTGGCTTATTAAAAACAGATAAAGAAAACCAATAATGATTAACGGTTGAACAATAAAAAATCAGGGATTAAATACTTAATCCCTGATTTTTTATTAATGATTACTCAATACTTGAGCCGGTTGTAACTTCGCGGCTCGACTGGCCGGATAAAGACTCGCGAGTAAACTCAATACCAATGCCGCCACGAGAACTAATACAACATCAAACCAATGTAATTCGCTTGGTAAGAAATCAACGAAATAAATGCCATCTGATAACAGTTTTTTACCGAGTAATGTCTCGATGCCTTGAATAATCGGCGTGAGATTCAGTGCAAGTACGACACCTAACACGATACCAATCAAACACCCTTTCATTCCTGCAAGCAAACCATACCAAATAAAGATTTGTTTAATAAAACCATTATTCGCCCCTAGGGTTCGCATAATCGCAATATCACCTTGCTTATCTTTTACTGCCATAATTAAGGTTGAAACGATATTAAAACACGCCACCCCAATTACAAGCACCATCGCGATATACATCACCGTACGGATAAGCTGAATATCTCGATACATATAGCCAAATTTTGCCACCCAGTTTTGAATATAAAGCAGTTGCGGATAATCATTCAGCATCGAATAATCCATTTCTTGTACTTTAAATGGATCATCCACTTTCAATTCAACACCGGTAATTTGATCTTCGCGATATCCCATTAATTCTTGCGCTTGAGGCAATGCCAGTAAGGCATAGCTATGGTCTAACTGGCCATCTAAACGTAAAATAGCGGTCACTTGAACACGCTCACGATTAGGTTGAGCCATTTGATCTTCGCCATTCGATTGAGAGATTAATAATGACACCCAATCGCCTGCTTTAACATCTAACTCTTTGGCAATACCAGAGCCCAGCACCAATCCACCTTCTTCTGCAAATTTCTGCCAGCCATCACCTTCCACAAACTTACCAAGAGAACTCACTTGATCTTCAGCTTGTTTATCGACCCCTTTCACTTGTACAACTTTAAGTTTATTGCCATTTTCGACTAAGGCAGTAAAACTGACAAAAGGTGAAAATGCGGTAATTTTTCTGTTTGTTTTTAGACGTTCCGCAAGGTTCTGCCAATGGTTTAATGTGGCTTCATTGGCATGTGGATTAACGGTGATTTCCGTATGTGGCACGACAGCCAAAATACGTGAATTCAATTCACGCTCAAAACCATTCATCGCACTTAACCCCACGATCAACACTGCCACACCAAGGGCGATACCGATAGCAGAGAATTTTGAAATTAACGCCACCAACGGATTCTTTTGCTTACCTCGTTGATAACGCCAACTAATGAAAAAAGGCGTATTCATTATGCACCTTCCTTCAAAATGCCATCTTGCATGGTTAAGCAACGAGACAGTTTTTGTGCCAATGACATATCATGCGTAACCAATAAAAACGCAATGTTTTGTTCCGCATTCAAGGTTTGAATCAACTCAAAAATACTTTCTGTGGTTTTATGATCTAAGTTACCAGTCGGTTCATCCGCCAAGACAAGAGCGGGGTTATTCACCAATGCACGAGCAATCGCCACACGTTGACGTTCACCGCCAGAAAGTGCAGATGGACGATGAGTAATGCGATGACTTAAGCCTACTGCGCCTAATATTTTTTCAGCACGATCTTTTGCTTCTGTTTTATTCTGACGACCAATTAACATCGGCATCATCACATTTTCTAATGCGGTAAAATCTGCCATTAAATGGTGAAATTGATATACAAACCCTAGATTTTGGTTACGTAATTTAGCTAATTCACTTTCAGACGCTTTTTGCAAAGATCGTCCTTTAATAAAGACTTCCCCACTACTTGGCTGATCTAGGCCGCCTAAGGTGTGTAATAAAGTACTTTTTCCCGAACCTGAACTCCCCACAATCGCCACTAATTCTTGTGGTTTCATGGCAAAGCTTACGCCTTTTAATACTTGGGTTTGGTTCTCGCCTTCTTGGTAAAATTTATTA
>JAGZXE010000134.1:0-4724 GCA_018378615.1 Parahaemophilus parainfluenzae
TGACGATTCTCATTGGACAATATGCACAAAAATACTATTTGCCAGAAAATAACCTTAATGTCACTGAGACTGTTCACCATTTCCGTGATTTTCTCCCTCAATTTCTTCCGCTCGTTCACCCTTCTCCACGCAACCAAATTTGGCTCAAGAAGAATCCGTGGTTTGAACAAGAAATAGTACCAACATTACAAAAACAAGTGAAAGCGATTTTATCCCGTTAAACAAATATTCCACTCATAAAGTGCGGTCAAAAATCAGGAGGTTTTTGACCGCACTTTGCTTTAATACTAATCAATTTTTAGTATGCATTATTTTCTGATTAATTACTCTTGTGCTACAATCGGCGGCCATAAAAAATATAAGGAGAAATATGCAATCAATCCCCGTCACCAATTCTCAACGAAAAGTATGGAATAAACAAACCATTATATTCCTCTTTGATGTCGCGCTATTTTTTATTTTACTGAATACCCTTCCTTTTGAACCTGCGGCAAACAAAGGATTATCTTTACTCGCGTTTGTAGCTATTTTATGGCTTACCGAAGCCGTCAGTGTAACGATCACTGCATTGTTCGTGCCCATTTTATCTGTCCTGTTAGGATTGGCTAATAGTCGTGAAGCGCTTGTTGCCTTTGCGGATCCGACCATTTTCTTATTCTTTGGTGGTTTTGCACTTGCTACGGCATTAAATGTGCAAAAGATCGACCAAATGATTTCCAACAAAATCATGCAATTAGCGAAAGGTCGCCTTTTTGTTGCGGTGCTTTACCTTTTCTTAGCAACGGCATTTTTATCTATGTGGATGAGTAATACGGCCACGGCGGCGATGATGATCCCGCTTTCAATGACCATTTTAAGTCAGTTAGACCGTAATAAAGATCACAATACTTACGTATTCGTGTTATTAGGGATTGCCTATAGTGCCACCATTGGCGGGATGGGAACACTTGTGGGAAGCCCACCTAATGCGATTGCAGCCTCCCAACTTCATTTAGGTTTTGCTGACTGGTTAATGTATGGCACGCCAGTGATGTTAATTTTATTCCCGCTTATTATTGGTTGGTTATATATTGTATTTAAACCCAAATTAGGTCTTCGTTTTGCTGCTGAATTTGAAAAAATTCACATGACCAAACAACGTATTTTAACGTTGGTCATTTTTATCACCGTAGCGATTCTTTGGATTTTTGGTGGATACCTTAACCCTATTATTTCTCAATTATTAGGCTTACCAAAACCAATTGGTAGTTTTGACAGTATGGTGGCGCTCTCCGCAGCGATTGTCATTTGTGTAACCGGGATCGCAAGTTGGAAACAAGTACAAGAAAATACAGAGTGGGGCGTGCTGTTCCTCTTCGGTGGCGGTTTAACCTTAAGCTCGGTATTGACTCAGTCTGGTGCAAGTAAAATCATGGCAGATGGTATTGTCTTCATTATTGAAGGTGGCCACTACTATGTGATGGCATTAATTGTTGCGGCCTTTATCGTCTGTTTAACTGAGTTTACCTCAAATACAGCAAGTGCAGCTTTACTGGTTCCAATCTTTATTTCTATCGCACAAGCACTGAATATGCCACCACTTGGTTTTGCAATGATTATCGGTCTAGGGGCATCCTGTGCCTTTATGATGCCGGTTGGTACACCACCGAATGCGATTGTGTACTCGACAGGTTTTGTGAAACAATCCGAAATGATCCGCGTAGGTAAATTTATTGATTTAACCTGTATGCTAATTATCGGAACAATTGCTTATCTCTTCTGGATGTAACCTTTAAAACCGAATAAGTGCGGTTAAAAACAAGATGATTTTTAACCGCACTTTTTTATTTTATTTACGCAAACGTTTGCCTCGAATCAAAATTAACGTATAATTCGCACAATTTTTTTACTTAGGGAAACCAAATGAATAACAACCTGCTTTATACGGTGGAAGACAAACCACCTTTCGGATTGAGTTTACTCCTTGCCGCACAACATTTACTTGCGTTTCAGTGAATATGGCATCGCCGGTATATTAGGTTCTTCTCTCATTGGTTCTTTGGTGATGATTATCGGCAGCTTTTTCATGCCGTATATTCGTAAATTGTTCCCACCACTTGTGACGGGGACTGTCGTCATGATGATCGGCTTAAGCCTCATTCCTGTTGCCGTTGACTGGTTCGCAGGTGGTCAACGTGGTGATGCAAATTATGCGACGCCAGAAAATTTAATGATGGCGAGCTTTGTCTTAGTGATCGTGGTAGCCCTTGTACAATGGGGAAAAGGGATTTTCTCTGCAGCCGCCATCGTTATTGGGATGATGACTGGTTATATCGTTTGTTTAGCCATGGGCTGGGTGAGCTTTGAAGGTGTAAAACAAGCACAAACTTTCGCGATTCCACAACCACTACACTTTGGCTTAGCTTTCCCTATTTCAGGTATTATCGGCATGTCCATTGCCTATTTAGTGACAATCGTTGAATCAAGCGGTAACTTCTTAGCACTAGGTAATGCCACCAAAACCGAAATCACTGGCAGACATTTACGAGGCGGGGTTTTAGCCGATGGTTTAGGCTCTGCTTTAGCTGCCATTATGTCCACCACACCATTCTCTTCATTCTCACAAAACATTGGTGTCATTTCTCTAACTGGCGTGGCAAGTCGTCACGTGGTTGCGCTAACCGGTGTGCTTCTAGCACTAGCGGGCTTATTCCCTGTATTCGGTGCATTAATTGTATCAATTCCATTACCAGTATTGGGCGGTGCGGGCTTAATGATGTTTGCGATGATTATCGCCGCGGGTATCCAAATGTTAGATAAAGTGGCGCGTAGCAAACGTAATGGTTTAATCATCGCCATTTCTATTGGTTGTGGCTTAGCCGTGACGACTCGTCCTGAATTGCTTGATAAATTACCGCACTTTTTCAAAGAAGTGCTCGGTTCAGGCATTACTGTTGGCTCATTACTTGCCTTAATTCTTAACCTTGTGCTTCCAGAAGATAAAGTGGAAGAAAGAAAAGAATAAAAATGCATCTCAATTAAGGGCAGATTAACACTGCCCTTTTCTTTTCCTGTAAAACATTTCTAAAACTGACCGCACTTTGTTAAAATCAAGCATCATTTTCCATTTATGAAGGAATAAAAATGGCAGATTTACCTTTCTTCGTTGAGCTCAACGAACAAAATCTTACTGAAACGTTGCAACGTTCTGTTGAAACGCCACTTGTCATTAACTTTTATGCGCCAAGCCATAAAGAATCAGCTGATTTTGCAACAGTCCTACAACGTGTTGCAGAACAACATCAAGGACAATTTATCCTCGGCTTAGTCAATTGTGAAACAGAGCAAATGATTGCTGCTCAATTTCGTATTCAAGCATTGCCTACGACCTATCTTTTCAAAGAAGCTCAAGCAATAGATGCGTTCCCTGGTGTATTAGATGAAGCCAGCTTATTGCAACGTTTGAGTGCGATTTTGCCAAAAGAAGAAGATTTAAAATTCCAAAAAGCCTTAGATTTTTTACAAGTGGAAGATTACAACTCCGCCCTTCCATTACTGAAAGAGGCGTGGGAGCTTTCAGATAAGAAAAATAGCGATGTGGCATTACTTTATGCGGAAACCTATATTGCGATGAAGAAAACGGAGCCTGCGGCAGATATTTTAGCACAAATTCCGATTCAGGATCGCGACAGCCGTTGGCATGGATTACAAGCGCAGATCGAGCTTTTAATTAAAGCGGCTGATACGCCAGAAATTCAACAACTACAAGCGGATTATGCGAAAAATCCAACGCCTGAAATTGCGTTGAAATTGGCAGTTCAGCTACATCAAGCCAATCGAAACGAAGAAGCATTGGATTTATTATTTAGCATTCTTAAACAAAATCTTTCTGCGGAAAATGGTGAAGTGAAACAACAGTTTTTATCTATTTTATCAGCCATTGGCAATGCGGATCCTATCACCAATAAATATCGCCGATTGCTGTATTCATTGCTTTACTAATACGATCAACTATTTTTTTATGCATGAAGGCTTTATAATGAACGAATTCAAAAAGCCTCATGCTTTATTTTATAAACAAAGGATTCTTTATGTCAGACGTTAAACACAGCAAATTATTAATTTTAGGTTCAGGCCCTGCGGGTTATACCGCCGCTATTTACGCCGCACGTGCAAACCTAAAACCTGTTCTAGTGACCGGTCTTCAACAAGGCGGACAACTTACCACCACGGATGAAATTGAAAACTGGCCTGGTGATTTTGAAATGACCACTGGTCCAGGTTTAATGCAACGTATGTTGCAACACGCTGAAAAATTTGAAACGGAAATCGTGTTTGATCATATTAACAAAGTCGATTTATCTTCTCGTCCATTCAAACTTTATGGCGATATGCAAACCTTCACATGTGATGCATTAATCATTGCAACAGGCGCATCAGCACGTTATATCGGGTTAGAATCTGAAACCGCTTATAAAGGCCGCGGCGTTTCAGCTTGCGCTACCTGTGATGGTTTCTTCTATCGTAATAAACCAGTTGCCGTTGTCGGTGGCGGAAATACCGCCGTTGAAGAAGCGCTTTACTTAGCAAATATTGCCTCTGAAGTACATTTAATCCACCGTCGCGATAGTTTCCGTGCGGAAAAAATCTTAATCGATCGCTTATACAAAAAAGTCGAAGAAGGCAAAATCGTGCTTCATACTGACCGCACTTTGAATGAAGTATTAGGCGATAACATGGGCGTA
>JAGZXE010000135.1:0-3045 GCA_018378615.1 Parahaemophilus parainfluenzae
CTATTTTGTGGGATCGACGCCAGAACGCTTATTTTCACGTGATAATCGTCTGTTATTTACGGAGGCCCTTGCGGGCACTGCTCCTGTTAGTGATAATCCGAGTGAAAATAATGAACGAGCCAATTGGTTGCTAAATGATGAAAAAAATCTCAATGAAAACTGGTTGGTGGTTGAGGATATTTCACAAAATATCAGTCACTTAGTGGAACAAATTACCGTTGATAATGTCGCATTAAAGCCATTACGAAAAGTGCAGCATTTGATTCGAAAAATGCAAGCAAAATTGACCGCACTTTGTACGGATGCAGATTTGTTGAAAGCGATTCATCCAACGGCCGCAGTGTCAGGCTTACCGCAACAACAAGCGAAGAAAGCGCTGGCTGAAATTGAAACCTTTGATCGTAGTTGGTATGCTGGAACATTAGGCGTGATGAGCCAAAACCTCTCGGAATTTTGTGTTACTATTCGTTCGGCTTTTATTGAAGAAAACCAAGTGCGTGTATTTGCTGGAGCCGGTATTGTAGAAGGCTCACAACCTGTAGAAGAGTGGTTGGAAATTGAACGTAAAGCGGCAGGGCTAATTTCCCTGTTTGCAGAGAATAACGGAGAATAAGAAGAATGTCTGTAAGCGTATTTAATCGTTGTTGGTCAAAGGTGATCTTAGAAACCCTGGTTCGCCAAGGGGTCAGTCACTTTTGTATTGCGCCAGGTTCACGCTCAACACCTTTAACGCTAGAAGCTGTGCGTTTACAAAATGCTTCTCGAGCAACGTGCCATAGTCACTTTGATGAACGTGGCTTAGGCTTTTTTGCCTTGGGTATTGCAAAATCTACGCAAGCGCCTGTTGCTGTGATTGTGACCTCAGGGACTGCGGCAGCAAATTTATATCCAGCGATTATTGAAGCTCGCCAAACAGGCGTGAATTTAATTATTCTTACCGCTGATCGTCCACCTGAATTATGGGAATGTGGGGCGAATCAAGCGATCGTGCAACAAAATATGTTTGCAGATTATCCAGTAGCAAGCGTGAATTTACCTAAACCTCAAGCAGATTATGCGGCGAAATGGTTAATTTCTACGTTAGAGCAAGCTTGCTATAAACAAAAACAACAAGCCGGCGTGGTGCATATCAATGTGCCTTTTGCAGAGCCACTTTATAATGCGCAAGAGCAAGAGATTGACGGTCATCCATGGTTAATGCCAATTCAACGTTGGTTAAGTCAGCCTAAAAATTGGGTTGATCATCAACCGTTACAGCAAGAAGTGTTAATGCACGAGAATTGGGATACTTGGCGTACGAAACGTGGTGTGATTGTGGCAGGACAATTAACGCCTGAACAAGCAATGGGCATTAACTCATGGGCAAATACCATGGGGTGGATTTTGCTTACGGATATTCAATCAGGTGTAGAACCTCTCATGCCTTATGCGGATATTTGGCTGGCAAACCAAACCGTGAAGCAAAAATTACTTCAAGCTGATATTGTGATTCAATTTGGCTCTCGTTTTATCAGTAAACGGATTAACCAATTCTTAGCGGAATTCCAAGGCGAATTTTGGGTGGTGGAGCAAAGTCAAAATGCAGTTGATCCAAACCACCATACACAAACTCGCTTTAACGCCAAAGCTCATCATTGGTTACGTGCACACCCGCCATTGCGTCAAAAGCCTTGGTTGCTCGAACCACTTGCGCTTTCTAAATTCTGTGCAACCTTTATCGAACAACAAGTCGGCGGCAATCTTAATGAAGCTTCATTAGCACATCATATTGAGCGTGTTTTACCTTACAACGGTATTTTGTTCTTAGGAAACAGTCTTTTTGTACGCTTGGTTGATGCATTAACCAAATTACCTGAAGGGTATCCAATTTTCACTAACCGTGGTGCAAGCGGAATTGATGGCTTATTAGCTACAGCTGCAGGTATTGGTATCGGTGCCGATCAACCTGTGGTGGCCATGATTGGCGATACGTCTACGCTTTATGATTTGAACTCTTTAGCCTTATTTAAGAATGTCACTCAACCAACCATTATTTTTGTGATTAACAATAATGGTGGTGCAATCTTTGATATGTTGCCGGTGGATGAAGAGGTGAAAGAGCAGTTCTATCGCTTGCCACATAATGGTGATTTCTCTCAAGTCGCGGCAATGTTTGGCTTAAAATATGCCTTGCCTTACACCTGGGCAGATTTAAGCTCCGTGTTAAAACAAGCTTATACTCGCCGCCGTGCGACATTAATTGAAATCAAAACAAACCCAAGTGATGGCAGCGCAACCTATAAGCGCTTGATTGAACAAATCAGCCACGCGGTGATTGGTGAATAATTTCTTTCCCCTCTTATATAGAGGGGATTTCTTTATATGGCATTATTATGATGAATCTTGTTTTTCTTCATGGTTTATTAGGTACGAAATCAGATTGGCAAAAAGTCATCGAAAATCTACCGCACTTTCGTTGTTTCTCTCTCGATTTACCGTTTCACGGTGAGAATAAAGTTGTTGCCGTTGAAGATTTTGAGCAAACCGCTCAGTTCCTTGAAGAACAAATTCAACATCTCATAAAAGATGAGCCTTATATCTTAATTGGTTATTCACTTGGTGGACGAATCGCACAATATTATGCGCTGCAAGCTCAAGTGCAAAGAGGCAATTTACAGGCAGTGATTTTAGAAGGGGCGAATTTAGGTTTACCGTCAGAACAAGAAAAACGAAGTCGTCTGGTCAATGACAATATGTGGGCTGAGCGTTTTTTCCATGAAAAGCCTGAAACCGTACTTGAAGATTGGTATCAACAGCCTGTTTTTTCTCATTTAAATGAACAGCAACGCAAAGCATTAATGGAAAAGCGAAAAGCCAATTGTGGAGCAAATATTGGTCATATGTTATTAGCAACTAGTCTTGCCAAGCAGCCTGATTTCCGAGAGAAAGTGCGGTCAAGTTTGCTGCCATTTTTTTATTTTTGTGGTGAACGAGATCAGAAGTTTCGTCAAATGGCAGAGGATAATCAACTTGATTTAACGATTATTCCTGATGCTGGTCATAATG
>JAGZXE010000136.1:0-6149 GCA_018378615.1 Parahaemophilus parainfluenzae
TGATCGTTTTATTGCTGAAGTGATTCAACCAAACGGCTTAGCTTATGAAGGTAGCGGCTATTTACATTGGGAAGGCTTAGTTTGCTTAGAGAAAATCGGCAAATGTGATGAAAGCCATCGCCAATTAGTGCAAAAATGGTTAGAAGAGAATAAATTGCAACAAATCGAAATCAGCGAATTATTCGATATTTGGTGGGATTACCCAACCAAAAACGCATAATGTTTTAAATATTTTTAAGGGCGGGCTTTCCGCCCTTTTTAATAATCATTTTCACTTATTTTTTAACAATTTATTTACATTAATGACATGTTTTAAAAATATCCTTGATCTAACTCAATAAAAGTGTATATTTTTTAAAAATTACTCCTTTTAGGTAGTTACTATTTTATCATTAGAACTAGATAATGCACCCTCTGAAAATACCGAATTTTAAAGAAAAATATGGCGATTGAGAACCCTTCTCGCAGACAGTTATTACGTGGGCAGTTTTTGCAATCGTTACATTCTGAAAGCGCTAAAATTCAAGGTATTAATGCTATACGTCCACCTTGGTCAATTAACGAAGCAGACTTTACGGATAAATGTACCCGCTGTGGTGATTGCATACTGGTATGTGAAACCCAAATTATTGTAAAAGGTGATGGTGGCTTTCCTGAAATACAATTTGACAAGGGCGAATGCACGTTCTGCCAAAAATGTGTTTTAGTATGCGAACAACCGATTTTTCGTTCATTAGAAGAAGAACCTTGGACACATAAAGTTAAGATTACAACGCAATGTCTAACAGAAAATCGGGTGGAATGTCGAAGTTGCCAAGACAGTTGTCCGATGAACGCCATCCGTTTTCGATTACAACTTGGTGGTGTAGCAAAACCAATGTTAGATTTAGCAAGCTGTAATGGGTGTGGCGCTTGTTTAAGTGTTTGCCCGACAAAAGCAATAAAAATTATTAATTTTGAAACAAATACAGATGAATCAATTTAGCGAAAATGAAAACTGGTATGTATGCAGTATTGTTGTGCAAGCCAGACCAGAAAAACTTAACCAAGTCAAAGAAGCCATTTTAGCGATTCCAACGGCTGAAATTCATGGCGAGAAGTCTGATGAAGGCAAATTGGTGGTCACTCTTGAAAGTAATCGTCAATTAGCGTTAGCAGATCTGATGGATGAAATTAAAGATATTCCTGGGGTTATTGTCGTTTCTTTAATTTCTAATTACTTAGATGAAAAATAAATAACTTAGGAATACATATTATTTGTATATTCTAAAAATTCAACAATGAGTGGGGAAAACTATGGAACTTAATCGTAGAGATTTTATGAAAGCCAATGCTGCACTTGCAGCAGCAGCGGCTGCCGGTATGAGCATCCCTGTTAAACAGGTAAATGCGACCGAAGATATGGGCATCAAATGGGATAAAGCCCCATGCCGTTTCTGTGGTACAGGATGTAGCGTATTGGTAGGAACCAAAGATGGTCGAGTTGTCGCAACTCAAGGTGACCCGGATGCAGAGGTAAACCGCGGTTTAAACTGTATCAAAGGTTACTTCCTTTCTAAAATCATGTACGGTGCAGACCGTGTACAAACTCCGTTATTACGTATGAAAGATGGTAAATTCCATAAAGAAGGTGACTTTACACCGGTTTCTTGGGATCAAGCTTTCACTATCATGGCGGAAAAAATCAAAGATATCCTGAAGAAAAAAGAACCAAATGCTGTAGGGATGTTCTCTTCCGGTCAAACCACCATCTATGAAGGCTATGCAAAAGTAAAACTTTGGAAAGCTGGTTTCCGTTCTAATACTATCGACCCGAATGCTCGTCACTGTATGGCATCTGCAGCAGTTGCGTTTATGCGTACATTCGGTATGGATGAACCTATGGGCTGCTATAACGACATCGAAAAAACTGATGCATTTGTGCTTTGGGGTTCAAACATGGCAGAAATGCACCCAATTTTATGGTCTCGTATTTCTGACCGTCGTCTTTCTTCTGATAATGTGAAAGTGGTGGTTATGTCAACATTCGAACACCGTTCGTTTGAATTAGCTGATGTGCCTATCGTGTTTAATCCACATTCAGACCTTGCAATCCTTAACTACATCGCAAACTACATTATCCAAAACGATAAAGTAAACTGGGACTTCGTTAATAAACAGGTGTATGGGTTAACCACATGACCTATAACGTACACTTATTAACCGGTAAAATTTCTAAACCAGGTTGTGGTCCGTTCTCATTAACTGGTCAACCTTCAGCTTGTGGTACCGCACGTGAAGTAGGTACTTTCGTTCACCGTTTACCAGCGGACATGGTAGTAACCAATCCTAAACACGTTGAAATCGCTGAGAAAAAATGGAAATTACCAAAAGGTACCATTCCAACTGTACCTGGATACGCAGCTGTACAACAAAGCCGTGCCTTAAAAGACGGTAAACTAAATTTCTTATGGCAAATGTCCACCAACAATATGCAAGGTGGTCCAAACATTAACGACGAAATTTTCCCTGGTTGGCGTAACCCTGAAAACTTCATCGTTGTTTCAGACCCTTACCCATCCGTTTCTGCAGTAGCTGCTGACTTAATTCTTCCAACTTGTATGTGGGTAGAAAAAGAAGGGGGCTATGGTAATGCAGAACGTCGTACCCAATTATGGCGCCAACAAGTAAAAGGTCCAGGTGAGTCTCGTTCTGACTTATGGCAAATTGTTGAATTCTCTAAATACTTCAAAACGGATGAAGTGTGGGGTGAAGAATTATTAGCTCAAATGCCAGAATATCGTGGTAAGACTTTATATGAAGTGCTTTACGAAAATGGTGAAGTAAACAAATATAAAGTACCAACAGATGTTCCGGGATACATCAATGATGAAGCAGATCACTTTGGTTACTACTTACAAAAAGGTTTATTCGAAGAATACGCTGATTTCGGTCGTGGACATGGTCATGACTTAGCACCATTCGATACTTATCACCAAGTACGTGGTTTACGTTGGCCGGTTGTGGATGGTAAAGAAACCTTATGGCGTTACCGTGAAGGCTTTGACCCGTATGTCAAACCAGGTGAAGATATCGCATTCTATGGCTATCCAGATAAAAAAGCGATTATTCTAGGTGTACCTTATGAAGCGCCAGCAGAATCGCCAGATGAAGAATATCCATTATGGTTATGTACGGGTCGTGTTCTTGAACACTGGCATACTGGTACCATGACACGTCGTGTACCTGAATTACACCGTGCATTCCCGAACAACTTAGTGTGGATGCACCCAGCAGATGCGAAAAAATATGGCTTACGCCATGGGGATAAAGTGAAATTGATTACACGTCGTGGAGAAATGGTTTCTTACTTAGATACCCGTGGTCGTAACAAATGTCCTCAGGGCTTAATTTACACCACCTTCTTTGATGCAGGTCAGCTCGCAAACAAATTAACATTGGATGCAACTGACCCAATCTCTGGCGAAACCGACTTCAAAAAATGTGCGGTTAAAGTGGTGAAAGCGTAAGTTTTCCCTTTCGTTTCTAGTCACTCCTCTCTTCATATAAAGAGAGGAATTTAAAATAAGAGCGGTCGAATTTTGCAAAGTTTTGACAAAACTAGACCGTTATAAAAGGAAACGCAGATGAAACTTGATCCTAACCGTCGTCAGTTTTTAAAAAATGTGACAAGAACAGCCGTCGGAGTATGTGGAGCTGGTGTGATTCTTGGCTTACAGCAACAACAAGCTAAAGCTAAAGATGGGGTTGCTTTACGTCCACCTGGTGCTTTACCAGAAAAGGATTTCTTGGCAGCTTGTACCCGCTGCGGGCAATGTGTCCAAGCCTGTCCATATGATATGTTGTACCTAGCCTCGCTAATTTCTCCAATGGAAGCAGGCACACCTTATTTTATCGCGCGGGATAAACCTTGCGAAATGTGTCCTGATATTCCTTGTATGAATGCTTGTCCAAGTGGCGCATTAAGTGAAGAACTCAAAGATATCAATGATGCAAGAATGGGATTAGCGGTATTGCTAGACCATGAAACTTGTCTTAACTGGCAAGGTTTGCGGTGTGATGTTTGTTATCGCGTTTGCCCATTAGTGGATAAAGCGATTACACTTGAACGTATTCATAATGATCGTACAGGTATTCATGCGAAGCTTATTCCAACGGTTCACTCTGATGCTTGCACTGGATGCGGTAAATGCGAACAAGCCTGTGTATTAGAAGAAGCAGCAATTAAAGTCTTACCGATGGATATTGCCAAAGGCTTACTTGGTCGTCACTATCGCTTAGGTTGGAAAGAAAAACAAAATGCCGGAAAGTCCTTAATTGAGGAACAACATCCGGATGGCTTACGTCCAGCAATGGATGCTCGTATGCCGGAAGGTTTACATGAGCCAGTTTATCAACCAATGCAGGTTCAACCAAACCAAAAAGTGGCAACACCGAATCGTGCAACAATGGATTATGTACCGAATCCAACGACAGTCCCAGAAGCTGAGCAATTCCCTAATCTGGACTTAAACATTAAGGGGGTTAAATAATGGCTGAAAAATATACCCCGAATAAGCCTAAAGATGCAGGCTTAGAAGCTCGCCAAAAACTCGGTTGGTGGCATGCTTATCGCTTTTTAATTCTACGTCGAATCAGTCAATTAAGTATTATTTTAATGTTCTTAAGCGGCCCGATTTGGCAAGTTTGGATTCTAAAGGGCAATTACAGCTCAAGCATGCTTTTGGATACTGTGCCATTGACAGATCCATTGATTACAGCTGAAAGTTTAGCGACAGGTTACCTACCAGAAATCACAACGATTATTGGGTGATTTTAGCGGTGATTTTAGTTGGTAGTGCAATAACGGGGACGCTCTTATGGGAGTGGATAAACCCAGTCGCAGCACTTGGACGCATCTTTGTCTTTGGAACAGGTGCAACCCTTTGGTTGGTCACAGTCATCTTTTTATTTGACTTACTTGTTGCTGAGCATGGCTGGTGTGGTCACCTTTGTCCAATTGGTGCAATCTATGGCGTCATTGGTGCTAAAAGCCTGATTAAAATTAATGTAGTCGATCGCGATCGCTGTGACCGTTGTATGGACTGTTATAATGTTTGCCCAGAACCGCAAGTATTAAGACTTCCTTTACACGGTGGACCTGAAGATAGCCAAATTATATTGGCAAAAGATTGTATTACTTGTGGACGCTGTATTGACGTTTGCGCAGAAAATGTATTTAAATTTGGCTCTCGCTTTGAGAAACAAATAAAAATTAAAAATATTTAATTATTTAATGGAGTGGATTTCATGAAAAAATCATTTATTTTCATGCTGGCTTTATGTAGTGGATTGGCATTTGCTGATGCACCGCAAGTTGCAAACAGCATTGATAAAACAGCAGAAAGTGTTGCACCAGCATTTACGAATCCTTATAAAGATGTTGGTAATATTCCTGTAACCTTCCCTAACCAACCTCCACTTGTTCCACACAGCATTCGTGGTTTACAAGTGACGAAAAATGCTAACCAATGTTTAGGCTGTCACTCTCCGGATGTTGCTCCAACAACGGGTGCACCTCGCGTACCTGAAAGCCATTTCTTAACACGTGATGGACAAAAAACAGAAGGCACTTCGCCACGTCGTTATTTCTGTTTACAATGCCACGTTCAACAAACTGACGTGAATCCAATTATTCAAAATAAATTTGAAACTATTCGTCAAATGCAAGGTAAATAAGGAGCTAAACCATGATTAAATCAAGCATTCAGAAAGTTTGCCGTTGGTTACGCTCTCCGAGCAAAATGGCAATTGGTGGGGTTATTTCACTTTACAGGTAAAGTCGATACTAAAGAAAAATTCGAAAAACATCGTTTAGAAATGGCTGAACGCGAATGGGCGCGTATGAAAGCGAATAACTCACAAGAGTGCCGTAACTGCCATAACTTCAATGATATGGACTTTACTCAACAAAAAACTGTGGCACAACAAATGCACGCACTTGCACAGGAACAAAACAAAACCTGTATCGATTGTCACAAAGGTATTGCGCATAACCTTCCACACATGGAAAAAGTACAACAAAGCTTTATTCCTGCGGATATGTTAAAAGCAAATGAAAAACCTGCTGATAACAAAGATGCGAAATAATTTAATAAATTGATGATAAT
>JAGZXE010000137.1:0-2997 GCA_018378615.1 Parahaemophilus parainfluenzae
CTTCCCCTTTTTAACGGTAAATCAATTCTTCTTGCCGGTGGCATTAATGATGATTTTCCTCAAATATTGCAAAAACATTGTCAATCCGTACAAATTTGGAGCTGGTATTTTGATTATGCTAAAACCCAAAGTGCGGTCAATTTTGAGGTTGAATTTCAACCGCAAGCCGATTTAATTATTTATTATTGGACAAAGAATAAACAAGAAGTAAATTTTCAACTGATGCAACTACTCGCCAAAAGTAAAATTGGTCAAGAAGTATTGATTATCGGTGAAAATCGTTGTGGCGTCCGTTCAGCTGAAAAACTGCTTGAACCTTATGGTGAAATTGGCAAAATCGACTCAGCACGTCGTTGCGGTTTATACCATTTTTCCTTACAAAAACAACCGCACTTTGATCTTCAATCTTATTGGAAATGCTACCAAAATGATGCATTAGGCGATCTCCGTATTTACAGTTTACCTGGTGTATTTAGTGCCAATGAACTTGATAGTGGCACATCACTTCTACTTTCTACTTTAACGTCACCAATTCAAGGCAAAGTGTTAGACGTTGGTTGTGGGGCAGGCGTCATAGGTTCCATGATCAAAAAACATCACCCTAAAGCGGATATCACAATGACCGATATTCATGCGATGGCAATTCACTCTGCCCGTCAAACACTTGCTGAAAACCAGCTTGAAGGTCAGGTTATCGCAAGTGATGTGTTTTCCCATATTGAGGGAAAATTTGATCTGATTATTTCAAACCCGCCTTTCCACGATGGAATCGATACCGCTTATCATGCGGTGAAAGAACTTATTCAACAAGCAAAATGGCATTTGACCGCAGGTGGTGAACTTCGTATTGTTGCTAATGCATTTCTGCCCTATCCCGATTTATTAGCGCAACATTTCGGTAAGTTTGAAGTCCTTGCTCAAACCACCAAATTTAAAGTGTATTCCGTGAGAAATTAAGGAGAAAACAATGTTTGTAACCAGTTCAGCCATTCAAAATGGTGCTTTTGAAGACAAATATGGCAAACGCGGCACACAATTTAGCCCAAATGGTATGCCGACCTACTCTATTCCATTTGAAATTCACGATGCCCCTCAAGGTACTCAATCCTTTGCGGTTGTCTTAGAAGATAAAGATGCAATTACGGCAAGTGGTTTTGTGTGGATTCATTGGCTCATTGCGGATCTTGAACGTACCGTTATCCACGAAAATGAAAGCCAAACTGCAACAGATTATGTACAAGGTGCAAATACTTGGGCGAGTAAATTAGGTCAATTTGATATCGAAGAAGCCTCATTCTATGGTGGTATGGCACCACCAAACTGCTTGCATCGTTACGAGCTTATTGTATATGCGCTCGATACCAAACTTAACCTTAAACCGGGATTCCGTTTTAATGATCTACATTTTGCGATGCAAGGGCATATTCTAGATCAAGCTGTGGTGATGGGCACTTATGATGTTTAATCATTTATAGTTCATCCTAAAAACACCATAAAAAATGACCGCACTTCAACAAAGTGCGGTCATTTCTTTTAAGATTTTATAACGTGATTTTATTCGCGTCTTGCACTAATTTCGCGTGTGCTTTTTTCTGTTCTTTCATCTTGTTGCTCGTTTCACGGCGTTGAGTAGAAAGTTCTGCATTGCGAATATTGTAATCATCTACACGACCTTCATAGTCATCACGCATATTTTCGATAATTGCACGAACATCTTCAATGCTCATATCATCACGAATATATTGATTTAAGTTATCTAATAATAAGACACGTTTTTGGTTATCACGAATTTTGCGGTTGTTGTCTTCAATGTCACGCTTAAGTTTATTTTTTAAACGATATAAACGCACATACTCTAATACTTCTTGGAAGGATTTATTTACATTTCCCATGATCGACTCTCTCAAAGTTAAAAATAAACTTCGGGTAATGTAGCTTTTTTTTTGGTCCCCGTCAAAAGCTTAAATTTAAATTGATGGATTAGATCAAAAAACTGTTTGATTTAGTTGATTATCCTATTCGGTAGTGGTAAAAATGAAGAATCTATTCAAAATAAAATAAGGAAACACAATGTCAAAAGTCTTTAATTTTAGTGCTGGTCCAGCCATGATTTTCCCTGAGGTACTACACAAAGCACAAGCTGAGCTAACTAACTGGCTTGGTCAAGGTGTGTCTGTGATGGAAGTCAGCCACCGTGGCAAATATTTTATGGAATTGATTACTCAAGCAGAAAAAGATCTGCGCGAGGTATATAACATTCCAGATAATTATCGCGTGTTATTCCTACAAGGTGGGGCACGTGGTCAATTTGCAGCCTTACCGATGAACCTAATTGGAGAGAAAGGTAAAGCACTTTACTTAAATAGCGGTCACTGGTCTGCAACCGCTGCGAAAGAAGCGCGTAACTTTGCTGAAATTGATGAAATTACCATTGTGGAAAATGGTGATCACACTCGCATTACCAACCTTGATTTCAGCGACATTGCAGAACAATACGATTACGTTCACTATTGCCCAAATGAAACCATCAGTGGTGTTGAAATTTTTGATGTACCGAATGTGGGCAATGCGGTACTTGTAGCCGATATGTCATCTAATGTGCTCTCTCGCGAAATTGATATTAGCAAATTTGGTGTCATTTACGCTGGTGCACAAAAAAATCTTGGTCCAGCAGGGATTACACTTGTGATTATTCGCGATGATTTAATTGGTCATGCTCGCCAAGCGACACCATCAATTTGGAATTACGCCACACAACGTGATGCCGATTCCATGATCAATACCCCGCCAACCTTTGCGTGGTATCTCTGTTCATTGGTTTTCAAACACATTCAAGCAATTGGCGGCTTAAAAGAAATTGCAAAACGTAACGCAGTGAAAGCACAAACCCTTTATGACTACATTGATAGCAGCAAACTCTATCGTAACGTAGTGGCTAAAGAAAACCGTTCAACCATGAATGTCACATTTGTGACAGGCAATCCTGAACTTGATGCT
>JAGZXE010000004.1:0-71381 GCA_018378615.1 Parahaemophilus parainfluenzae
GGATTATCACTAACAGGAGCAGTGCCCGCAAGGGCCTCCGTAAATAACAGACGATTATCACGTGAAAATAAGCGTTCTGGCGTCGATCCCACAAAATAGTTTTGGGCGTTATCTGCCCATAGAAAATGGTAACAACCGCTATTTTTGGCTTGGCTTGCAGCAAGAAAATCTTTTCCGTTTAACTCACCTTGAATACGAAACACTGTTTCATTTGCTAAGACGATCTTGGTTAATTCCCCTTGTCGAATTCGAGTGAGCGCTTGATTGACCCAATCACACCACGTGTCTTGATTCGCTTTTGGCGCTACACTTTCGATGGTTAATTGATTGAGCGGTAAAAGTGCGGTCATTTTTTCAAATGAATTCAAAATCGTTTTTGCCGAAGCAAGCTCATTTGTTTCAACAAAAACTGAAACTACGGTCTCACCATTTTGCTGTTCAATTAAAACTTGCGGCAAAATAAACTGACTTTCACCTTGGAACTGTAAACCGCCCACTAAAGGAAAATCATGCTCTTGAATAAATTGCTGTGCCAAATTCACATCTGAAAATGACCGCACTTTACCCACGGCAGCGACGGTTTTAGCTTCATCACGAAAACGCAAATAAAATTGCGGATAAACTGGCTGCCCTTTCATCCACGCCAAAAGATCAACATCCGATTCCACCTTCGTTTGAAGATGTACAATAGATGCTTGCGGATCTGTTGTCGCCAAAGCGTCAAATTGGCGAATTAGCGCAGATTTAGCTTGTTCTAAAAGGCCCATGAAAAATAATAAAATACACAAAAAATTAGCCCATATTCTACCGCACTTTAATACATTCAAAAAATTTTTTTATTAAATCTTTTCAAGATAAGAATTTAAGCGTAAATTAGACATAATTTTTGAATGAAAATCTAATTATCATAGGATGTTATTAATGCGCTCATTTCCAAAATCAGACAAATTAGAACACGTTTGCTACGATATTCGCGGACCGGTTCACAAAGAAGCTTTACGCCTAGAAGAAGAAGGCAACAAAATCTTAAAACTGAATATCGGTAACCCTGCCCCATTTGGCTTTGAAGCGCCAGATGAAATTTTAGTTGATGTCATCCGCAACTTACCTTCTGCACAAGGTTATTGTGACTCTAAAGGCTTGTATTCTGCACGTAAAGCTATCGTGCAATACTACCAATCCAAAGGTATTCATGATTCAACGGTAAACGATGTGTACATCGGGAATGGTGTGTCTGAATTGATTACCATGTCAATGCAAGCCCTTCTTAATGATGGTGATGAAGTATTAGTCCCAATGCCAGATTATCCGTTATGGACGGCTGCGGTGACGCTTTCTGGCGGAAAAGCGGTACATTATTTATGTGATGAAGAAGCGGGTTGGTTCCCTGCTATTGATGATATTCGCGCGAAAGTCAATGCCAAAACTAAAGCTATCGTGGTAATCAATCCAAATAACCCGACTGGTGCGGTATATAGCAAAGCATTACTCGAAGAAATTATCGAGGTTGCACGTGAAAATAATCTGATTATTTTTGCGGATGAAATTTATGACAAAATTCTCTACGATGGTGCTGTCCACCACCATATCGCCGCCCTTGCACCAGATGTATTAACGATTACATTCAATGGTTTATCAAAAGCGTATCGTGTTGCAGGTTTCCGTCAAGGTTGGATGATTTTAAATGGTCCAAAACAACACGCAAAAGGCTATATTGAAGGCTTGGATATGCTAGCATCTATGCGTTTATGCGCAAATGTGCCAATGCAGCACGCCATTCAAACCGCATTAGGTGGCTATCAAAGCATTAATGAGTTTATTCAACCTGGCGGTCGTTTACTTGAGCAACGCAATAAAGCCTACGAATTACTCACTCAAATCCCTGGTGTTAGCTGCGTAAAACCAATGGGAGCGATGTATATGTTCCCGAAACTCGATATCCAAAAATTCAACATTCATTGTGATGAAAAATTTGTGCTCGATTTATTACGTAAATGGAAGAAAATTGGTGCGGAGAAACAAAGCGAATCCATACGATCTAAAATACCACCATGGCCGCTGATCATATTCCCCCAGTCTTTCACGCCCATACTGCGTTTCATTGCTGACATCACGAGCCCACCTAAGAATCCCATTAGGCAAATTAACATGCTCATTAAAAACGCCTGCCATGCATTAAATGGAGTCATCCAATGAAGTAATATACCTAATAAACTTGCACTTAATACACCACCAACAAAGCCTTCTACTGTTTTAGATGGGGACAAGGTTGGTGCAATTTTATGTTTGCCGAAGAGTTTACCCCAAACGTATTGCAACACATCGCTGGACTGTACCACCAAGATTAAGAAGATCATTAATAAAAGATTTTTTCCTTCATAACCTGAGATATCCAGTGTCAGTAAAGCCGGAATATGTGAAATACAGAATACACTAATCATCAATGCCCACTGAATTTTCGTAGAACGATCTAAGAAATTCGCAGGGTCACCCAGTAATGCTGAAAGAATCGGTAAAAATAAGAAACCATATACTGGAATGAAGATAGTAAACATACTAAACCAATCAATGGCGACTAAAAAATACTGTAATGGTAAGATCACATAAAAACAGGCTGCGAGTGCAAGATGATCGCCTCGACGAATATTCAATAGAGAAAGAAACTCACGCAATCCCATAAATGAAATAATCAAAAAGAGTACAATCACGCCATAAAAGCCCAATAAGCTCGCAATAAAGATAATACCAATCATCACCCACCAAGCATTGATGCGTGCATTCAGGTTATCAATAACGCTATTCGGTGTATCCACACCCGCTCTGCGTTTTAAAACATATCCCACTGTGGAAGCAAAAATTAAGGCGATAAATAAACCACCGAAGAGTTGCCATATTTCTGTCATCATTTACTCCTAAGATTTGCCTTTTTCACTGATGTTTAAACTTAATAATGCCGATTGAGCGCGTGTTAAAAATTCACCTTTAGTCTCATCTGTCCCAATCTTTAATGGTTCACCGACATAAAGATCACATAACAACGGGATCGGTAAAATAAAGCCTTTTGGTAAAACATTATTCATATTGCTAATCCAAACGGGCACAAATTTACAATCGGGGTTTTCTTTGGCTAAATAAAACAATCCACTTTTAAACGGCTGAAGTGGTAAATCATCATCTATCTTACGAGTTCCTTCAGGAAAAATAATCAGGGAGTCATTGACTAATGCTTCACTCATTTGTCGTATGGCAGCTTTTGGATCTTGGCTATTACGTTCAATCAGTAACATATTAAACACTTTATAGGCTAAAAAGCGACGAATTGCGCCTTTCGTCCAATAATCTTTGCCTGCAACAGGGCGAGTTTGTTTTCTTACTTCATAAGGTAATGAAATCCAAAGTAAGATAAAATCCCCATGGCTATTATGATTGGCAAAATAGACTCGATGCCCTTCTGAAGATTGTTCCGCAATTGCGGGTTGTGGTCGAACGCCTGTAATAAAAGAAGCAAAACGACACAATAAAAAATCGATTAATCTCGCAAACATATTTGCTCCTATTATTCCGTCACTTCGGCTAAACCATTTTTTACTCGCTTAATACAAGTCACAATGAGCAAAATAATGACGATATTGGCTACCCACCAGAAAAGTGAATGCAAGCTACCATTCACCGCATAGAGTAAACCGAACACACCAAATACGAATGCACGATCACTTTTACCCATTGGGCCATCATAACGACGCGTTTTGCCTTGAACTTGCCCTAAAATGCCACATAACTCACTCAACGCGGCAAGCCAAATAATACTTGAGATTTGAATACCATCAAAAGGTGCGACAAAAGCAAAAGGAAAATAAAGAGCCGCATCTGAAACGACATCAGTAATCTCATTAAGATAGCCCCCTAATCGACTTTTTTGATTAAATTCACGTGCGAGCATGCCATCAATGGCATTCAACGCCATACGCAAAAACAACCAAATAGGGATAAGGAAGAAAAGAGAAGAAAATGTCGGAAATAGTGCGAGAACCACACCGAGTAAAATAGAAAGTAAGCAGGCAATTAGCGTAACTTGATTTGCCGTTACGCCTTTTGCCGCTAATTGCCTAACTAAAGGCCGAAGTAAATTCTGAAATTTGGGTTTTAAGGCATAGATACTCATCTACCATCTCCTTGTTTTTATTAAAAAACATAAATATGTTTCTAATAATAGGACGGTATAGAGTATTACTCAAGTTTTTTATTCATCCATATAACCTAAACTTCTTAAGGCACGTTCATCATCCGCCCAACCGGACTTCACTTTTACCCAAAGTTCAAGGTGTACTTTATTATCAAATAAGCGTTCCATATCAGCGCGCGCTTCCATACCAATGGTTTTAATTTTTTGCCCTTGAGCACCTATCACCATTTTCTTTTGGCCTTCGCGTTCAACTAAAATCAAGCCATTGATTTCATAAGTACCACGCTCATTTACTTTAAATTGTTCAATTTCAACCGTTACCGAATAAGGTAAGTTAAACTTACTGCCTAAATCGGTAATAAATGGCAATAAATCATCTTTATTCTTGATGTTATCAATTTTGTTGATGGCGAGTACGACAGGCGCTTTGGCATTACGTAATTTATTTAACACCATTTCATCATCGGCATTCCAATGTGTACCATCTACAACAAAAATAATGAGATCCACATCCCCTATTGCTGAGCTTGCTGCACGGTTCATTAAACGGTTAATTGCGCGTTTTTCTTCAATATGAAGTCCCGGCGTATCGACGTAAATTTCCTGGTAGATACCTTCCGTTTTAATTCCCACAATACGGTGACGCGTAGTTTGCGCCTTGCGAGACGTAATCGAGATTTTTTGTCCCAAAATTTTATTTAACAGGGTAGATTTCCCTACATTTGGGCGACCTACGATAGCGATAAAGCCACAATAGGTCTCTTGTTCTTGATTTAATTCGGTCATTTAATTTCCAATGTTTTTAAGATTTGTTCTGCGGCCGCTTGTTCTGCTTATCTAATGCCATTGCGCCAATTACTGCTTCAACACAATCCGCCAAAATCGATTCACGACGAAAGCCACCACTTTTCAATTCACCAGAACCTAAGGACATATAATCCCCTAGCTCAAAATTGCGGGCAATCATCGCCAGGGTTGGCTCACGAACTAATGTGGCACGCATTCTGCTAAGTTCACCTTCATTACAACGAGGGAATTGATGATAAAGCGCATCCGCGATGACATAATTGAGAATCGAATCACCTAGAAATTCTAGGCGTTCATTATGTTGAGTGGAGGCACTGCGGTGTGTCAGTGCCAATTTTAAATTTTTTAGATCGGAAAATTGATAACCAATTTTTCGTTCCAGACGATCTAAATGATTCATATTAATTAATTTTTGTAAAGAAACGGTCTAAACGGAAGCCTGTAGGCCACTCATTTGGTTCTTTTTCTAAACTCATCCAAATATAAGTGGCTTTACCCACGATATTTTTTTCTGGTACAAATCCCCAAAAACGGCTGTCATCACTATGATCACGGTTATCCCCCATCACAAAATATTGCCCTTCAGGCACAATCCATTCAGCAGTAGGTAAGCCTTCTTGTGGATAGAATTCAATCCCCGAATAACGGCGCATTGGCTCCACTAAAATACTGTGTGTCACGTCACCGATTTCCAAATATTCCACTTGCGTTGGGAATGCTGGATTTGTGGGTTCTTGTTTATATTCAAACGCTTTAGTTTGGCAATCTACTTCGCAAGGTTTGCCATCTTTGCCATAAACCAGTGTTAAAGCACTTTTTTCAACATCAAGGATAATGCGGTCACCGCCTTTCCCTATAATACGTTTAATGTAATCTACACCAGACATATTGTTTTTAGATGTTAACGCAAGATTTTCAGCATAAGCCGCTCGTGTTGCCCCTAAACTTGTACGAAGTAACGCTTGCTCCGGTGCTTTAAACACAATTACATCACCACGTTCTGGTTTGTTACCTTCAATAATCGTATTTTGGAAAATAGGGTCTTTAATACCATAAGTATATTTATTAACAACGAGAAAATCCCCTACGCGTAACGTCGCTTCCATTGATCCTGATGGAATCTGAAACGGCTCAAAAATAAATGAACGTACAAGAAACACCACGGATAACACGGGGAAAAGCGAAGAAATAAATTCTGAACCTTCTGAAATAGGGTCAATTTTCGCTTTTTCTTCATCCGTTAATGCTTTGCCTGAACGTTGTTCTGCGCGTGCAATTTGACGACGACGTCTCGGCATCACGGCAAAGCGGTGATAACACCATAAAATGCCGGAAAGTGCGGTTAAAATCAGCAATAAAATACTAAATGTGTTAGGCAGCTGGAAATAATCTAACGCTTTCCAACCAGCAAAGCCTACGGCTAACAACAGAATAAAAAATACATTCGACATTGCTCTACTTTCCTATTTATCTTTACCAACATGTAAGATCGCTAAAAACGCTTCTTGCGGCACTTCCACGTTACCTAAAGATTTCATTCGTTTTTTACCTTCTTTCTGTTTCTGTAAAAGTTTTTTCTTACGGCTCACATCACCACCATAACATTTTGCTAATACGTTTTTACGCAATTGTTTTACCGTTGAACGCGCAATAATGTGGTTACCAATCGCGGCTTGGATAGCGATATCAAATTGTTGACGTGGAATCAGTTCACGCATTTTTTCAACCAATTCTCGACCACGATAAGGAGCATTATCTTTATGAACGATTAACGCTAACGCATCGACACGATCACCATTGATCATGATATCCACACGTACCATGTCCGCTGCTTGGAAACGTTTGAAACCATAATCCAAAGACGCATAACCACGCGATGTTGATTTCAAGCGGTCGAAGAAATCTAATACTACTTCGCCCATTGGGATTTCATAAGTTAACGCAATCTGGTTACCGTGATATACCATATTAGTTTGTACGCCACGTTTTTCCACACAAAGGGTGATGACATTTCCTAAGAATTCTTGTGGCACGAGCATATTACACTCTGCAATCGGCTCTCGAATTTCCGCAATATTATTTAATGGCGGCAGTTTTGATGGACTATCCACATAAACCACTTCACCATTGGTCATTTCAACTTCATAAATTACAGTTGGTGCTGTAGTAATCAAATCAAGATCGTATTCACGCTCTAAACGCTCTTGAATGATCTCCATGTGTAAAAGCCCCAAGAAGCCACAACGGAAACCAAAACCTAAAGCCGTTGAGTTTTCTGGCTCATAGAACAGCGATGCATCGTTTAGACTTAATTTACCTAATGCATCACGGAAAGCCTCATAATCGTCAGAGCTAACTGGGAATAAACCAGCATAAACCTGCGGTTTTACTTTCTTAAAACCTGGCAATACATGGCTTGCTGGATTGTGTTGATGCGTTAAGGTATCCCCTACTGGTGCCCCTAAAATATCTTTAATCGCACAAACAACCCAACCTACTTCACCGGTATTTAATACAGTCGTATCCACTTGTTTTGGCGTGAAAATACCTAGACGATCGACGTTGTAAGCTTGCCCGGTGGACATTACTTTGATTTTGTCACCTTTACGCAACACACCATTCTTAATACGAACTAATGACACCACGCCTAAATAGTTATCGAACCAAGAGTCAATAATCAATGCTTGTAACGGTGCATCAGGATCACCTTCTGGTGCAGGAATTTTCGCAACAATTTCTTCTAATACATCTTCAATACCCACACCGGTTTTCGCCGAACAACGTACTGCTTCCATCGCATCAATACCCACGATGTCTTCAATTTCTTCCGCAACACGTTCTGGATCCGCTGCCGGTAAGTCGATTTTATTTAAAATCGGCACGACTTCTAAATCCATTTCAATGGCGGTGTAGCAGTTTGCCAAGGTTTGTGCTTCTACGCCCTGTCCTGCATCCACAACTAACAATGCCCCTTCACAAGCTGCAAGAGAGCGCGATACTTCATAAGAGAAGTCCACGTGCCCTGGTGTATCGATAAAGTTTAATTGGTAAGTTTCACCGTCTTTGGCCTGATAATTTAAGGTTACACTTTGCGCTTTAATGGTAATACCGCGCTCACGCTCAAGATCCATGGAATCCAATACCTGCGCTTCCATTTCACGATCTGAAAGGCCACCACAGGTCTGAATTAATCGGTCAGAAAGAGTCGATTTACCGTGGTCAATATGGGCAATAATAGAAAAGTTGCGAATATTCTTCATAAATAGATTAGTTTTCTCAAAAATCATTAAATTTAACTGGCGGATTGTACCTGAAAAGCGCGGAAATCGCTAGGGATGAAAGGGAAAAGTGCGGTCAAATTTTGAAACCTTTTACATAAAACAAAACCCCGAATTACTTCGGGGTTTCTTTTTTCATTCAAACTGAAATTATAGGCTTTCAGTGAAAGTACGAGTAATAACGTCGCGTTGTTGTTCTGGCGTTAAAGAGTTGAAGCGTACTGCATAACCAGAAACACGGATGGTTAATTGTGGGTATTTATCCGGGTTGTTTACTGCATCTTCTAAAGTTTCACGACGTAATACGTTTACGTTTAAGTGTTGACCACCTTCAACTTTAACTGTTGGTGCTACGTTTACCGGTAATTCACGGTATTCGATTTGGCCTAATTCACTCACTGCTACTACTTGGTCTTCTGCGAATTCAGCTTTTGCACATAAACAACGAGCTTCATTTTTTTCGCTGTCTAATAACCAGAATGAGTTTAAAAGATTGTCATTTGCTGCTTGAGTAATTTGAATACCTTTGATCATAAAGTGCCTCCTAATTTGGCCGTTGTATATTTATTAAACTGTGCAAATTTTATCAAACTATTTGAAGAATTCAATTAATTTTGACCTAAAACAGGTTCTTTTTTCTGACTAATTTTTAAAAATTGATCTAGATTAAAGTTTCAGCCACAGCAAGGCCTCAAAACACTCCGACTTTTAACAAGGTATTAACATAATTCTCAGATAAAGCCTTTCTAAGCAATTTCATTTATAATGTGCTCAAGCTTATCCAATAAGGAAATACAGAATGAAAACCTGGACAGATGTTATCGGTCAAGAGAAAGAAAAACCTTACTTTAAACACATTCTACAACAAGTCCATCAAGAGCGACTCGCGGGGAAAACCATTTATCCACCGCAAGACGAAGTGTTTAATGCCTTTAAATATACGGCATTTGATGAGGTGAAAGTCGTCATTTTAGGACAGGATCCCTATCATGGCCCAAATCAAGCGCACGGTTTAGCTTTTTCGGTGAAACCTGAGGTTGCAATTCCCCCTTCTCTACTGAATATGTACAAAGAATTGGCTAACGACATTCCAGGTTTTCACATGCCAAATCATGGCTACTTAGTGAAATGGGCGGAGCAAGGTGTACTGCTGCTTAACACCGTACTGACCGTAGAACGTGGCATGGCTCATTCACACGCTAAGTTTGGTTGGGAAATTTTTACAGACCAAGTAATTGCAGCACTCAATGAACACCGTGAAAAAATAGTATTTTTACTTTGGGGAAGCCATGCTCAGAAAAAAGGGCAATTTATTGATCGTAATCGTCATTATGTTTTAACTGCCCCGCATCCTTCTCCACTTTCTGCACATCGTGGTTTTCTAGGATGTCATCATTTTTCTAAAACTAACGAATATTTAAAACAAAATGGTTTAACTGAAATTGATTGGCAAGTTTAAGATTGCGGCTCAACATCAAGCGGGAGATTCTTTTCCCGCTTTTCTTCCTTTTTCTGCTCTCGTCTTTTTTTAAAAAAATCACTCAATTTCTGACCGCACTTTTCTGCGAGCACGCCAGAGGTAATTTCTAACGTATGATTCATTTTATAATCATCAAAGAAATGAAAGCGAGAACCTACAGCCCCTGTTTTATAATCTGACGCACCGAAGACTAAACGTTTAATCCGGCTATGTAAAATCGCACCCGCACACATAGTACAAGGCTCAAGGGTGACATAGAGTGTGGTATTGAGCAGACGATAATTTTGAATATTTTGTGCTGCATTACGTAATGCGACAATTTCAGCGTGAGCGGTTGGATCATTTTCAATAATGGATAAATTCCAGCCTTCACCGAGAATATTTCCTTCATCATCCACCAACACCGCCCCGACAGGAATTTCGCCGAGTGCTTCTGCACGATCGGCAAGCATCAGGGCGTGTTGCATAAATTTCTCGTCTAAATCTGACCGCACGTTGAATGCCTAAACAGAGAAAGGATATTTGATTGGTTCGTGAGATTGATAACCCACCACCTTGAAATCATCCATTGTTACCCAAGTTTCAAGATCTTCAAGGGTTTTAATATCTGGATTAATTTCTAATTGTGGTGAAGGGAATGGTTCACGTTTTAATTGCACATCACGCATTAACTCAAGTTGGTCTTCATAAATATGCGCATTGACAATTTTATGATATGCCTTACCCGGTTTATTACCAGTAATTTGCGCCATTAATGCAAGGAAAGTAAAGACTTGAATTTGATTGAAGTTTAAGCCAAGTGGTACATCACAAGAACGCTGATAGCTCGTTAAGTGCAATGTATCGCCCACTAAGGAGAAAGTGTGTGTGTGCATACAAGGACGCAAACAACCCAAATCAAATTCGCCAGGATTGAAGAAAGTCAGAATTTCGCCACGATCATCAATACCTCGACTTAAATTATTCACAATTTTACGAAGTTGATCGATGGTTTCACCATTCGGTTTACGCCATGCTCGGCCTTGCACACCATAAACACGGCCCATATCATCGGTGCCTTTACGATGTGGATTAGCAAGCCAAGCGGCATTTTCATTGGCATTAGCATCCCACGTTTTGGTACCAAGCTTACGGAAATCAGCCGCATTATCATAACCACGGATATAACCTAAAAACTCTGCAATCGCCGCTTTCCAATAGCTTTTTCGCGTGGTAATTAAGGGGAATTGGTTATTGGCAACATCATATTCTAGATCCGCATTAATCACTGTTAGGCAACGCTTGCCAGTACGCTCATTAGCAACCCACTCACCTTCATTTACAATACGTCGGCAAAGATCTAAATATTGTTTCATAAAAACTCCTTACTGATGAACCGCACTTTTAGAGCGATTGTATGCCCATGCCATAATTAATCCACCGCCAATAATCATCGGCAAACAAAGCGCTTGTCCACGAGTCATGATGCCTAAGAAAGATTCCACTTCAGGCTCACGGACATATTCAACAATAAAACGGAAAATCCCGTAACCAACAAGGAATAATCCAGCTACCGAACCTACAGGACGAGGCTTTTTAATAAAGACATTCAGAATAATAAACAGCACGAAACCTTCTAAGAACGCTTCATAAAGCTGTGAAGGATGGCGAGGTAATAACAATGGATCATTTGGGAAAATCATGGCCCAAGGCACATCCGTTTCTCGTCCCCAAAGTTCTAAATTGATGAAATTACCAATTCGTCCCATCCCTAAGCCGAATGGAATCAAGGGCGCTACAAAATCTGCCGTCTGCCAGAAGCTTCTTTTTTGAGAATAAGAGGTCCAAATCATTGAGATAATCACCCCAATTAATCCGCCATGGAATGACATTCCCCCTTCCCAAACACGGAATAAATACAGCGGATCTTGCACAAAACGATCGAAATTATAGAAGAAGACATCACCAATACGTCCCCCTAAAAATACCCCCATAAAAGCATTAAAAAGTAACGTATCCACTTGATCCATAGTCCAACCACTATTTGGTTGATTGGCACGACGAACCGCCAGCCAACGAGCAAAGATAAAGCCTAATAGATACATTAAGCCATACCAACGCAGCCCAATATTGCTATCACCGAAAGTGAAAATAGTCGGATCAAAATGCGGAAGCATCAAAAATTCTGAATTCATAACATTCCTTATTTAATAAACATATCAACTGCGATCGCAACTAATAGCAAGGCAAAGCCTTTTTTCAAGGTTGGGACAGGGAGTTTGGAGGTTGCTGTTGCCCCTAGTTTAGAAGTGAAGAATGAAGTGCCCGTAATACCAAGCACGGCAGGCAAATAAACATAACCTAGGGAATAATCTGGCATGGCAGGATTACCCCAACCACTCACCATAAAGCTAAACATGCCTGATAAACCAAGAAGTGCCCCACAGAATGCAGAAGAACCGATGGCTTTTTTCATATCAATCCCGCGGGAATTTAAAAATGGCACGATAAAACCACCACCGCCAACTCCAGCAGCACTTGATGCCATCCCAATTAAAATACCACCGATAACAGATGCTTGTGTTGTTAAAGGTTTGGTTTTCCCTGTGTTTTTCTTAATAGAAATCACCATTTTTGCCGCTAAATATACGACTAAACAGGCAAAGATTTTGGCTGATACATCACGATCAAGTTTGCCAATAAACAAACCAGAGATAAAGACTGAGATCATCACCATCGGTGCCAATACTTTCACGGCACTCCAGACTATATTACCTAGTTTATGGTGACGCTGTGCAGAAGAAAATCCAGTAATCACAATGGTTGCAAATGAAGTCCCTAATGCGGTGGACATCAGCAAGGGTTCAGGTACTCCTACCATCGGCAATAAATAAACCAAGGTTGGAACAATAATTAACCCACCACCAATGCCAAATAATCCGGCAAGAAAACCAACAACAGACCCGACCAATAAACAAAGTAGAATAAAAGTGAGCATTATTGCCCCCTTGATTTATAAAATGAACGTTTTTGATATTTAGAAGAACCATTTTTACGCGCCGCATGATAAGGTTTATTTGTCTCATGCTCTTGCGTATTTTCAAGCAATGTTTTTTCGTTGCCAAACATCACTTGGGCAAACTCTTTCATCGCCTTGCGATAAACATCTTTCTTAAAGGACACAACCTGACGTACGGGATACCAAAAACTTACCCAACGCCAACCATCAAATTCCGGTGATTTTGTTGTGTTCATATTAATATTTTTTTCATCCCCCACTAATTGCAACAAAAACCAACGTTGTTTTTGCCCAATACACACGGGTTTGCTGTCATAACGCAGCAATCTTTTCGGCAGCTTATAACGCAACCAATGTTTAGACGCGTAAAGCACCTTCACATCTTTGGGTTGCAAACCAACCTCTTCATATAATTCACGATACATGGCTTGTTCGGCACTTTCATTATCGTTAATTCCACCTTGCGGGAATTGCCACGAATTCTGCCCGTATCGTTTAGCCCAAAGCACCTGCCCTTTGCGATTACAAATGACAATGCCTACATTTGGACGGTAGCCATCAAAATCGATCACTATCGTTCACCTTAAATTTTGTACAAAAATAATTTGCAGATTGTTTCATAAATTCGCTTTTTTATCAACCGAATGGGCATATTTACCCTATTGTGGATAACTCTGTGGGTAACACTTGGATAGTCTAAATTTAACTGTGTATAAAAATTAAAAACCGCTTTTCACACTTCATTTTTTTCATTTTTGCATAACCTTTAATCAAAAATTTTCCAAAAAAAATGACCGCACTTTTTCTCATCAAAGTGCGGTCAAAAATTCAGCCATTTTTTAGTTTAAACATTCCTGGCTTGGTGAAGAAATAACAGCTGTGAGTTATTCAATATTTCTGTGGATAAAATTGTGATTGAGCAAATGGTGACTGTTGCATAACTCTTCTTAGCATTTTACCATAGAGCTTTGAGGAAAAATTTTATCTTTAATTTCATAAAGATAACGCTTATTCACAGAAATCATCTTATTCACATTCAAGTAAAAATTTTAGTGGTTATTTTTCATCCAAGCCTTTTTTGACTAACGCTAAATAGCGTTCCCATTCAAAATATTGACCAGGATCGATCTTACGACCAGGGGAAATATCGCAATGCCCAACGATACGATCGAGCGTTATTTTCGGGTAAGCTTGCATAATATCTCGTGTTAATGCAGCAAGCACTTGGTATTGCTCCGCTGTAAAAGGTTGTTCATTACTGCCCTCTAGCTCAATCCCAATCGCAAAATCATTACATTTATCCCGTCCTTCAAAGCAAGAAAGCCCCGCATGCCATGCTCTATCATTGAAACTAACGTACTGTGTCACCTTGCCATCCCGTTCAATTAAACAATGGGCTGACACACGAAATTGATAAATCTCTTCAAAATAGGGATGGATGGTTGGATCGAGTTTTCCTTGGAAAAAATCATCTACATATCCACCACCAAATTGTTCTGGTGGCAAACTGATGTAATGAATGACGAGTAATGAAATATCCTCTACATTAGGACGTTCATCAAAATGTGGTGAAATTACTTTTCTTGTCTGGCTTAACCAGCCATTTTTTATCTTATTCATCTGTTTTTCTGCGATTAAATTTCATTTTTGCGATCTCGATCGCAAAAGAAGTACGGTCAGTTTTACTTTCATTTTTCCCTTTTACACAATGTTGCAGCCAATCCTGGCATTTTTTTATTCAACCAAAAGGAAATTTAATTTAATGAAAATGACTTTTTCTAAACCCTTACATAAAGGTTTTACGTTAATTGAATTGATGATCGTGATTGCGATTATTGCTATTCTCGCGACGATCGCCATTCCGTCTTATCAAAATTATACCAAAAAAGCGGCTATCTCCGAATTGTTGCAAGCATCTGCACCTTATAAATCTGATGTGGAGTTATGTGTCTATAGCACCAATGCCCCGACAAACTGTTCAGGTGGTTCAAATGGCATTGCAGCAGACATCACTACTGCAAAAGGCTATGTCAAATCCATTACCACAAAATCAGGTGTGATTACGGTGACAGGAAATGGTGCATTGGATGGGATCAGTTATTCTTTAACGGCGACAGGCTCAACCTCATCAGGTGTTACCTGGACAACAGCTTGCCCAAGTAATGCTGATTTATTCCCAGCAGGCTTCTGTTCTTCTGCTAAATAGCGAAACATGGCTTATCAAGCAATCGCAAAAAATGGCGAGATTTATCATATCTCGCCACAATATTGGCAACAAAACCAACAGCAACAATCATTGCTGCTGCGTTACTTTGCGCTCCCTCTTAAAGAAGACGAACACCATTTATGGCTTGCGGTGGATTCGCTGAATAATCTTTCGGCTTGTGAAACCTTTGCTTTTTTAAGTGGAAAATTGGTTGAACCGATTTTATTTGAAACGACTCAACTCAAACAACTTTTACAATCCCTTGCACCTAAAGCCAATCAAATAGAAGAGCAAACGACGTTTTATCATCATTCAGAAGACGAAAGCACGGCTAATTTATCTAATGATGATGAGCCCGTTATTCAATTATTAAATGGTATTTTTGAAACAGCCCTACAAAAAAATGCCTCCGATATTCATTTAGAAACGCAGCCAAGTGGACTCTTAATTCGTTTACGTATTGATGGTGTACTACAACCACAACCAGTAATCAGTAAATCACTCGCCAATCGTGTAATTTCTCGTTTAAAACTCTTAGCCAAACTGGATATCAGTGAAACTCGATTACCACAAGATGGCCGCTTTCAATTCAAAACGACGTTCTCCGATATTTTAGATTTCCGACTTTCTACCTTGCCCACGCATTGGGGAGAAAAAGCGGTATTACGATTACAACAAAATAAACCTGTTCAACTAAGTTTTGCTGAACTTGGCATGACACAAAATCAACAAAGTCAATTTCAACACGCGCTCAGCCAACCGCAAGGTTTAATCCTGGTGACAGGCCCAACGGGAAGTGGAAAAAGTATCTCGCTTTATACCGCACTTCAATGGCTCAATACGCCAGATAAACATATTATGACGGCAGAAGATCCCGTTGAAATTGAATTAGAGGGCATCATTCAAACTCAAGTGAATCCGCAAATCGGTTTAGATTTTAGCCGATTACTTCGTACATTTTTACGACAAGATCCCGACATTATTATGCTTGGTGAAATTCGAGACGAAGAAAGTGCATTGATGGCATTAAGAGCGGCTCAAACAGGTCATCTAGTACTTTCTACCTTACATACCAACGATGCGATCTCAGCCATTTCACGCTTACACCAATTAGGCATTCAATCTCATGAAATTGAAAACAGTCTCTTATTAGTTATCGCACAACGATTGGTACGCAAACGTTGCTTAAAGTGCGGCCAACATTTTAGTGATTCTTGCGATTGCCATCAGGGATATCAAGGTCGTATTGGGGTATATCAATTTTTACAATGCGAAAACAACCGTTACCAAACTGATTTTGAATCACTTTATCAAAGTGCGTTAGAAAAAGTGAAAGATCGCATCACCGATCTCGCCGAAATTCAACGCGTGTTAGGTAAAAAATAGGTATTACTATGGCAAAGCAAAAACTCTTTTATTTTCAAGCCTATGATCAGCGACAACAATGGCAAAAAGGCAGTCTTGTTGCCCAATCTAAACAAGCTGCACAATTCCAGTTAATCGCAAAAGGTTTTAATCACATTCGCTTGCAACAAGATTGGCAACTTAATCAGAAACCGAAAAATGCAGAAATCAGTGCTGTATTGAATCAACTGGCTACATTACTCAGTTCAGCCATTCCATTAAAGAATGCATTACATATTTTGCAAGATAACTGCACGCAATTGGGATTGCATGAGTGGCTTGGCGCCTTAATTGAGTTAATTGAAAGTGGTCTTCCGTTTTCACAAAGTTTGGAAATGCAAGGAAAGTATTTAAATTTTCAAGAAATTCAACTTATTCAAGTGGGAGAAATCACCGGAAAACTGGCGGAGGTATGCACTAAAATTGCAGAACGTCGAACACAATCATTAACGCTTCAACGCAAATTACAAAAAATTATGCTTTATCCTGCCATGGTATTAGGTATTTCGCTTTCACTTACGTTGATTTTATTACTCTTCGTTGTACCACAATTTGCTGAAATGTATGGCGAAAACTCAGCTGAGCTACCTATATTGACTGCCGTATTATTAGCCATGTCTCAATTCCTACAACATCATTTTATCGCCTTGATGATTGTCTGCATTTTCGCTCTTTTTATGCTAAAGATGGCATTAAAACATTCTCTTTGGCTGAATCAAAAAAAGAATGCGCTGATTAGTCGCATGCCAATTTGGGGCAATATCATTTGCCTTTCTCGTTTAATCAGTTTTAGCCATAACCTGCAATTAATGCTTCAATCAGGAGTGGCATTAACACCAGCCTTAAATAGCTTCCTACCCAAACAACAAACCTGGCAAACACAACATACCTTAAAAGGCGATATTCTGCTGCAACAAGAAGTGCGGTCAATTTTACAGTGGGTTTCTCAAGGTTATCCATTTTCAGAAAGCGTTAGTAGCCATCTTTTCCCAATGGAAGCGCAGCAAATGCTACAAATTGGAGAGAAAAGTGGAAAACTTGCGTTGATGTTGCGACATATTGCTGATAACTATCAAGAAAAGCTCAATCATAAAATTGATTTACTTTCCCAACTTTTAGAGCCTTTAATGATGCTCATCATTGGTAGTTTAATTGGTATCATAATGATGGGCATGTATCTGCCGATTTTTAATATGGGTTCGGTAATCCAATGATGACATTCGCCTTTTTCTTATTGGGTGCTTTAGCGGGCATCTTTGCTTGGCTTTATATTGATCATTTTATCCCTAATCTCCAACAAGAAATTTATCAGAACTATATCGAACTTTATCCTGAAAACAGACCCATTTTCCGTAGCGAAAAAGCAGCCATTCAATCTCAAAAGTGCGGTCATATTTTCCTTTATTTTTTAGGATTTGGACTCTGTTTTGCTGCACTCTATTATTTTCTTCAGGATGAATTATTTACTTTATGGCTCGCGATTACGCTTAGTCTCATCTTTGTTATCAGTTGGCTAGACTGGCATTATCAACTGATTTCACCAACACCTTGCCTATTTTTATTTTTCCTGGGGCTATTCGGCGCACATCAAGAATTTTCAATTCTGACGCTTTCTCAAAGTTTAGAAAGTGCGGTTAGTTTTTTCGGTGTTTTTTATATCATCTATCATTTGTCTAAATGGTTTTATAAGAAGGAAGCGTTAGGCCGTGGCGATTATTGGCTTGCTTTAGGAATCGGCGCTTATCTCACCATCGAGCACTTACCACTTTTCTTATTCATTGCCTGTCTATTAGGCATCATAGGTTATTGGATTTCTCGTAAACCTGTTTTACCTTTCGCGCCCTTTCTTTGCTTATCGTTAATCATCACCAGTGCAATCAACCTATAAATGTAATATATTGGCAACATTGAAAAATATTATGTTTAAGAAGTGGATGTAAAACATCCTCCTCTTAAATCAAGTAGCAAGGAATATCATGACTTATATTGTAGGCCTTACTGGTGGTATCGGTAGTGGAAAAAGCACGATTGCAAATCTCTTTGTTGAACTTGGTGTACCCATTGTTGATGCGGATATAGTGGCAAGAGAAGTGGTTGAAAAAGGCTCACCGCTGCTTGCTCAAATTGCTGAGCACTTTGGAAAATCAATTCTGACTGAAGTGGGCGAATTAAATCGAGCTGAACTACGAAAAAAAGTATTTGCAGACGAAAATGAAAAAAACTGGCTCAATCATTTATTGCATCCTGCTATTCGCGAAAGAATGTTAGCGCAGTTAAATGCTCAGACCGCTCCCTATACTTTGTTTGTCGTTCCACTGCTTATTGAAAACAAGCTCACCACGCTTTGCGATCGCGTACTTGTTATTGATGTTAAACCTGAAACTCAACTCGCTCGTGCATCATCGAGAGATCATAATAATATTCAGCAAATTCAAGCTATTATGAATGCACAAGTCAGCCGAGAAGAAAGATTAAAATGGGCGGATGATATCATTTCAAATGATGCAAAATTGCCAGAAAACTTACCGCACTTAAAACAAAAAGTGCTAGAATTGCACCAATTTTATTTAAGTGAATCGAGAAAGAAAAATGTCTGATGAAATTTTTGAAGTCCCCTGCCCAACATGTCAAAAGCCAGTGCCTTGGACACAGGAAAGTCAATTTCGCCCTTTTTGCAGCAAACGTTGCCAACTCATTGATTTAGGCGAATGGGCTGCAGAAGAAAAAGCCATTCCAAGTGATACTGCTGATTTTGCCATGGATCCCAATCTCAGTGATGAATGGAGTATCAAATGAGTCTTCAGCATCAAGATAATGGTAAACAGGGTGAATTTTTCTTACTCGATGAGCAAGGAAAGAAAATCGCTAAACTCATCTATTTTTATGAAACACCCGATACCATTAATGCTAATCACACGTTTGTTGATGAGTCTCTTCGAGGACAAGGTGTGGCAGACAAACTCTATCAAGCCTTAATTCATTTTATCCAGGCTAAAAAGCTGACATTGCACCCAACTTGTAGCTATATTGCAAGAAAATGGGAACGAACCCAATCTGCACAATCTAAAGCTTAAGCCTATTAATAAGCGTGTCATTTTTAAGGATATTTTTCCGACTTCGTGCTATCCTTAGCCCCATTTATTTCTGAGAACCTGTTATTTATTATGCAAGAAAATTATTTAAGTCAGCAGCGATTTGCTGATCTTCCATTACATCCTATCGTGAAAAAAGCCCTACAAGACAAGGGATTTGAATATTGCACCCCTATTCAAGCGTTATCATTACCTATTACCTTACAAGGAAAAGATGTTGCAGGCCAAGCACAAACCGGCACAGGTAAAACAATGGCATTTTTAACGGCAACCTTTCATCATTTATTAACGCATCAACCTGATTTTGCTACCGATCAACCTCGCGCATTAATTCTTGCACCAACCCGTGAACTAGCAGTACAAATTAATCATGATGCAGAATTATTAGCAAAAACAAGTGGATTACGAACCGCACTTGCTTATGGTGGGGATGGCTATGATAAACAGCTCAAAGCGATTGAAGCCGGTGTGGATATTTTAATTGGTACCACTGGTCGTGTGATTGACTACGTGAAACAAGGGATTATCCGTTTAGATGATATCCAAGTCGTGGTATTGGACGAAGCGGATCGTATGTTTGATTTAGGTTTCATTCGTGATATTCGTTATTTATTACGTAAATGTCCTTCTCCGCAAGAACGCCTCACCATGCTCTTTTCTGCAACGCTCTCTTACAAAGTACGAGAACTTGCCTTTGAAGATATGAATTCCCCAGAATACATTGAAATTGAACCAGAACAAAAAACGGGGCATCGAATTAAAGAGGAACTATTCTATCCCTCAAATGAAGACAAAATCCCCCTCTTACTGACGTTAATGGAAGAGGAATGGCCAGAGCGTTGCATTGTTTTTGCGAATACTAAACATAAATGTGAAGAAATTTGGGGCTATTTAGCCGCAGATGGTCATCGAGTAGGATTACTCACGGGTGATGTAGCACAGAAAAAACGTCTTTCATTGCTCAAACAATTTACTGATGGGGAACTCGATATTCTCGTCGCAACCGATGTTGCCGCACGTGGGTTACATATTTCAGATGTGACACACGTCTTTAACTTTGATTTACCTGATGATCGAGAAGATTACGTTCACCGTATTGGCCGTACTGGTCGAGCGGGTGAAAGTGGTGTATCTATCAGCTTTGCTTGTGAAGAATATGCGATGAATTTACCGGCAATTGAAGAATACATCGGGCATTCTATTCCCGTCAGTCAATATGACCCGAATTCATTGATTACTGATATTCCAAAACCTTATCGTTTAAAACGCAACCCTACGCCTCAAACGAGAAATACTACGACAAGAAAAACAAACTATCGTCGTAAAAACTAAAAAGAAAAGCTGATGAATATCTTCATCAGCTTTTTTTATGATTAATGCAATCCAACTCGTCGACGTGCTGTGCGCATCAATAAGAATACCCACGGCCATAATACGCCTGATGCAATGGCACCAAAGATTTCCTGCCAGTTAAAGAATGCTCCGTGTAACGAGAATTCAACCAAGAAAATTGCCACTCGAATGGCAAAAACGAAAAGAAGCACTAATAAACTTTGGAACCAAAGGGAAAGGTTGCGCAACATTAAGTAATATTTGGAAACAAAATAGAAGGCAACAGAAAGCACCAATGCATGCACGCCTAGAATAGAGCCAAGCACAATATCCCATAAAACCCCGAGTAAAAATGCCCAACCAATACTTACTCTATCCGGTAATGCAAGGCTCCAGTAGAGTAAAACTAAAACTAACCAAGAAGGTTTAAAAGCTTGGAAACCTGCTGGCCATGGCGCTAACTCCATCACTAATGCCACAACAAAGAAGCATAAAATGGTTGCCCATTGAAAAATAAAACGCCCTTGCATTAATCTTCATCCCTATGTTCTTGCTGCTCTGGAGAAACCGGTTCCTCTTGTTGAGGCATTGTGGTCGGTATTTCAGGATCCACGATTTCTTTTCCTGTATGTGGTTGAGAGCTATCCCCTTGATCATCCGTTATTTTAGTTTTGCTCACAGAATTTTTCGCTTCATGAGCCTGACTTTCCAAACGTTGCTGAACAAGACGACGTACTTCTTCCGGTGACATGGATTTCACTTTCGACATATCAAGATTGCTCGGCCAAAGTAAAAGCAAATAACGTAAACGATCTAATTCAGCCAAAGGTTTCGCTTTTACCGTCGCAAAATAATTAGAACCATCACGAGACACACTTTGTACCACTGCCACTGGATAGCCTTCCACAAAACGGCCGCCCAAACCTGAAGTTACTAATAAATCGCCTTTTTCAATATCTACGGAACGAGGCACATTATCTAAGGTAAGTTCATCAGAATGCCCCGTACCACTCGCGATCACACGCACATCATTACGTAAAACTTGCACTGGGATAGAATGAGTTACATCCGTTAAAAGCAAGACTCGGCTGGTGTTCTCACCGACAGATATAATTTGTCCAATCATCCCTTTTTCATCAATCACAGGCTGACCAACATACGCACCATCACGTTCACCTTGATTGATCACCACTTGCTGACGATAAACATCAGTTTCAGCAGTAAGCACTTCGGCAATTTTTTTGTATTCATCGGTCCGTAAAGGCGAATTAAGCAGTAAACGAAGACGTTGGTTTTCTACTTTGAGTTGATCCAATAATAAAAGATCCGCATTTTTCTCACGCAATTGCTCACGCAATACTTTATTTTCAATAAGCAGTTTATTGGTATCCACCAAGTTGCTTGATACCCCATCTAGAACTGTTCTTGGCCCATTCGCAAGGTAATACAATCCTCCAACGGCAGTTTCCATCACACTACGCGCCTTTGTCATTGATGAGGTTTGTCCATCAACTAAAATGAGTGTCATCGAAGCAATCACCGCTAATGCGAGTCGGATACCTAATGGTGGTGCTTTACCAAAAATGGGTTTCATTCACTGTCCTAGGGTTAAAAGGAAAAGTGCGGTCAAAAAATCAGACGAATTAAAAACGCCGATTTTTCTGACCGCACTTTTAGAGATTAAATTTCGTCGCTAAAAATATCGCCGCCGTGCATATCAATCATTTCGATTGCTTCACCGCCGCCACGAGCTACGCAAGTTAATGGTTCTTCTGCGATGATTGCCGGTACACCACATTCTTTTGATAACAACACATCAATGTTGCGTAATAAGGCACCACCACCCGTTAACACCATACCGCGTTCAAAAATATCTGCTGCGTGTTCTGGTTGGCATTCTTCAAGCGCTGTGCGTACTGCTGCAACAATACCATTTAATGGTTGTTGAAGAGCTTCTTGTACATCACGAGAGGTTAATTTGAATGAGCGAGGCGCACCTTCAGCCAGGTTATGACCGTGCACTTCCATTTCTAAAATTTCATCGCCTTCTTGAATGTAAGCTGAACCAATTTCGTGCTTGATACGCTCTGCAGTTGGTTCACCAATCACAGAACCAAAAGTACGACGAACATAAGAAATGATTGCTTCATCAAAACGGTCACCACCGATACGTACAGAAGAGGAATACACGATACCATTTAAAGAAATCACTGCCACTTCAGTGGTACCACCACCGATATCAATGACCATTGAACCGATCGCTGTAGAAACGGGCAAGTTTGCACCGATTGCAGCCGCCATTGGCTCTTCAATTAAATAGACTTCACGTGCACCTGCACCTAATGCTGATTCTTTAATTGCGCGACGTTCAACTTGAGTTGCACCAGCCGGGACACAAACGAGCACACGCGGGCTAGGACGCATGAAGTTACCGCTATGTACTTGTTTAATAAAGTATTGCAACATTTTTTCAGTCACAGAGAAATCAGCGATTACACCATCTTTCATCGGACGAATTGCGACAATGCTTTTTGGTGTACGACCAAGCATTTGTTTTGCTTCTTTACCTACTGCCGCAATGCTTTTGTATGCGCCCATACGATCTTGACGAATTGCCACTACTGAAGGCTCATCAAGCACGATACCTTGGCCTTTCACATAAATTAATGTATTTGCTGTACCTAGATCGATAGAAAGATCGTTTGAAAATAAACCACGAATTTTTTTGAATAACATAAGAATTCCGTCATTAGTTTGGTGAAAAATTACTCATTTCTGAGCATAGAAAAAAATTGTGCTAAATGTACCAAAAAATCGAGCTTGATAACAGGATTTTTTGCTTTGATCCTCTACACTTACCTCGCTATTTTTTCTAACAAGGTAAGTGCGGTCAATTTTAGTGGTATTTTATACCTGATTTCGATCAGTGAATTGCCACTTACCGTTACCTAAAATCATCAATTGTTGCTGATGGAAAGCCTGCAAGGTTGAACGATGCCCCACGCTAATAACCGTTGTATGAGGTAAGCGTTCTTTTAACAGACGATACATAGAATCTTCTAAACCTTCATCCATACTCGCCGTGGCTTCGTCCAGAAAGGCGACTTTCGGTTTGTGTAACAGCAAACGAGCAAAAGCCAAACGTTGTTGCTCACCAAGCGAGAGAATACGTGTCCAATCTTGTTCTTGATCTAAACGATCTTGTAAATGCCCTAAAGACACTTGTTTTAATACCTCAATCATCTCATCACGATTAAAGTCCTTTTCTTCATTCGGATAAGCCAGTGCCGTTAACAAACTACCTTGTGGTAAATAAGGCTTTTGCGATAAGAAAAGCTGATGAGTAGGACAATACACATCCGCCATATCAATCGCATAACTAAAGCCCGTTAAACGATCTAATGTGGCTTTGTATCCGGCAAAACCATCGTAAGAATTACGGAAGAACGAAAGATTTGAATGCAACTTACCAAATACTTGTAGCGTTTGCATAAGATCGCCGAGTTTAATTTGCTTCTCAAAATAACGCCCCACTTGAATTAACAAAGGGAACACAACGGAAACTTGGCTTACTACTAGGTTAAAACCAGAGAATTTTAAGGTTCGATAAACAATATCCCACATGTTATTGATCACTGCGCCGAATTGTTTATAAAGTTGGCTACTCTCAATTTTCTCCCCCGCATAAAATGCCACACTTTCCGCATATTCTTTGATGCGAATTAAAGAATAACGATAGTTAGCGTTTAAGCGTTCGTTGACGAAATTCAACATAATTAACGGACGCCCTAAACGGAATGCAATCGCGGTAGTGATAATCACATAAGCAAATACCAAGAACACCATCATGCGTGGAATTTCAGTACCAAATACCATCATTGGTCCTGCTAATCCCCACAATAAGATCGTATAAGAAATCATGGAGGTGACGGCATCAATCACCCCTGTACTTAAAGAGAGCGTAGTTCGCACATAGGATTGCACATCTTGTTGAATACGTTGATCGGGGTTGTCTAAGTTAGCGGAAACATACTGCGTTTTATAGTACGCGCGATTATTCATCCATTTATCGACTAGCTGACCATTCAACCATTCGATCCAATCAATAGAAAAACGTTGCTCTAAATAATAGCTCAGCAATGCAGCAATCACTGAGCTTGTCGCAATCACACAAAACAGCACCATTTGATCCCAAAACACAGGCTCATTAAATTCCTGCAAGGATGTGTACATATTGTTATACCACTCAGAATGTACCAAGCTAATACGCACACTGACTAATGTCATCGCCACAATTAACAAGAAAAATAGCAAAGGTTTAATACTTCGACGTGGTGAAAGATACCCACCCGCAAATTGCCAAAATTGTTTCCCCCAGTGGGTAAAACGGACTAATAAGAAAATACCAAAGCTAAACACGACAGCCGTCATCGCTAATGTTTTTGCTATCCATAAAAGCGAATTAATGGCTTCTTGAGCGTAATCCATAATCAACCTATAAAATCAAAAAAGTGCGGTCATTTTAGGCGGTGTTTATTTTTAAGCAAGAAAAAATGTGATGGAGATAACATTTTTTGACTTTGTCACAAGCGGGTAAGAAATCAAGTTGATATAATCCAAAATAGTTAAATTTTTAATAAATTAGAGGTCGGTATGAGTGAAACTGCGATTACCATTAGTTTGCTTGCCCTCGTTGCCGTGATTGGCCTATGGATCGGGCATTTTAAAATTAAAGGTGTAGGTCTGGGTATTGGGGGCGTGCTATTTGGTGGGATTTTAGTTGCCCATTTTACCACCCAATATGGCATTAAATTAGATAGCCATACATTACATTTCGTGCAAGAGTTCGGCTTAATTCTGTTTGTTTATACGATTGGTATTCAAGTGGGGCCGGGCTTTTTTGCTTCCTTACGACAATCAGGCTTAACCTTAAATGGGTTGGGCATTTTAATCGTTGTACTTGGTGCAGTGGTGACAGTTCTCATTTATAAGCTGGCGGATATTCCTCTTGATGTCGCGCTTGGTATTTACTCCGGTGCGGTCACCAATACCCCATCTCTCGGTGCGGGTCAGCAAATTCTTTCTGAATTAGGCATGTCGCAGACGACGTCTAACATGGGGATGGCCTATGCAATGGCTTATCCTTTTGGAATTTGTGGCATTTTACTTTCTATGTGGCTTATTCGTCTTTTCTTTAAAATTAAAGTGGATAAAGAAGCAGCAAATTTTGAAAAAGAAAGTGGTCATGACAAAGAAGCACTCAAAAGCATGTCTCTGAAAGTCACCAATACTAATCTCAATGGTATCCATTTGATTGAAATTCCAGGTTTTGATGATGAAGATGTCGTCTGCTCTCGCTTGAAACGGGGTGAGCTTGTTATTGTGCCGAAAGCGGATACTGATGTTCAACTTGGGGATATTTTACATTTGGTCGGCAATCCTGAAGGCTTGAAAAAAATGCATCTTATCATTGGGGAAGAAGTTGATATCCCGGTAGCCAGCTTGAGTGGCGAAATTCGTTCTGAGCGCGTGGTCGTCACCAATGAAAAAGTACTCGGAAAACAAATTCGTCATCTTGGTATTCATCAAAAATATGGTGTAGTTATTTCGCGTTTAAACCGTGCAGGTGTGGAATTGGTGCCAACTGCCCATACTACCCTTCAATTTGGTGACGTATTACACATGGTTGGAAAAACTGACATTCTCAACCAAGCCATTTCAGTTATTGGTAACGCTAAACAAAAACTACTTCAAGTTCAAATGTTACCAGTGTTTATTGGGATTGGCTTAGGGGTATTACTCGGCTCCATTCCTTTCTATATTCCAGGTTTCCCTGTGGCATTAAAATTAGGGCTAGCAGGCGGACCGTTAGTCGTCGCATTGATCTTGGCTCGAATTGGCTCTATCGGAAAACTCTACTGGTTTATGCCACCGAGTGCTAACTTGGCATTGCGCGAAATTGGTATTGTGCTCTTCCTTGCTGTAGTCGGTTTAAAATCTGGCGGTAGCTTTGTTGACACACTCACCAATGGTTCTGGTCTTGAATGGATGGGCTACGGTATTTTTATCACTCTTGTACCATTAATGATTGTGGGTCTCATTGCACGTTTATATGTAAAATTAAATTATCTTTCTCTTTGTGGCCTGTTAGCAGGTTCGATGACGGATCCTCCTGCGCTTGCTTTCGCGAATGAACTAAAAGAAGGAAGCGGTGCCGCCGCACTCGCCTATGCGACAGTCTATCCGCTCACCATGTTCTTACGGATCATTTCACCGCAATTATTAGCCATTCTTTTATGGGTTTAACATCCTTCAAACCTGGGGCAGAATAACTGCCCCAATATTATTGCCAAGCACTGTTACAACGATAAAACAATTCAAATAAAATCCGCCCTAAGCCTACCCCTTTCCCTCATTCAATGATAGAATTCATCGCTTTATTTAAATAGGAAAAGAAATGTCATTAGTTGAATTTGTAATTGATAAACTCGATGCAAACCATCGTTCACATTATGCAGCGCGATGCACGTGAAATGTATCAATTAGAAAAACTTTGGGCATAAAGTGCGGTCAATTTTACGGTGTTTTAAAAGGGAAAAGGATGAAAATCACATTAATTGCAGTGGGCACCAAAATGCCGGCTTGGATTACTACCGGATTTGAAGAATACCAACGTCGTTTTCCTAAAGACATGCCTTTTGAACTCATTGAAATCCCTGCAGGCAAGCGTGGAAAAAATGCGGATATTAAACGCATCTTAGAGCAAGAAGGCAAAGCGATACTAGCCGCTTGTGGAAAAGGCAAAGTGGTGATATTAGATATCCCTGGCAAACCTTGGACAACACCACAACTTGCTGAGCAATTAGAGGGTTGGAAAAATGATGGTCGTGATGTGTGCTTACTCATTGGCGGGCCTGAAGGTTTATCCCCTGAATGCAAAGCGGCAGCAGAACAAAGTTGGTCACTTTCACCACTCACACTTCCCCATCCGTTAGTGCGAGTTGTCGTGGCAGAAAGTTTATACCGCGCGTGGTCACTGACGACAAACCATCCTTATCACAGAGAATAACGTATTACATTACCGATGAATTTAAAAAAATTCTTTGCTGCACCAACCAATGAACCGATCCGCGATAAAAAAGCGGAACGGAACTTGTTTGCGCGTCGAACATTGGTAGCATTCATCGGTATTTTAGCCCTAAGTGGTGTGCTATTTGCCAATATTTACCATCTCCAAGTGGTGAATTACGACATGTACCAAACTCGCTCGAATGGTAACCGTATTAAATTGCTTCCACTTCCTCCTACTCGCGGATTAATTTACGATCGTTACGGCGAATTACTGGCAGAAAACCTCACTTTTTTCGGTTTATATATCGTGCCGGAAAAAACGGAAAATTTAGACCGCACTTTTGAAGAATTGCGCTATGTTGTAGGACTCACTGATGAAGACATTGAGCATTTCAAAAAAGAGCGTCGTCGTGGTACACGCTATACGCCGATCTTACTCAAACCTAGCTTAACAGAAGAGCAAATTGCTCGTTTTGCAGTAAACCAGTATAAATATCCAAGCCTTGATGTACGTCCTTATTTCAAACGAAATTACCTATATGGCGAAGCTATGACTCATATTTTAGGTTATGTTGGACGCATTAATGACCGAGATGTTGAGCGCCTGAAAAAAGAAGAAAAATTTGCTAACTATTCCGGTTCTACGGACATGGGGAAACTGGGTATTGAACGTTATTACGAAGAACAACTCCATGGTACAACCGGCTTCGAAGAGGTGGAAATTAATAACCGTGGGAAAGTTATTCGTAAATTACGTGAGCAACCCGCCACCGCAGGTAAAAGTATTCATCTGACTATCGATTTTACCCTTCAGCGTTATATTATGTCCTTACTTTCAGGACAAAAAGGCGCTGTTGTTGTGCTTGATCCGAAAGATAACAGTGTATTAGCGATGGTTTCAACCCCAAGCTATGACAATAATTTATTCGTCGATGGCATTTCTTCTAATGATTACAAACGTTTACTCGAAGATCCAACTCGACCGCTTTATAGTCGTGCGACACAAGGTGTGTACCCGCCTGCCTCTACTGTAAAACCATTCGTTGCTGTTGCGGCATTAACTGAAGGGGTGATTACGCCTAATACCACAATTTTTGACCCAGGCTACTGGACATTGCCAAACTCAACAAAGCGCTTCCGAGATTGGAAAAAAACAGGGCATGGTTATACGGATTTAAACAAGGCCATTACTGAATCATCGGATACCTTCTTCTATCAAACAGCCTTTAATTTAGGTATTGATCGTTTCTCCATGTGGATGAAACGTTTTGGGTTTGGTATGCCGACAGGTATTGAAATTCAAGAAGAAGCCACGGCCAATATGCCGAGTAAAGAATGGAAACAAAAACGTTACAAAAAACCTTGGGTACAAGGCGATACAATCTCTGTGGGGATTGGTCAAGGTTATTGGACAGCCACACCATTACAAGTGGCAAAAGCCACCTCTATTGTAGTCAATAACGGTAAAATTCATACGCCACATTTAATGAAATCAGTTGAAGGCGCCACCATTGAACCGTATCAAGACCCGCTTTTATATGAAGATATTACCGACCCGAAACAAGCTTATTGGGATGCGGCTAAGCGCGGGATGTTCAATGTGGTAAACTCAGGTGCAGGGACAGGACGAAAAGCCTTTATCGGCACGAATTACCATGTAGCAGGAAAATCGGGTACCGCACAGGTATTCAGCTTAAAAGAAAACCAAAAATATAATGCAGCGGGATTGAAAAAAGAACTCCATGACCATGCTTGGTTCACGGCTTATGTGCCTTATGAAGATCCGAAATTAGTTGTCACCATTATTTTAGAAAATGCGGGCGGCGGTTCAAGTAATGCGGCACCGATCGTTCGCCAAATTATGGATTTCTACTTGAATAAACGCTTGCCACAAATTGAACGTCAAGAAAATGCTGAAAAAGCGAAAAAGACGGACCAAACTGATTTAGATGCGCCAGCACTAGAATCTCAACCAAGTGAGAATGAATAATGGAAGAAAAAGTGCCTTTATGCTTGCGATTATGGCAACGCTTACATATTGATTTTTTATTATTTATTGGATTAGCCGCTATTACAGCTTATGGCATGCTTGTGCTTTATAGTGCATCAGGCGCCAGTGAAGTCATGTTCCAAAATCGTATTATTCAGGTCATATTAGGTTTTGCCGTGATGATGATTATGGCGCAACTTCCCCCTAAATTTTATCAGCGACTCGCTCCTTACTTATATTTGGTGGGTTTTATCATGCTGATCTTGGTTGACGCTATCGGTACAACCAGTAAAGGGGCGCAACGTTGGTTAGATCTTGGGTTCATTCGTTTTCAACCTTCTGAAATAGTCAAACTTGCGGTACCATTAATGGTGGCGGTATATTTAGGTAACCGTCCATTACCACCGAAAATGAGCGAAACCTTTATTGCTATTGCCATGATTATTGTGCCAACTTTACTTGTGGCTATTCAACCAGACTTAGGCACATCAATTCTGGTTAGTGCATCAGGCTTATTCGTGGTATTCTTAGCAGGGATGAGTTGGTGGCTTATTCTTGCTGCTGTAGTTGGATTAGCGGCATTTATTCCTATCATGTGGATGTATTTAATGCATGACTACCAACGCATGCGTGTATTAACCTTACTTGACCCCGAGAAAGATCCACTTGGGGCGGGTTACCATATTTTGCAATCCAAAATTGCCATCGGTTCAGGCGGTATATCTGGCAAAGGATGGATGCAAGGGACACAATCCCAATTAGAATTTTTGCCTGAACCACACACTGATTTTATTTTTGCCGTGATGAGTGAAGAACATGGAATGGTCGGTTTTCTTATTCTGATGGCAATTTATTTGTTTATTATTATCCGTGGCTTAATAATTGCGGTAAATGCAGAAACCTCTTTCGGGCGTATTCTTGCTGGTGCAACCACACTGATATTCTTCGTTTATGTCTTCGTGAATATTGGTATGGTAAGTGGCATTTTGCCTGTTGTAGGGGTGCCTTTACCACTCTTTAGCTACGGCGGTACCTCATATGTCGCCATCATGGCAAGCTTTGGTTTAGTGATGTCCATTCATACTCATAAACCTCGCTTTATGAAAGGGAACTAATTTCCCTTTTGGCTTTCTTATGAAGAGCACCGATAATCTTGAAAGTAATAAGTATGACATTAAAAAACATCTTAAAAACGACCGCACTTTTCACCTTGATAAGCAGCTCAAGTTTTTCTGCTTTTGCCGATACGCAAAAAATGTATGGTATTCAAGGGGATTCGCTGTCGATTACTACGACCGTTCAAGCGCCACAAAGCTATGAAGTGAATGGTAAAACATATACCACACAAGGTGAAGAAGCGAAATCCTATTCAAAAGAAGGAACGGCAAGCTATTACCACCATAAATTTAATGGTCGTAAAACAGCTAATGGTGAACGCTATAATTCAGCGCTTTTCACTGCTGCACATAAGACCTTACCTTTGAATTCTTATGCAGTTGTCACAAACTTGCATAACAATCGTAAAGTGATTGTACGAATTAATGATCGCGGTCCGTTTAGTGAGAAACGCATCATTGACTTATCCCATTCTGCTGCGAAAGAATTAGGCCTTATTGCTCGTGGTACAGGGCAAGTAAGAATTGAAGCCTTACATGTGGATCATAAAGGTCAAATTTCAGGTGCGGGAGCAAAAACACTGGCTAAACATGCTAAAACGCAAGAAGCCAGTGATCGTTTAGTCGTCAATAAAAATAACGAAAAAAAAAATCAAAACTTAGACAGCACAAACGATGCAAAAACTGTCTTCAAGCTAAAACTACTCGCGCTGTCATCAAAAAGTCAAGCAGAAAGCATCATCACAAAACTCGCGTTAGATGACATCAAAACAGAAATTAACCAAAATGGGCAAAACTATGAAATCCATTTTGGCCCATTAGCGGATCAAGCGGATATTAATCAATTAAAAACAAAATTACAAAAAACGATCAATGGGCAACCCGTAATCGTTTATACTTATAAAAACCAATAAGCTATTAAAGGAAATACTATGTTAAAACAATCTGCAAAATTGAAAAAAATTGTACTCTTCTCGGGATTAATAGCAGCATCAACATTTGCTGCCGCTGAAGATATTCAATATGGTATCGCTGTACCGGAAGTGAATGCACAGACCTATGTTTTAATGGATTACAATTCTGGTGCGGTACTTGCATCACTTAACCCTGACCAACGCCAATACCCTGCTTCATTAACAAAAATGATGACTAGCTATGTGGTTGGTGCAGCATTAAAACAAGGTAAAATCCATAATGAAGATATGGTGACAATTAGCGAAAGCGCTTGGGGTAGAAATTTCCCTGATTCATCAAAAATGTTCTTAAATTTAAATCAACAAGTGTCTGTAGGTGATTTAAACAAAGGGATTATCATTGTTTCTGGTAATGATGCCTGTGTCGCAGTGGCTGAACATATTTCGGGTACCGTGGCTAACTTCGTTGATACCATGAATAAATACGTTCAACAATTTGGCTTAAAAAATACTAACTTCACTACGCCACATGGTTTAGACGATCCAAACCAATATTCAACTGCACGTGACATGGCGATTATTGGTGCGCATATTATTCGTGATTTACCAGAAGAATATAAAATCTACGCTGAAAAAGACTTTACGTTCAACAAAATCAAACAACCTAACCGTAATGGCTTATTATGGGATAAAACCATTAATGTTGATGGTATGAAAACCGGTCACACAAGCCAAGCTGGTTATAACCTTGTCGCATCAGCCACAAGTCCAAACAATATGCGTTTGATTTCTGTTGTCATGGGTGTACCAACTTATAAAGGCCGTGAAGTCGAAAGTAAAAAACTCTTACAATGGGGGTTTGCTAACTTTGAAACCTTAAAAACCTACAAAGCCAATGAAGAAATTTCAAAACAATCGGTTTACTACGGTGATAAAGGTGAGGTAAAAGTTGGTGTATTGCAAGATGGTTTTATTACCGTGCCAAAAGGTAAACAAGCTGACTTAAAAGCACGTTATGAATTAGATAACAAATACTTACAAGCACCTTTAGCAAAAGGTCAAGTGGTGGGTAAAATTGTTTATCAATTAGATGGTAAAGATGTCGCCACCCTGAATCTTCAAGCATTAGAAGATGTACAAGAAGGCGGCTTCTTAGGTAAAGGTTGGGACTGGTTAGTGTTAACAGTTAAAGGATTATTTGACTAAACACCTTGAAAATTAACCGCACTTCCCCATTTATATCACATCAATAAATTCGTAAGGTGTGTGAATTTAGCTGATTCACGCACCTTATTCTTAAATTAAGGAAACAACATGGCAACCGAAAACGATTATGAAAAACTAAAAGAAGTAATGGAATTCCCTGCTGCAATGACATTTAAAGTCGCAGGTGTTAACCGTGAAGGCTTAGCGCAAGACATCGTTGCAGTGATACAAAAATATTTACCGGGTGATTATATTCCAAAGGAAAAACGCAGTAGCAAAGGCACGTATAATTCAGTTTCAATTGATATCGTGGCGCAAAATTTTGAGCAAGTAGAGACACTCTATAAAGAACTTGCAAAAGTTGAAGGCGTCAAAATGGTTCTCTAAGATGAGCAATACTGATTTAATTATCCGTCAATTAGGATTACAAGATTATCAGGAAATCTGGCATAAAATGCAGGAATTCACAGATAATCGAAATTCAGAAACCACCGATGAAATTTGGCTAGTTGAGCATCATCCTGTTTTCACACAAGGCCAAGCTGGCAAACCAGAACACTTATTACAACGCAGTGATATTCCTGTTGTACAATCGGATCGTGGAGGCCAAATTACCTATCATGGTCCTGGTCAGCAGGTTATGTATGTGCTCATTGATATCAAGCGCCATGAACATTTAAATGTTCGCCAATTAGTGACCGCACTTGAACAATCTGTTGTGAAAACCCTTGCAGACTACGGCATTGAAGGTTATCCCAAACCTGATGCACCTGGCGTGTATATTGATGGCAAAAAAATCTGTTCATTAGGTTTACGCATTCGCAAAGGCTGCTCTTTCCATGGGCTCGCGTTTAATATCAATATGGATCTCAATCCTTTCCACTACATTAATCCTTGTGGCTATGCAGGGCTGGAAATGTGTCAGCTTGCTGATTTTATCGGTAAAGAAGAGGCGACACTTGACAAGGTTTCCCCAAAATTAATTAAACACTTTGCCGAACTTTTGGGCTATAATGTTACAAATTTATAACATTCACTTTTATAACTCATTTAAAAATGCCTGAATCAGGCATTTTTCTTTAGGAAAGAACAATGTCAACGCCTTTTAAAATGGAACGCGGTGTGAAATACCGTGATGCAGCCAAAACATCAATTATCCCTGTTAAAAACATCGATCCTAATCAAGAATTATTGAAAAAGCCGGAATGGATGAAAATCAAATTGCCATCTAGCTCATTAAAGATCGAGACCATCAAAAACGGGATGCGTCGTCATGGCCTACATTCTGTCTGCGAAGAAGCGTCTTGTCCAAATTTACACGAGTGCTTTAACCATGGTACGGCAACCTTTATGATTTTAGGGGCGATTTGTACTCGTCGTTGCCCATTCTGTGACGTTGCACATGGTAAACCATTACCGCCCGATCCGGATGAACCACGTAAATTAGCTGAAACTATCCAAGATATGAAGTTGAAATATGTGGTGATTACCTCTGTAGACCGTGATGATTTACCTGATCGTGGTGCAGGTCATTTTGCTGAATGTGTAAAAGAAGTGCGTGCATTAAATCCTGGCATCAAAATTGAGATTTTGGTTCCTGATTTCCGAGGACGTATTACTCAAGCCTTAGAAAAATTAAAAGACAATCCACCGGATGTGTTCAACCACAACTTGGAAAATGTGCCACGTTTGTATAAAGAAATTCGTCCGGGCGCTGATTATCAGTGGTCTTTAAAATTGCTTCATGATTTCAAAGAAATGTTCCCAAACATCCCAACTAAATCAGGTTTAATGGTTGGATTAGGTGAAACTAATGAAGAACTCCTTCAAGTGATGGAAGACTTACGTGCAAACGGCGTAACCATGTTAACACTGGGTCAATATCTCCAACCAAGTCGCCATCACTTACCGGTTGCGCGCTATGTGCCACCAGCCGAATTTGATGAATTCCGAGATAAAGCCAACGCAATGGGCTTTGAACACGCAGCCTGTGGCCCATTTGTTCGCTCTTCCTACCATGCTGATTTACAAGCAAGTGGTGGATTAGTGAAGTAATCAAAAACAGATAAAAAAATGACCGCACTTTGAATCTCAAGTGCGGTCATTTTTTATATTATCCTTTCAACTAGTCAGTTGCTGCAGGCTTCTCTTCTTCGCCCTCATCGGTCTCCATCATGCTTTCTTGACGAAGATCTTCAAGGGTACGACCATTAATTAAGTAGCCATTTTCCGTTTTTTCCACTCTAGAAACGTAATTATCCCCCTCTTCCACAAATTCTCGGTGAAGTTTTCCATCATATTTCACAAAGCTACTTAAATATTGCCAAAAGTATGAATTTTCCTTAATGGCTAAGGCTTTTTCATTTTGATCATCAAACAACATTTTACTTAATGTCAGATTAAATGTGCCTTCAATATTATCTGGAATCATGTCTGATGAATCATCTTCGGGCACTTGGGGCACAATACCACTCACTTCCAATTTAACTGGATAAGCATTAGTCTCCGGATAAGTATTAAGATTTAAATTTAACGTTGCATTATCAACGATTAAATCAAGCTCTTTCCAGGAGTTTTTGATGTATTTATCAAATGTGGCTGACGTTAAATGCGTGCTGCATAAGGCCCCATAAAACGGTGCTGAGCAAAATCTTGCTGATAAATGCGCTTTGCTATGATTAATTTTAAATGGTGCATCAATCGCTAATTTTTCAAATTGGAAGCCTGCACTTGGGTAACTGGCTTTATTCGCTGACAATGTGATATGTTCATTATATTGATCATTGTCTAGTGTTTCCGTCTTATCACTAGCTGATACGTCATCAAGCACTAAATCGGCCATATTAAATGATTTTAAGGCTGCCTCAATATTGGTTTTGCCACTAAATTCTTTCACCCATTTATCTTTGGCATTCAAGAAGTCTTTATTGTCTTTTGATGGTGCCTCTTTCTCAGCAAAAGCATCTAATAAAAACGGTACAAACGCCAATTCGTTTGCCACGTTGTAATCATCTAACTGAATATTAACTTTACCGCCTTTAGCTTCCCATTTACGCTCTTCATCGGCAGGGGTTTGTTTCACACTATCAACATTCAGTTTAAAATCTACATTAGCCTTGGTTAAATCCGTATTCGCCAACTTAAGTTCAAGACCGGCATTTTGTAAGTTAAAGTAAGGTTGATTATTTTTAGGCACATTGACAGAAAGCACGGATAATGAACCATCAAAACGATCGTTTTGTGTAAAAATTTTCGTTAACAAATTGACGCCGTCTTTAATGTCTAGTGAGCCATCACTTAATTTTTTAAATTCATGATGAAAATTGACCGCACTTGGCACGCCATTTTGTTTAATCAATAAATTCAAACCACCCGCTGTCGCTTGTCCTTCCTCTGTCGTGCGAGTTTTATTGGCAACGCGTAAAATATCACTACTGAATTTCGTACTCAGATCACGCTTATCTGCCTCGCCTGATTTTACATCAAAATGATAAGTGGTATTTTTTAGATAAATGTGAGTATTTTCACCATTTAATAACGCTAACTCGGCATTTTTCGCGGTTAAGTCAATACTTGATAGGTCGTATTGATTTGCACCGACAGGCACAAGGCGAGCTTCCCCCTCAATTTGTTCCAGTTTCGTGTCTTTATCATAATTAAAACCACTTAAGGTGGTTTTTAGCTCAACTTCTTTATTTTTTAAGAAATGAAGACCAATAGAAAGGTTTTGGGACTTATTCGCAAAATCACGGAATTCCGTCAAAATATCAGACTGTAAATAATCCCCTACTGGAGAAAATTTACTATTAATTGTATTTTTATCAATCGTGATATTTAATGTTTTATTTAATTGACGAACTAATTGATCGGATAACTGTGACTCAGCCGTAATAAAGAAAGGTAACGCGGTAAGCTTGGTTGAAATCACACTCGTGTTTTTCGACTCACTATTTTTTACGCTAAAGATTAACTCACGAATAAAAAAGTTTTTCGCAGTTTGTGTCACGTTTAATGTTGCTTGATTATCCAAAGAGTAAGGGAAATTTTTTAATACCTGATCAATTTTGTGATTAGTATAAAATTGTGCGCCGATCCCAAGTGCCACTGCGATAGCCGAAATCGTCAATGTTATTGTTTTTTTCTTGCTCATAACGTCCCCAGATGCGATCTCAATTTACGATCTCAAAATCCTTTTGAAAAATTAACCGCACTTTTCTCTTCAAAGTGCGGTCAGTTTTCAATCTTTTTTAGCCTAAGATTTTATCTAATTCTTGGCTTACAGCTTCCACTTTTTGAGTACCATCTAAACGGAAATATTGCGTGTTACCTGCTTTCGCTTCAGCTTGGTAATAATCAATTAATGGACTGGTTTGTTTGTGGTAAACCGCTAAACGATCTAACACAGTTTCTGGTTTATCATCGGCACGGATAATTAAATCTTCACCCGTTACATCATCTTTACCTTCCACTTTTGGTGGATTATAAACGATGTGGTAAGAACGGCCAGATGCTTGGTGTACACGACGACCACTCATACGTTCAACGATCACTTCATCTGGTACATCAAACTCTAAAACGTAGTCAATTTTCACGCCTGACTCTTTTAATGCATCCGCTTGTGGAATCGTACGTGGGAAACCATCTAATAAGAAACCATTTGCACAATCTGGTTGAGAAATACGATCTTTTACTAATGCAACGGTTAATTCATCTGGTACTAATTTCCCTTCATCCATTAATGCTTTTGCTTGTTTACCTAATTCTGTCCCCGCTTTAATCGCTGCACGGAACATATCCCCTGTTGAAATTTGTGGGATGCCAAACTTGTTCATAATAAATTGTGCTTGTGTGCCTTTTCCTGCACCAGGTGCACCTAAAAGAATAATTTTCATACGAATCTCCAATAAATAATAGACCTGTTTAAAATACCGTTAAAGCCTTGTTTGGTCAAATGATTTTGCTGTTAATTTTGACCGCACTTTATTTTATTTTAAGCTTTTTCATTTCCTTTTTCATTCCATGGCGCCACCCAGAATAAACAAATCATTCCTGGGATAGCGAGGAATAAACAAATCCAGAAAAAATGATAGTAACCTACTGCTTTGACTAAGTAACCCGATAACATACCAAGCCCTTTACTCGGTAAAGCAGAAAGACTGGTAAATAAGGCTAACTGAGTGGCAGTATAAAGCGGATTGGTTTCACGAGCCATAAAAGCAACAAAGGCAGCAGTGCCCAGACCGACACCGATATATTCACCCGCAATCACGAAACCTAATTTCCAAAGTTCAGCTGCACCGATTTGGTCAAAATGCCCAAATGCAGCTAACCAAATAAATCCACCAATAGTAATCCATTGGATAAAACCAAATACCCATAATGCGCGGTTAATGCCTAGGCGTAACATAATCACGCCCCCCACGAGACCGGCAGAGATACTCGCCCAAAGTGAAGTGCTTTTTACCACCAACGCAATATGCTCTTTTTCAAAGCCCATGTCATAGACGAATTTCGTTTGTAACGTAGTGGCAAATGAATCACCAAATTTATACAAGAACAAAAAGAGTAAAAAACCGATGGCTTGGGCGACACCTTTGCGTTGGAAGAACTCTTTCAAAGGTATCCAAAACACCATATAGAAAGGTTGCTCACGATCGACCTGTGCAATCTGTGGTTCTTTCGCTAAAAAGAGCGTCATAAATATGCCCGCTAACATACAAAGTGCGGTCAATAAAAAGACGGTTTCCCATGGATAAATCGTCGCTAAATAAAGCGAGAGCCCCCCTGGAATTAAGCCTGCAACGCGATAAGCATTAATGTGGATGGTGTTCCCCAATCCTAATTCATTATCCGTTAAAATTTCACGACGATAAGCATCGAGTACAATATCTTGTGTCGCAGAGAAAAAGGCAATAAATGTGGCAATTTTAGCTACCGTACTTAACTCAGCCACGGGATCAAACTGACTAATCGCATAAAGGGAAATCAGCAAAACCACTTGAGAAATTAATAACCAACTACGACGACGCCCTAAAAAATGCGGGAAATAGCGGTCTAATAACGGTGCCCATAAAAACTTCAAACCATATGGCACCATCACCCCTGTCAATGCACCGATTAATTCAACGGAAAGTTTCTTATCTGTCAGCCACACTGGCAACATTTGCAATAACACGAAAAGTGGTAAGCCCGAACTAAATCCAGTGAAAACACAGATCAGCATTTTGCGGGTAAATATTTGACTAGAAAGGGATTGTTCTGACATAAAGTGCGGTTATTTTTGAGCGTATTTTATCTGATTAAAATATTAAGGGCGGAATGATGCTCCGCCCAACAAGAGTGAGATTAATCTCGATATCCTTTCGGATTATTTTTTTGCCAATTCCAAGTATCTTTCATCATTTGCTCAAGACCTCGTTCTGCTGTCCAATTTAACTCTTTCGCTGCAAGGCTTGGATCGGAATAGCAGGTTGCAATATCACCTGGACGACGTGCCACAAGACGATATGGAATTTTAATATTGTTCGCTTGCTCAAACGCTTTCACCATATCCAGTACAGAATAACCGGTACCTGTACCTAAGTTATAAATGTGTAAACCTGCGTCATTTTCATGACGATTTAATGCTTTTAAGTGACCAATCGCTAAATCCACCACGTGAATATAATCACGTACACCTGTGCCGTCATGAGTATCATAATCGCTACCAAACACGGAAAGTTGCGGTAATTTACCGATCGCAACTTGGCTGATATAAGGTAATAGGTTATTTGGAATACCATTTGGATCTTCACCAATCAAGCCACTTGCGTGTGCGCCCACTGGGTTGAAATAACGTAAGATCGTCATACTAAATTGCGGTTCAGCTTTCGCAACATCAGTCAGAATTTGTTCCACCATATATTTAGATGTACCGTAAGGGTTAGTTGTGCCGCCCACTTTGCAATCTTCTGTAATAGGAATAATTTCAGGATCGCCATAAACTGTTGCAGATGAACTAAATACAAAGTTCCACACGCCTGCTTTTTTCATTTCTTGAATCAAAACAATCGTGCCTGATACGTTATTCATATAGTATTCAGCGGGTTTTTGAACACTTTCACCCACGGCTTTTAAACCCGCAAAATGGATGACCGATTGAATACTGTTTTCAGCAAAGATTTTTTGTAATAAAGCACGATCTAAAATATCGCCCTCATAAAATTTCACGTCTTTGCCCGTGATTTCTTTTACGCGTTCTAAAGATTTTGGGGAGGAATTGCATAAATTATCCAATACCACCACTTCTTTATTTGCATTTAATAATTCCACTACGGTGTGTGAACCGATATAGCCGGCGCCACCTGTTACTAAAATCGCCATGGGTTGCTCCTTAATCATTTTGTTCGTGAATTATAACATTGATTTCTATGATACATAAATTTATCCACTCTTTTGACCGCACTTTGGTGTGATCGTTGTCACAGAATAAACATTTTTCTCTGGAATTTTGATTTGAGTCATTGAAGCGTCTCTCGATGAGGCGAATAATAGCCTGCGAAAATCAAAAAGATAAAGGAAGACAACATGAAACCTCAAACACTTCAAAAAACCGCACTCGCATTACTCGTTGGTTGGTATGCCGCCAATGCTGCCGCTTATTCTGAACAAGGCCAAGCCGGTAATACCAAAAGCTGGGAAAGCACCGAATACCTTAAAGACTGGGGTTTAACCTCAATGAATGCCTCCACGGCTTATGCCCTTGGCTTTAATGGTTCTGGCGTGAAAATTGGCGTAATGGATTCGGGTGTACTATTAAACCACCCTGAATTTCAAGATGGTCGAATCCACGTTGTAAAAACAGAAGGGACTTACAGTAAAGATGGCATGCGTTATCCCGATGCCTCGGTGGGAAATGGTCCAATTAATAAAAATGAACCCGTAAAAAACGGCAAACGTAATTTTGATAAAACAGATAATGGCATATTTACTAAAGGTGAAGCCTTCAATATTGACGGGGCATGGCATAAATACACAAATGATTCACACGGCACGCACGTTGGCGGCACAATGGCGGCAAGCCGAGACGGCAATGAAATGCATGGTGTAGCATTCGGCGCTAATCTGTATTCTGCCAATACCGGTGGTAACGACAACATGACCTATGGGCCAAATCAAGACTATGGTTTCTTCTTACAAGGCTACTCTGCCCTAGCAGATGCTGGCGCCAAAGTGATTAATAACAGTTGGGGCTCAAACCGTCGTGTCAATTCATCCTTTGCTGGTGCGTTAGGTTATAAACCAAAATACGATTGGCGTGATGTACCTGAATATGGCGTGCAATATTATGATGTACCAAAAGCACCTGAGCCAATTTCCAGTCCTGCGGCACATATTTATTTAAGTAACTTAGGCGAAGCTGAAAAAGCTTATTATCAATTTGTCACAAGTGGTGAGAAAAACTTTGTTGATGCGGCTTATGAAGTAGCTAAGAATAGAAAAGTGATTCAAGTCTTTACCGCGGGTAACCGTAGTATGATGGCTGAGTCCTTTACGCGTGCTATGTTGCCACATTTTAGACCTGATGCAGAAAAATACTGGGTAAACGTCACCGGGCAAGTGGGAGGTGAAGGCTATCCAAATGACTCAAATGACGATGTGAGCGATGGAAAAGCAGGTGCAGATATTCAAGAATTTAACCTCGCCGGCCATTCAAAATGGTGGACGATTGCGGCACCATCCGCCAACATCTATTCCGCCTATATTCAATTACAAGACAACAACACTTATGGCGATCCTATCTACAAATCGGCTGGTGGTACTTCAATGGCTGCACCTCACGTAAGTGGTGCGTTAGGTGTCATCTTTTCTCGCTATCCATACATGACAACCGATCAGGCACGTGATGTCATGCTGACCACTGCAAGACAAACCACGCTTCGTAAAGGGCTTGAAGGTAAACCATTAGAACGTTGGGAAACTGAACAAGGTGTACCGAGTAACGTTTGGGGTTGGGGGATTTTAGATCTTGGCAAAGCCATGTTTGGTCCGGGTCAATTCTTAGGAAACATGAAAATCAACCTCAATCAAAATGATGTTTGGTCAAATGATATTAGCGATAAAGCCATCAAAGCACGTCAAGTCGAAGATCAAGCAGAAGCGGCAACTTGGACAACGCGCAAAGCAGAATTACAAGCTTTAATGCAAAATCGTGCGGGCGCGACAGCTGAAGAAAAAGCGGAATATCAAGTAGGTTTAGCGCGTGAAGCTGCTCGTAATGAACGTGCTGCACAAGGCTATGTCGGTGCATTAACTAAAAATGGTTCTGGCACCTTAACCCTCACCGGTAATAACAGCTTCACTGGTGAAATTACTGTGAATGAAGGTCAGCTTTCAGGGTTAAATCAATCCCTTGGTTCGGCACAACAAGTCATCGTAAAACAAGGTGCAACATTGGAAGTGTTACCAAAAGCGGAAGTCACTAAACCAAGTGAGAATGGATTTGTTACTGAAACCTTAACCAGCACCGCGAAAACGGTCACTGCGACAGTGGAAAAAGGTGGTCGTTTCTTACTGAATAATGGTATTGCTAACGTCAATGCAACCTTTGCAGACGGTTCTGTTTTAGTGCCAAATAAATTTGACGAAGAAATTCTACCTCAATTACAACAAGATCCACAAAAAGCGGTATCTGTGCAAGGTACTGGCTCATTTGTGGGAGCTGAAAATGCGGTAGTTGAAACACCTCGTACTTATGATTTCTTTGCTGTTAAAAATGAAAGTAATGCGAATACGTTGAAAGTAACCGTTCAGAAAAAAGCTCTTTCATCTGCAGCAACCACTGAAAATGAAGTGGCTATCGCCAATGCCTTAGATGCAGCAACAAGCAGTGCGGCATATCAAAACCTCATTTGGGGAACAAAAGAGAATGCTCGCCAAGCTTTTGCTCGTTTAAGCTATGATGAAGATCTCGCGGCTGAACAACACAATGTGTTAAATGGCTTATTGCTTCGTCAGCAACTTGCCCAACCTGGTGCAGTAAGAGCACAACTTAATACCGACACACAAATTTGGACAAGTGGCACCTTCACCCACTTCAGCACGGATAGTTTAAGCAGTCATGCGTACAATCAACTTGTGGGTATTGATGCAACCATTGATACAAACAAACATGTAGGTGTATTTGTTGGTTCAACACAAAACAGTCATAAAATTGACCGCACTTTAAAAGATCGTGCCGTACATTTAGGCTTAACGGCTGAACATCGTTTCAACGTATTAACACCGAAAATTGGTTTTATTCAAAGCTGGGGTAAACACGAACAACGCGCTGAATTTGCACAAGGTGTGAAAACCCATAGCCAAACACAAAATGTCTTTGCTGAACTTGCCTACACAGGCTTAAAAGGCGAACATTTTGCGATTGAACCTTATGCCGGCGTAAGCTATATGCACATCAAAAATAAAGGTGTGACAAAAGGCGAAGTGCAGTTAAAAAACAACAATCGTGATTTAATCGTCACCTCTGCAGGTTTACGTCCATCCATTCCATTTGCAATCGGTGGCGTTCAATTAAACTTATTAGGTGATGTGGCTTATCATCGTTTCCATAAAGATAAAGCCGCTGAAGGCAGCTTAGTTATCAATAATCAAGGTGTAGCGAATCTTTATGGTAAAGAATTGAAAAATGTCGTTACGACAGGCGTCGCATTACAAGCTCAATTTACACCAGTACTGAGTGTGAAAGTCGGCTATCAAGGTGCTTACAACCACGATACGAAAGCGAATAATGTTAATGCAGAACTACGTTTCTCATTTTAACGATATTCAATAAGACAAAAGTGCGGTCAGTTTTTGAGAAGTTTTAAAAATTGACTGCACTTTGTATTAGATACTTTTAGTTATATTCATTTCAAATATCTAAAAGCTTAGCCCTACAATGCTCAATTCTAAGAGATATATTTCTTAAATATCCAATCATTAAAATTCAATTTAATATTTCCACATATATTTCATCCTCAAACTTCTCAATACTAGAAATATCTAAAATGCACTCACCAATCCTTTTAACATGAAAACTGAATATAGAACTAAAACCAAACTCATTACTTTTAAAACACAAAAACAAGACACAAGGCTTATTAGGAAAGACTTTATTCCATTTAGCCTTGAAAGCATTAACAAAACAAAATGATTCTTTCTTAACATTCTTATGGATATAATCTTCAATATATATTTTATTAATAGAAAACTCATACCCAGAGAAATCTAAAAATTGCTCTCTAATATTATCAATAGTTATATCATTACTATACTCATCACTCCATAACCAACTAAAAAAAACACATTTATTTATCTCAACAAACCCCTTATCTAATATGCAAGATAATTCTGTAGATAAATTTTCATGACTACAAACATCATTAAAAGAATCTCTCATTTTTGGATTCATATAAATCATTTTTCTTCTCCAAATAATTTAAACCTTTATCTATAATCAGGTTATTCAATATTCCTTGTATATAAAAAAAGGTTTACTAGCACATTGATATGATTCTTTGCTTTTATTTTCACAACAGAGAATATCACATAAGTATTCTCTGAACCCACTCCAACATTCGCATTTTTAATACTAGTAGATAAATAAAAAAGGCATCAACTTGATGCCTTTTAAATTCATTAACATGAAGAATTAACGTTCATTCCAACGTTTGATTGATTCACGAATCACTTCTTTCGCTTCTTCTACATCGCCCCAGTGAGTCACTTTCGTTGAACCTGGTTTTTTTAATGCTTTGTAGTTGTTGAAGTGGAATTCAATTTGTTTGATTAATTGCGCTGGTACATCGGCAAGGCTGTTGTATGCATTGCCTGTATCGCGGTCATCTGCTGGCACACAAACGATTTTATCGTCCACTTCGCCATCATCAACGAATTTCATCACACCGATTACTTTTGCTTCAAGGAATACACCCGTTGCAAGTGGTTGACGAGTTAATAATAAAACGTCTAACTCATCGCCATCTTCATCTAAAGTTTGCGGAATGAAACCATAGTTAGTTGGTTTTGCGAAGATCGCAGGCTCAACACGGTCTAATTGGAACGCTGCAACTTTACGGTTCCATTCGATTTTGTGGCAGCTCCCTTCTGGAATTTCATTTACCACATTGATAATGCCGGCATCTACATCGCCTGGCGTTAAAATTTGATTAAAATCAGCCATTGTTTTTCCTTTTTTTGATTACGTTAAAAACGCTCAGAGTATAGCAGTTTTTAGCCGATAAAAAAATATGCGAAAAGCATCCTCAAAACTGACCGCACTTTCCCATCCAACTTCTATAAAACGATTACGCAAACGTTTACTTTTGAATGATTTACTATAAAATAGCACATCTTTTTGATTATTAACCTAGGGGACTTTATGTCAAGTTTAGAAAAAACCTTTGAACTCAGCAAACGCGGTTCAACGGTTCGTCAAGAAATCATCGCGGGTTTAACCACCTTCTTAGCTATGGTGTATTCCGTGATTGTTGTGCCTAAAATGCTTGGTGATGCAGGCTTTCCAGCAGAATCAGTGTTTATCGCAACCTGTTTAGTCGCAGGACTTGGATCGATTTTAATCGGCTTTTGGGCAAATGCGCCAATGGCGATCGGCTGTGCTATTTCATTAACTGCCTTCACCGCATTTAGCTTAGTGATTGGTCAACATGTTTCTATTCCTGTGGCATTAGGTGCCGTATTCCTCATGGGTTTAGTGTTCACCTTAATCTCTGCAACAGGTATTCGCTCATGGATCTTACGTAACCTGCCATCAAGTATTGCGCACGGTGCAGGGATCGGGATCGGCTTATTCTTACTTTTAATCGCCGCAAATGGCGTAGGCTTAGTGGTCGGCAACCAAGCGGGTTTACCGGTTAAATTAGGCGATTTCACTTCGTTCCCTGTGATGATGTCCTTAATTGGTCTTGCATTCATTATCGGCTTAGAAAAAATGAAAGTGAAAGGCGGAATTTTATGGGTCATCATCGCGATTACTATCGTAGGTTTAATCTTCGATCCAAACGTAACATTCAATGGCCAAATCTTCAAAATGCCAACCTTTGGTGAAAACTCACTTTTCTTACAATTAGATCTCCAAGGTGCATTACAACCTGCCATTTTACCGATTGTTTTTGCGTTAGTGATGACAGCGGTATTTGATGCAACGGGTACTATTCGCGCCGTTGCAGGTCAAGCAGACTTATTAGACAAAGACGGACAAATCATCAACGGTGGTAAAGCCTTAACCTCTGACTCTGTAAGTAGTTTATTCTCAGGCTTATTCGGTACTGCGCCAGCAGCCGTTTATATCGAATCTGCAGCAGGTACAGCTGCGGGCGGTAAAACCGGTATCACTGCTATCGTCGTCGGCGTATTGTTCTTATTAATGTTATTCTTCCAACCACTTGCCTTCTTAGTGCCAGGTTATGCAACTGCACCAGCATTAATGTATGTGGGCTTATTAATGTTAAGCAATGTAAGCAAATTAGACTTCGATGATTTCGTGGGCGCAATGAGCGGCTTAGTTTGCGCGGTATTCATCGTGCTCACCGCAAACATCGTAACCGGTATCATGCTTGGCTTTGCGGCATTAGTGATTGGTCGCATCGTAAGTGGCGACGTGAAAAAACTCAACATCGGTACAATTATCATCGCCATTGTACTTGTCGCATTCTATGCAGGCGGCTGGGCGATTTAATTAAATACAATCTTGATAAGGCGAACGAATGGTTCGCCTTTTTTATTTCTCCCCTAAAAAACAATCGCAAAACCAACCGCACTTTTACTTTACAAATCCCTAAATCCGCCTAAAATACAGGCCTTTAATACAGCTTGCCAAAAGCAAGCTACTGACCTGAAATCAGACAAGAGAACATTATGACAATCCCATTTAAACCTGAATTACTTTCCCCTGCGGGCTCCCTCAAAAATATGCGCTACGCTTTTGCCTATGGTGCAGATGCCGTTTATGCAGGCCAACCTCGTTACAGCTTACGTGTACGCAACAATGAATTTAATCACGCCAATTTAAAAATCGGGATCGATGAAGCCCATGCGCTTGGCAAAAAATTCTACGTGGTCGTAAACATTGCGCCGCATAACTCCAAACTCAAAACCTTTATCAAAGATTTACAACCTGTGATCGACATGGGCCCTGATGCCTTAATTATGTCTGACCCAGGCTTAATCATGTTGGTACGTGAAAACTTCCCGGATATTGATATTCACCTTTCTGTACAAGCAAATGCGGTAAACTGGGCTACCGTCAAATTCTGGAAACAAATGGGGTTAACTCGTGTGATTTTATCGCGCGAATTATCCATTGAAGAGATCGCTGAAATTCGCCAACACGTGCCAGATATCGAACTCGAAATTTTCGTACACGGTGCGTTATGCATGGCGTATTCCGGTCGTTGCTTGCTTTCTGGCTATATCAACAAACGCGACCCGAACCAAGGTACTTGCACCAATGCTTGTCGTTGGGAATACAAACTGGAAGAAGGCACGACGGATGAAGTAGGCAACATCGTGCCCAAAATCGATCCGGCTCAACAAATCAAAGTAAAAAATGTTGCGCCAACTTTAGGTGAAGGTGCAGTAACAGATAAAGTCTTCCTTTACACCGAATCACAAAAGCCCGATGAGCAAATGACCGCGTTTGAAGATGAGCACGGCACGTACTTTATGAATTCAAAAGACCTGCGTGCCGTACAACACGTGGAAAAATTGACCGCACTTGGCGTCCATTCTTTAAAAATCGAAGGTCGTACTAAATCATTCTATTACTGTGCAAGAACGGCACAAGTTTACCGCAAAGCCATTGATGATGCGGCAGCGGGCAAACCATTTGATGAAAGCTTAATGGATACCTTGGAATCCCTTGCTCATCGTGGTTATACCGAAGGTTTCTTACGTCGTCATACGCACGATGAATACCAAAATTACGAATATGGCTACTCTATCTCTGAACGCCAACAATTTGTCGGTGAATTTACCGGTAAACGTAACGAGCAAGGTATGGCTGAAGTTGCAGTAAAAAATAAATTCTTGCTTGGTGATGAGGTCGAAATGATGACCCCACAAGGCAACATCGTCTTTAAGATTGAAAAAATGCTCAATCGCAAAAACGAAAATGTGGAAGCCGCACTTGGCGATGGCCATCATATAAAATACTCCATTCTTAAAATTAATTAACTTCATATTATTTATAAAAAGTTTTCATTGACATAAAAATAAAATCAAGAGTAAATTAAGCCTGATAATTAGGAGCAATCATGAATACAAAGGATTATTTTATGCTTATCACTTATCTTACTAACATTAGCAAACTTTACAAAGACATGTAATTAATATTTAGATAGCTAGCTGTAGAATTTACTCAAGTTTTTTGGAGTTAATGACATCTCCCATTATACCAAACAAAACGCTGGAATATTTAGTAGTGGCTTTCTAGTATCAAAAAGTAGAGTAAATATTCTATTAAGTATTTAAATTAAATTTAAAATTATAGGTTACAATTGAAATGGGAAAAAAAATAAGAGATGACTTTACAAGCAACGATAAGGATATACTTGCAAAAGCTGCTAAGCTTAAATGTTCAAATCCTGATTGCAGGATATTAACTATATCTGCAAAATCAGATGATCACAACAAGATCACCAATATTGGTGTGGCAGCTCATATTACTGCAGCAAGCAAAGGAGGGCCTAGATATGATAAATCCTTGTCATCCAAAGATAGAGCTTCAATATCTAATGGGATCTGGCTTTGTAGTAACTGTGCAACGTTAATTGATAGAGAACCCCAAAAATATACAGTTGAACTACTAAAAAAATGGAAAGAAGAAAGATGTAAGGAGACACGAGATGAGTTGGGAAAGGAAGAAATTCCTGAAAATCAAAATAAACTAGAAAAAATTGATTTAATTCTTGACTATGTAAAATCAATAAGTGATGACGGAACGTATGTAACCTACAAAAACATAGATAAAAAACGAATAGATGAATTCATTATAAACTTCCATAAATGTCAAAAAAAACCATTAATCAATTGTATCATTCCTTTCTGTCAAGAAAAGATTAAGGCATTTGAATCAGCTGACACGATAGATATGGTGGAAAAGAAGTATGCTATTAAAGCATGGCAAGAAAAGATGGATAAAATTCAAGAGACAACTTCAAGTTTATTAGGGTTTATTTTAGATGATACTTTTGGGAAAAAGTATAATTTTTTTATGGAAAGTCATATTAATCAAAATAATCTAACAGACTTGATACACGAGGCTCTTGAATATTCTCTTATTCCATCTAGTGGTTTTGATAGAACAAAAATTGATATTTGGAGATATTCTCCCAACTTTTTTCAGGCACCTATATATCTAGAAGAGGATGAAATTAAAATTTTATTGAATGATACGAAATTAGAAAAAAAAGAATATTTAGGATTTGGTGCAAACTGGAGAGACTTAGGAGATATTCTAGACAATAGATTAAAAAATAAGGCTTTGGCCGCTATTTGTTGGAATATTGTCATGAACAATTTACATAATAAATTGAATAGTGAAGAAATAAGTGACTTATTTTTTAGACATAAATGGCATATTGGGCTTGGATAAGATTGGTTCCTGTCAAAAACTCATATGGTCTTAAATCTAATTAGTTTTTAGCCACGCAAAAACTAGAAACCACAAAACACCTTGTTGTTATCATCCAGTGTTTGAACAAGCAGTAGGATACGTTAGTGGTGGAGTACAAAATATTTAAATATTGGCATTATGACACAGTATGCAACATCTAATGTCTGACTAGTAGGTAACATTTAAACATAAGTTATTGGAAACCTAATAACCTCAATGTGATATTTTGTGCATCACTAAAGCAATAAATGGCATAATTAAAGTGGAACATCATGAGCAAAAGAGTTAACAAAAGCTTGCATGTCATCTAGTTCGCAAACCCATGGTTCTAATTAAAACCAAGATGGGATAATACTCTTAATTTTCTCTAACAATTTAAATAAGTTAATCTATTTATATAACAGTGATATAATCGTTACACTTATCTCTCTATCATAAAATTAATTAGTATGATGACCTATTTAGTCTGCTGATTTATTCTTGTATTTCCCTCTCATTCACTCTAGACTATGCCCCATTTTTAGCTTTCATGATTTACAATTATGCGTGTTTCTGACTTTCATTTCGACTTACCTGATGAGCTTATTGCTCGTTACCCTAAAGAAGATCGCTCTTCTTGCCGTTTGCTACAGCTTAATGGCGAAAACGGGGAAATTTCTCACCGCACTTTTACCGATGTATTGGATCTAATTGACGAAGGGGATTTGTTGATTTTTAACAATACGCGCGTAATCCCCGCTCGTATGTTTGGTCGTAAAGCCAGCGGCGGGAAAATTGAAGTATTGGTGGAACGTGTATTAAGTGGACACCATTTCTTAGCGCATATTCGTTCGTCAAAAGCTCCGAAAGAAGGCGCAGAATTATTTTTAGGCGAAGATAAGCTGGGTGAGAATAATGGCGTAAAAGCGATTATGATCGGTCGTCAAGATGCGCTTTTTGAAGTGGAATTAGCGGATAAAAGTCTCAATGTGCTTGATGTGTTGCAAGAAATCGGTCATATGCCTTTGCCACCTTATATTGATCGCCCTGATGAAGAAGCGGATCAAGAATGCTATCAAACTGTGTATAACAAAGTCCCAGGTGCAGTGGCTGCGCCAACGGCTGGCTTGCATTTTGATGATGAGCTTTTACAAAAACTACACGAAAAAGGTGTCAATTTTGAATTTGTGACTTTGCACGTGGGCGCCGGTACATTCCAACCCGTACGTGTTGAAAATATTGAAGATCACATTATGCATGCGGAATATGTGGAGCTTTCTCAAGAAGTCTGCAATGCCATTATTGAAACGAAGAAAGCAGGTAAACGTGTCATTGCGGTAGGTACAACATCAGTGCGTTCTGTTGAAACCGCTGCTCTATCTGCAGAAGAAAATGGCAACCCAGATTTAATTGAACCTTATTTTTCTGATACGTCTATTTTTATTTACCCTGGCAAATCATTCCGTGTGGTGGATGCATTAATTACCAACTTTCACTTACCGGAAAGTACATTGATTATGTTGGTGTCTGCCTTCGCAGGCTTTAGCCACACCATGAATGCCTATAAAAGTGCGGTCGAAAATCGCTATCGTTTTTTCAGTTATGGCGATGCGATGTTCATTACCAAAAATCCCAATGTGAAAGGGTTAGAATAAGTGGTTTGACTTATTTTCAACCAACTCATAAAATACCTATCAAGAAGCCTGTACTAACAGGCTTTTTTATTGAACAACAACCTACGAACTGTTTATTCGTTGAGGAAAGAAAATGAAATATGAATTAGATAAAACCAGCGGCAGTGCACGTCGTGGTCGCTTGGTATTTGAACGTCCACAAGGCACGTTCACCGTAGAAACCCCCGCATTTATGCCAGTGGGTACTTATGGCACTGTAAAAGGCATGACACCAGAAGAAGTGCGTGCGACAGGCGCAGAAATTTTACTTGGGAACACCTTCCATTTATGGCTTCGCCCAGGCCAAGAAGTGATGCGTAAACACGGTGATTTACACAACTTTATGCAATGGCATCGTCCGATTTTGACAGACAGTGGCGGTTTCCAAGTATTTAGTTTAGGTAAATTACGTAAAATTACCGAAGAAGGCGTGAAATTCCAAAACCCAATTAACGGGGAGCGCATTTTCCTTTCACCTGAAAAATCCATGGAAATTCAATATGATTTAGGGTCTGACATCGTGATGATTTTCGATGAATGTACGCCTTATCCAGCGACTTTCAATTATGCAAAAAAATCCATGGAAATGTCTCTTCGTTGGGCAAAACGCAGCCGCGATCGCTTTGATGAATTAGGCAATAAAAATGCCCTATTCGGTATTATCCAAGGCGGCGTATTTGAAGAATTACGTAAAGTATCATTAGAAGGCTTAGTCAATATTGGCTTTGACGGTTACGCGGTTGGCGGTTTAGCAGTAGGCGAACCAAAAGAAGACATGCACCGTATTTTAGAATACATCTGCCCACAAATCCCAGCTGATAAACCGCGTTATTTAATGGGCGTGGGTAAGCCAGAAGATTTAGTGGAAGGCGTACGTCGTGGTATTGATATGTTTGACTGTGTAATGCCAACCCGTAACGCACGTAATGGTCATTTATTCGTGACAGACGGCATTGTCAAAATCCGTAATGCAAAATATCGTGATGATACGAGCCCGTTGGATCCAGAATGTGATTGCTACACCTGTAAAAACTACACAAAAGCGTATTTATATCATTTAGATAAGTGTGGTGAAATTTTAGGTGCACGTTTAAATACCATTCACAATTTACGCTATTATCAACGTTTAATGGCGGAAATTCGTCAAGCTATCGAAGACGATCGTTTTGATGATTTTGTGGTGGAATTCTATGCTCGTATGGGCAAACCAGTTCCTCCATTACAATTAGCGGATAAATCATAATTAATGAAAGTGCGGTAGAAAAATGAAATGCTTTTTGACCGCACTTTTAACAAAGGAAACCTTATGCAAATCCTTGAACCTCAGCAATTTGCCACTTGGAATGAACCGATTGATATGCTTTACGCCTGTCATAGCAAAGTGAAACGCTTTTGTAAGCAGCTCACCATTCTTCCAGGCTATTTAGAAAAGAATGGCGTGAATCAAGCTGTATTAAATGATGTGAAAACCATTTTGCAGTATTTTAATCACGCGGCACCACTTCATCATGATGATGAAGAAAAAGACTTCTTCCCCGCTTTAATTGAAAAAGCGCCTCAAGCAAAAGAATCGGTGGATGAATTAGAACGCCAACATGTTACTTTGCATGAAAATTGGGCAAAGCTTTCGGAGCAGCTAGAAGAATTAATTGCAGAGAAACGTACTGATGTAGATGAAAGACTGATTACGCTATTTGTGGCGAGCTATGATAGACACATTGCCCTTGAAGAGCCGCTATTTGAGCTTGGTAAGCAATATTTATCAGCAGAACAACTCACTGCTATGGGAAAAATTATGTTTGCTCGTCGCCAAGCTTAAATCATGAAATATCAATTAAATTTGACCGCACTTTCCTGCCCGATTCCGCTTTTAACAGCGAAGAAGGCTTTGGCAAATTTAGCGCCAAATGATGAATTAGTTTTGCAATTAAATCGTCAAAGTGCGGTAGAAAATTTTGTTGTTTTTTGTGAAGAAAATCAATGTGAATTAGTGGATCAACATTGGCTTTCCGAGCAAATCTTCGAAGTTTGCTTGAAAAAAATCAATTAATTCCAAAATTCTAGTTGTTATTGCCTTCATCGGCTTTTACTGAATGCCGTTTTATGGTATTTTACGCACACTTTTAACTTTTCATTTTTATAAGGAAAACACAATGGAAGCACAAAGCCCAATGTCCACGTTATTTATTTTCGTGATCTTCGGTTTAATTTTTTATTTTATGATTTACCGTCCACAAGCGAAACGTAATAAAGAACACAAAAAATTAATGTCTGAATTAGCGAAAGGCACTGAAGTATTAACCGCTGGTGGTTTGATTGGTAAAATCACTAAAGTAACCGAAGGTGCTGAAATTGTTATCGCTTTAAACGATACCACTGAAATTACGATTAACCGTAACTACATCGTTTCAGTATTACCGAAAGGTTCTGTAAAATCTCTCTAATTTAAATTCCTAAAGGGAAAACTATGTTAAATCGTTACCCATTATGGAAGAATCTAATGGTGATCCTTGTGGTCGCCATTGGTGCTTTATACTCTCTTCCAAATATCTATGGTGAAGATCCAGCGGTGCAAATTTCCGGTACTCGCGGACAACAAGCAGACACCACCGCATTAACTGAAGTACAAAATGTACTGAAAGAAAATAACCTTCCAACCAAATCTATCGTTCTTGAAAATGGCTCTATTCTTGCCCGTTTCAACAACACAGATGACCAACTTCTTGCCAAAGATAAAATTGCAGAAAAACTTGGCAACAACTACACCACGGCATTAAACCTTGCACCCGCAACACCGGCTTGGTTAAGTAGCATTGGTGCAAATCCAATGAAATGGGGTTTGGACTTACGTGGTGGGGTACGTTTCTTGATGGAAGTGGACATGAATTCTGCTTTGGCTAAACGTCAAGAACAGTTACAAGACACATTACGCGGCGAATTACGTAAAGAAAAAATTCAGTTTACCGCAATTAAAAACGGCGACAAATTTGGTACAACAGTCACATTAGAAAACGCTGACCAAATGTCAAAAGCAGCGCGTATTATTCGTCAGTTACACCCAACATTAGAAGTGTCTGATATTGGTGACAACACCTTAAATCTTGCCCTTTCTGAAGCGTCATTAACAGAATCACGTAACTTAGCGATCGAGCAAAACTTAACGATTTTACGTAAACGTGTTGCTGAGTTAGGCGTAGCTGAAGCGGTTATCCAACGTCAAGGTGCAGAACGTATCGTAATCGAATTACCGGGTGTTCAAGATACTGCGCGAGCAAAAGAAATCTTAGGAGCAACCGCAACACTAGAATTCCGCATTGTGAATTCGTTGGTGAACCCAGAATCAGCAGCGCGTGGTATGTTACCTTCTGACACAGAAATCAAATATGACCGTCAAGGTAGACCTGTTGCACTTTACAAACGTGCGGTATTGGGTGGTGAACACATCATCAACTCAAGCTCGGGTTTAGACCAAAACACCAGTACGCCACAAGTAAGTGTAACCTTGGATAGTGAAGGCGGCGAAATCATGTCGCAAACCACTAAGAAATACTACAAAAAACCAATGGCAACCTTGTATGTAGAATACAAAGACAACGGTAAAAAAGACGAAAATGGCAAAACCATTTTAGAGAAAAATGAAGAAGTCATTAACGTCGCAACCATTCAAGGGCGCTTTAGTTCTAACTTCCAAATTACGGGTGTAAGCAGTTCTGCAGAAGCACAAAACCTTTCTATGTTATTAAAATCAGGTGCATTAATTGCTCCAGTGCAAATTGTAGAAGAGCGTACAATCGGTCCTTCTCTTGGTGCACAAAACGTAGAACAAGGTATTGATGCAAGCTTCTGGGGCTTAATTGCAGTCATTGTCTTCATGCTAGTTTACTATAAAGTCTTTGGTATTATCGCAAGCTTTGCCTTGGTGATTAATATCGTTTTATTAGTCGGTTTGATGTCTATCCTACCTGGTGCAACACTCACCATGCCGGGGATTGCGGGTATCGTATTAACCCTGGGGATGTCGGTGGATGCCAACGTACTTATTTTTGAACGTATCAAAGAAGAGATTCGTAATGGTCGTCCAATCCAGCAAGCCATTAACGAAGGTTATAACGGTGCATTCACCTCTATCTTCGATGCGAACTTAACCACAATTTTAACGGCAATCATTCTTTATGCTGTGGGTACCGGCCCTATTCAAGGCTTCGCGGTAACCCTTGCATTAGGTGTGGCAATTTCAATGTTTACAGCGATTACTGGAACACGTGCTATCGTGAACTTCCTATACGGTGGTAAACGTCTTGAAAAATTATCAATTTAGGTAGGATAAGATGAGATTATTTGCAAAAGATAAAAACGGACATTTTATCCGTGAAGTGAATGGGATTAAATTGCCATTCCCTCTCACTGAATTTATGAAAGTGAGATTTGTAGGGTATGCATTTTCCGCAATTTTAATGGCGATTTCCCTCTTCTTCATTGTGACAAAAGGCTTCAACTGGGGCTTGGATTTTACCGGTGGTGTGGTATTTGATACTCACTTCTCACAACCGGCTGATTTAGAAAAAATCCGTGGCACATTAAATCAAAATGGGATTGCAAGCCCGATTGTACAAACAACGGGTTCTGTACAAGACGTGATGATTCGCTTACCGGCTGACAATAACGATTCTGCTATTGGTGATCACGTTAAAAGCATGCTCCAAACAATTGACCCTAATATTCATATTAACAGTATCGAATTCGTCGGTCCAAACGTTGGTGAAGAACTGGCTCAAGGTGCGGTTTATGCGACCCTTGCAACCCTAGCAATGATGTTAATTTACGTGGGCTCACGTTTTGAATGGCGTTTAGGTTTTGGTGGTATTGCCTCACTTGCGCATGACGTGGTGATTACACTCGGTGTATTCTCTGCATTACAAGTCGAAATGGATTTAACCTTCGTGGCGGCGATTCTTTCCGTTGTAGGTTATTCTATCAACGATAGTATCGTGGTATTCGACCGTGCTCGTGAAAACTTCCGTAAAATTCGCCGTGTAGAAACCATCGATATTATTGATATTTCCTTAACGCAAACCTTATCGAGAACCATCATGACATCTCTCACAACGCTTCTTGTTGTGATTGCCTTGTTCTTCTTTGGTGGTCCATCAATTCATAACTTCTCATTAGCGTTATTAATTGGTATCGGTTTTGGTACTTATTCATCAATCTTTATCGCGATTGCGATTGCTTATGATATCGGCCTACGCCGTGAACATATGATTCCACCAAAAGTGGATAAAGAAGTAGATGATTTACCTTAATCTATTAAACATCAGATAAAAAGAAAGCCACCATAACGGTGGCTTTTTTATTGCTAAAATTATGACATTTTATGACCGCACTTTAGTCGTTTACATCACCTAATAAAGCCGCATATTTCTTCGTTGATTCAGAGCTTTCTAAGGTAATTTTAAACGCCATTGTTAGCGGCACTGAAAGTAACATACCGACTGTACCGAGCAACCATCCCCAGAAAAGCAACGAAAAGAATACGACCAAGGTAGAAAGTCCTAAGGTTTTCCCCATCATTTTCGGTTCAATAATATTACCAATCACAATATTGGATGCAATAATACCAGCTGTCACGCCCATACCTACACCAAATCCATTCAGTAATAACGCTTGAACAATAATAGGCACTGCGGCAATAATCGAACCAATATTCGGAATGTAATTTAATAGGAAACTTAACGTCGCCCATAAAATGGCATATTGGACATCCATGACATCCAACAAAATCCACGTCGAGACGCCGGTAAGCAGACTAATCACCGTTTTCACACCAAGATAACTAATCACACCGTCTAAAATACGATCGATGTGATGTTCTTCCGCGACAACATCATGTTCATTATCACTTAAAACTAAAGCAAGTTTATGCTTCATGGTTGGTGCTTCAAGCAGCATAAAAATCACCGCTAAGATCAACACAAAAACATTCGTCACCACACCAGAAAAGTTTAATAACAAACGGCTCACAAAGTTCATGATCACACTTGGATCAAAATGCTCCATAATGGCTTCGCGAGAAATTACAATCGGCAATTTCAGTTTTTGAGCTAACGCCATGATGTCATTTATACGCTCCGAAAGCAGCACTTTATATTGCGGAATCGAGCGTGTAAATTCTTGCACACTGCTATTAATTAATCCCGCCAGGAAAAAGAATACGATTAAAATTAAGATAAATAACAAGGCAATAGCAATACCATGCGGCACTTTGCGTTGTGTCATCGCTTTAATCACTGGCGAACAAATAATGGCGATAAATAATGCCAATAAAAAAGGCACGACAATCTCTGCTGCCAGTTTAATTCCCGCAAACACTATCACTAAAGCCGCCATAGCGACTACAGTGCGGTTAAAATTTAAGTTTTTTTCCACTAAATGGCTTCCTCATTTTCTTCGCCTGTACGAACACGAATCACGCGTTCTACATCATAAACAAAGATCTTTCCATCACCGATTTTGCCCGTTTGGCAAGTTTCAACAATGGTTTCAAGGCATTGCTCAAGCAAATCATCTGGCACGACAATTTCCATTTTCACTTTAGGCAGAAAATCCACCATATATTCTGCACCGCGATAAAGCTCAGTATGCCCTTTTTGACGGCCAAAACCACGGACTTCAGTCACGGTCATTCCGCTAATGCCGATATCAGATAAATTTTCACGCACATCATCTAATTTAAATGGCTTAATAATGGCTTCGATTTTTTTCATCTTATTTCTCCAAATTTTCGCGTCGTGCGGCTTTCGGGCGGAAGCTTGTAATCACTTCAGGTTTGGTATCAATATAAATACCATCAATTAATTGCAAACAGTAAGGCACTGCACTAAAAATCCCTTTCACTAAGACTTTGCCTTGCTCATCTTTCACGCCTTCTAAGGTTTCTTTGATGGCTTTTGGCTGACCCGGTAAATTCAAGATTAGGCTATTTTTACGAATAACGCCAACTTGACGAGATAAAATCGCTGTCGGCACAAAATGCAAACTCACTTGACGCATTTGCTCACCAAATCCTGGCATTTCACGATCGGCTACTGCTAACGTGGCATCAGGTGTCACATCACGTTTTGCCGGTCCTGTACCGCCCGTTGTGAGCACTAAATGACAATGGTGCTCATCCACCAATTCTTTCAGCGTTTGTTCGATTAATGGTTGCTCATCTGGAATTAATCGCGTTTCCACTTCAAAAGGATCCACCAATGCTTGCTCTAACCATTGTTGTAACTCTGGAATCCCTTGATCTTGATACACACCACTTGATGCACGATCTGATACTGAAACTAAACCTATTTTTAAAAGTGCGGTCATTTTTATCCTCATTTTTATACGCAATAAATAGCGTCATTCTACCCTATTTTATCTTTTACCAAAGCATAAAAAAGCCATTTAGCTTTCACTAAATGGCTTTTCATTTTATAGCTTATTGTCTGGCTTGAACTTTGCCGTCAGTATAATCAACGGTTACCACTTTACCTGGTAATAATTGACCAGATAGAACTTGTTGTGCCAAGCTGTTTTCGATCTCTTGTTGGATTGCACGTTTTAATGGACGCGCCCCATAAATTGGGTCGTAACCCACTTCACCAATGAAATCTAATAACGCTTCGGTAAACACTAATTCGTAACCACGGGTTTCCATACGTTTTGCTAAACGTTCTAATTGGATGCTTGCAATCGCACGGATATTTTCTTTGCCAAGTGGGTGGAATACCACAGTTTCGTCAATACGGTTGATGAATTCCGGACGGAAATGTTGGCTCACCACTGACATCACTAAGGCTTTCATTTCTCCATAGCTTTCGTCTTTGCTACCTTGGATCAAATCAGAACCCAAGTTAGAGGTCATAATCACGACTGTGTTACGGAAGTCCACAGTACGGCCTTGACCATCAGTTAAACGGCCATCATCCAACACTTGTAATAAGATGTTGAATACATCCGCATGGGCTTTTTCCACTTCATCGAGCAAAATTACAGAATATGGACGACGACGTACCGCTTCAGTTAAGTAACCACCTTCTTCATAGCCTACGTAGCCTGGAGGCGCACCCACTAAACGAGATACGCTGTGTTTTTCCATAAACTCTGACATATCAATACGCACCATCGCATCTTCACTGTCAAAGAGGAATTTCGCCAACGTTTTGCAAAGCTCTGTTTTACCTACCCCCGTTGGTCCTAAGAATAAGAATGAACCAATTGGGCGGTTAGGATCTGAAAGTCCAGCTCGGCTACGACGAATTGCGTTCGCGACAGCATCTACCGCTTCTTCTTGACCGATCACACGTTTATGCAATTCTTCTTCCATGCGTAAGAGTTTTTCTTTCTCTCCTTCCATCATTTTAGAAACTGGAATGCCGGTTGCTTTAGAAAGTACTTCCGCAATTTCTTCATCTGTCACACGATAGCGTAATAGGCTCATTTCTTTGCCTTCACCGGTTTCAGCGGCAGCAAGTTGTTTTTCCAATTCAGGAATACGACCGTATTGAAGCTCAGACATTTTGCTTAAATCGCCAGCACGACGTGCTTGCTCCATTTCAGTTTTCGCTGCATCTAACTCTTGTTTGATGTGTTGAGAACCTGAAAGCGCTGCTTTTTCTGACTTCCATACTTCTTCAAGCTCAGCATACTCACGTTCTTTGTCAGAAAGTTCTTTTTCTAACATTTCTAAACGTTTACGGCTTGCTTCGTCTTCTTCTTTTTGTAACGCCTGTTGTTCCAATTTTAATTGGATGATACGGCGTTCAAGACGATCAAGCGGCTCTGGTTTAGAGTCAATTTCCATACGGATGCTCGAAGCAGCTTCATCGATTAAGTCGATGGCTTTATCCGGCAATTGACGATCGGAAATATAACGATGTGAAAGTGTTGCCGCTGCTACGATTGCTGGGTCAGTAATATCTACATGGTGATGGATCTCATAACGCTCTTTCAAACCACGTAAGATCGCAATGGTATCTTCTACACTTGGTTCATCTACAAAGACTTTTTGGAAACGACGTTCAAGCGCCGCATCTTTCTCGATATATTGACGATATTCGTCTAACGTTGTTGCACCCACACAGTGTAATTCACCACGTGCTAAACTTGGTTTTAATAAGTTACCCGCATCCATTGCACCGTCAGTTTTACCTGCACCAACCATGGTATGGATTTCATCAATAAAGAGGATCACGCGACCTTCTTCTTTTGATAACTCATTTAAAACGGCTTTTAAACGCTCTTCAAATTCGCCGCGGTATTTCGCACCGGCAATTAAGGCGCCCATATCTAAAGAAAGGACTCGTTTATTTTTCAAGCCTTCTGGCACTTCACCATTGACAATACGTTGTGCCAAACCTTCCACGATAGCGGTTTTACCTACACCAGGCTCACCGATTAATACTGGGTTATTTTTGGTACGACGCTGTAATACTTGAATCGCTCGACGAATCTCTTCATCACGACCAATCACCGGGTCGAGTTTACCGCTTTCAGCACGAGCGGTTAAATCAATTGTATATTTTTCAAGAGCTTGTCTGCTTTCTTCTGCATTTTGATCGTTCACGCTTTGTCCTCCACGAATATGTTGGATCGCTTGTAGAATTTGTTCTTTTTTCGCACCACATTTTTTCAAAATGTCATTTAATGCGCCTCGCTCTTCAAGCGCCGCTAATAAGAACAATTCACTGGAAATAAATTTATCTTGTTTTTGTTGAGCTAATTTGTCACATAAATTCAATAAGTTAAGCAATTGACGGGAAATTTGCACATCACCGCCATTACCCGACACTTGTGGCAATTTATTCAATTCGGCATTTAATTCATTACGCAATAATGCCACGTTCACGCCACTGGTCGTTAAAATTGGTGCAATTGAACCGTCTTGTTGATTTAAAAGTGCGGTCAATAAATGCACTGGTTCGATAAACTGATTATCTTTACCTAGCGCCAATGATTGTGCTTCACTGAGTGCTTGTTGGAATTTTGTGGTAAATTTTTCAATATTCATATGCTTATCTTCTCCTGATTAAATTCTTGGGGTCATCCCCTTTACGAGTTATTAAATAAGACCCTTTTTTGGTATTTCAAGAGAAAAAATCAACAATTTTTAATTTTTTCTATCAAACTTTACTTCTTGATAGGTTTAAGCGACTAAGATTTGATGAAGTGGCACGTCCCACGCTTCAGTTGGAAGCTGTTCGACTTGCTGACATTGATGGGCTAATCCCACAGGGATAAAAGAAGAATTTCGCCAATTTTGTAAGGTACGATCATAAAAACCACCGCCCATGCCAAGGCGATTACCTTGTTTGTCAAACGCGACGAGTGGTGTAAAAAGAATATCTAATTCCTCTAAAGGCAATACGCTCTGAACATTGAGTTTTGGCTCCCAAATGCCAAATTTATTTTTCAGCATCGGTGTATCTGGCAAATAACGTAAAAACAAAAGATGGTTAGGATTGAAAGGGTGTAATACTGGCAAATAAACGTGCTTATCTTGTGCCCAAAGGGTTTTGATAAGTTTCTCTGTGGAGATTTCACCATCAAAGGAAACATACAAGGCAATATGCTGCGCATTTCGTTCTTCAATTAATGCGAGAGCTTGCTGAGTGATGGAATCTTCCGCCTGTTGTTGCTGAAGTGCGGTCAAATTTGCTCGTGTTTTACGAATTTGTTGACGGAGTTGATTGCGAAGCGTTTGCTGTGTTGATTTCATTCGATTAGAAAGAATGGACTTTAAAGGAAGGTCCCAGAGTGCCGCTACGAGTAGTAGTCCTTGAACCCGACGGTCCAAGGAAACCGGTAAGGCCATTTTTAGGTTTCTTTAGTCCAATGACAAAGTCAAAGGTCAAGCCTACACACCAATGGCGGGAAACCGATTTATAAAGTTCTAAGTATCGGCTCAGGGACATAACCCATCCACGAACACCCCAGGAAATCTTTTAAATTTATACTAGCTCAATTTGATTGGTTTGACTAGCCTTTATTTGAATAATTTTGCTTATTCAAGCACGTCCCAAAAGGGATGGGATTATTTTTTAACCGGTTGAATTAAATCAGACTCTTCCGGTTTTTTCACGTCCGCAAATTGTTTATCTTTATTCGCATCGATGACTTGTTGAGTTTGACTCGCTAATTGTTGTAAACCCATTTTTTCATAGGCTTCTTTCATTAAGAATAAACCTTCGTAAGTCGCTTTGGCATCTGGATATTGTTGTAACATACCCACTACACGGTTTGCTACAGCTACCCATGCATCACGTTTTGCATAGAATTTTGCAATTTCTAATTCATGACGAGCTAATGAATCTTTGATGTATGCCATACGTGCTACTGCATCTTGTGAATATGGGCTATTTGGGAACGCACGCACTAAGCTTTGGAAGTTTGAAAACGCCGTTTTCATTGAAGTGGTTTCACGCGTTGCACGATCAATACCAAAGAAATCTTGGATCATGTTATCGGCCGTTGCTAAGTTAGTTAAACCCGCCATATACACTGCATAGTCACGGTTTGGACTTTGTGGGAATTGATGTAAATAGTTATCTACAGTGACCAACGTTGCGGTGTAATCTTGTGTTTTATAGTTTGCATAAATTAAATCAAGCATTGCTTGCTCTTGGTAAGTACTACCAGGGAAGCGCTCTGTTGCCGCTTTTAAATAACGAATCGAGTCAGAATAGCTCCCTTCTTGCAATGCTGCCGCCCCTTTTGCATAAAGATCATCAACAGAAGCTTGTTCCACTTCTTTATTACCACTGCTACAAGCTGCAATCGCGAATGAGGTCAATGCAATAAGTCCAAGAGATTTTATTTTACGCATTCTTTTTTCCTTAATTTTTACGAAAATCAATAAATAAGTTACAATTAACGAATATTGTATAGAACATTACACAATAAGCCAACTTTTTAAATTTTTAGATGGATTTTTTATGCCACAAATTACCTTAACGGCTGAAATTCAGCCCGAACAAATGGGACAGCGTTTAGACCAAACCCTCGCAGAGTTGTTCCCAGAATATTCCCGTTCGCGTTTAAAAACCTGGATTGAAGCAAAACAGGTAAAAATGAACGGTGAAATTGCTGATATTCCACGTGCAAAAGTTTATGGCGGAGAGCAAATTGAAATTTCGGTAGAAGTAGAAGATGAAAACCGTTTTGAGCCACAAAATATTCCACTTAATATCGTTTATGAAGATGACGATATTATCGTGATTAACAAACCTAAAGATCTCGTGGTTCACCCAGGTGCGGGCAATCCGGATGGCACGGTACTTAACGCGCTACTCTATCACTATCCACCTATTGCCGAAGTACCGCGCGCAGGAATTGTGCATCGTTTAGATAAAGACACAACAGGTCTGATGGTTGTTGCCAAAACCATTCCAGCACAAACGAAGCTTGTGCGTGATTTACAAAAACGCAAAATCACTCGTGAATACGAAGCCGTTGCAAGTGGTATTATGACTAAAGGTGGAACCGTAGATCAGCCAATGGCTCGTCACGCCACCAAACGTACATTGATGGCGGTTCACCCAATGGGTAAACCGGCTGTGACGCACTATCGCATTATGGAAAATTTCCGTAATTACACGCGTTTACGCTTACGTTTAGAAACAGGCCGCACTCACCAAATTCGTGTGCACATGGCACATATTGCGCATCCACTATTGGGTGATCAAACCTACGGTGGTCGTCCTCGTCCACCTAAAAATGCAAGCGAAGCCTTCAATGAGGTTCTGCGTAATTTTAAACGCCAGGCCTTACATGCGGTTATGTTGCGTTTAGCTCACCCAATTACAGGTGAAATGATGGAATGGTATGCGCCATTGCCGGATGACTTTGTCGAATTACTGTATGCCTTAAAAGCGGATTACCTTGAACACAAAGACGAATTGGATTATTAAGATGAAAACTATTATTCCAAACTGGAATGTTCCACCACATATCCAAGCGTTTACAACCACAAGAGAAGGTGGCGTAAGCCTGCCGCCTTTCGATAGTTTCAATTTAGGTGATCATGTCGAAGATGATAAAAGTGCGGTCAAAACTAACCGCACTTTATTGGTCGAAAAATTTAATCTGCCACATTTCCCGTTGTTTTTAACTCAAACACATAGCACTCGTGTGATTACGGTGCCTTATGAGGACAATGATTTAGAGGCTGATGCGGTTTACACCAATCAACCTAACCAAGTATGTTTGGTGATGACAGCTGATTGCTTGCCTGTTTTATTCACTAATAAACAAGGCACTGAAGTGGCTGCCGCCCATGCTGGCTGGCGCGGACTCTGTGATGGTGTATTAGAAGAAACAGTGAAATGTTTCCAATCAGCCCCCGAAGAGATTATTGCGTGGTTTGGGCCTGCAATCGGACCTAATGCGTTCCAGGTTGGCAAAGAAGTGATTGCGCAATTTATGGCTTTTGACCCGATTGCAGAAACAGCTTTTCGACCAGATCCGAATGAAGCAGGAAAATACCTCGGCAATCTTTATCAAATCGCCACACAACGCCTCAACAAATTAGGTATTACCCAAATTTACGGTGGGGAGCATTGCACATTCAATGAAAAAGAGAGCTTCTTTTCCTATCGTCGAGATGGCAAAACAGGTCGAATGGCGAGTCTGATTTGGATAAAAAAATAAACCTATCAATACAATAAACCGCACATTAAAGTGCGGTTTATTTTTGACTTATTCTGAATAGTTTTCAAACCAACTTTCTAAAATCAAGCAAGCAGAAATCCCATCTACTTTACCTTTATTGAGGGCACGATAACCGCCACGCTGGAAAATTTCATCTCGAGCAGAAACCGTTGTTAAACGCTCATCTTGCAGTTCTACTTTGATACCGAAACGACCATTTAAGCGATTAGCAAATTTTTTCGCACGAAGTGTTAAATCTTGCTCAGTACCATCCATATTTAAAGGCAATCCCACCACAATAACATCAGGTTTCCAGTCTTTTAAGCATTTTTCAATAGCATCCCAGTTTGGAATCCCATCTTGCGCTTTAAATGCAGGCAAGGCTTGCGCTGTACCCGTGATACTTTGCCCGACTGCACAACCAATGCTTTTTGTGCCAAAATCAAATGCGATTGCCGTGATGCCCATTAACTATGCCCTACTTGTGAAAAGACAAAATTATGAGGATTAATCCCCAATAATTGATTCGCTGCAGGATAACGATCTTCATAAATCGTTTCAAATAAAATGGTGTCTGAAGCAGGTGCCACTAACCACGCATTATCTGCAATCTCTTGTTCTAACTGTCCTGCGGTCCAACTTGCACAACCGAGAGCCACAAGATATTTTTCGGGCGCATCCTCTGAACCAAAGGTTTCTACAATATCTGCCGAAGTGGTCAGAAACATCTCATCGGTAATTTTATAACTGTGCTCAAATTCTTTCGCAGCTTTCTTATGCAGAATAAAACCACGCTCGGAATGTACTGGGCCACCCGCAAGTACAAGTTCATTGCTAAAAGTGCGGTCATTTTTCATCATAAAATTCATTTTTGAATACAGTTCAGCAATGCTTAAATCGGTGGGTTGATTAATCACTAAACCCATCGAACCTTGCTCATTATGCTCGCACATATACACCACGGTATTTTGGAAATAATCCTCCAACTGTGGCATCGCAATTAAAAATTGCCCTTGTAAATCCATCATTATCCCAAATCTCCAAAACAAATTTGTAACGCACTAATAGCCGCTAACGAAGCGGTTTCTGTGCGTAACACACGCTTTCCTAATAAAATTTCAGTGAATCCTTGTTGTTCAGTTTGCGCGATTTCTTGAGGTGACAAACCGCCTTCTGAACCAATAAGCAAACGAACACCTTCTTTTGGTATGGAAGGCAAGGTTTTAATTGAATATTGGGCTCTTGGATGTAAATTCAATTTCAGCGCGCCATCATTTTCAGCACACCAATCTTGTAATTTCATTAACGGACGAATTTCTGGCACAACGTTACGTCCACATTGTTCACAAGCCGCAATGGCAATTTTTTGCCATTGTTGGATTTTCTTATCCATGCGTTCACCATCCAACTTCACCCCACAGCGTTCCGACCACAATGGTGTAATCATATTTACGCCCAACTCTACTGATTTCTGAATGGTAAATTCCATTCGATCGCCACGTGAAATAACCTGCCCTAAATGAATCGATAAATTCGACTCTTTATCACTTAATTCACAACCAAGAATTTCCACCTTAACGGCTTTTTTGCTCGCTTCAATAATTTTTGCTGGATAAATATGATTACTTCCATCAAATAATTCAATTTGCTCACCTTCTGTCATACGAAGTACACGTCCTACGTGATTAGCCGCATCCTCTGAAAGTTGGCAAGTAGATTGATTTTTAAGGGATTCTGGATGATAAATTCTTGGAATACGCATAATATTGAGTCTTTGATATAAGGAAAAAGTGCGGTCATTTTCAACCGCACTTTTAATATTATTCTGTTGCTAAATCTTTTGGCAAGCTTTCTAAAATGGCTCGCCAGTAGGCGGAAGTCACTTGCTTGTGTTTACGAATACATTCCACCACTAAATCGGATTGACCTTTTTCACAAATATCACGTAATTCTACATAAAAATCATGTGTCACTTGGCGATGTTTTTCTTCGCTGAAAAACAATAAACCAATTTTATGATAAACCCCACGTAAACTATTAAAAATTAAACGATAGAAAGGTTTATTAGCCATTACTGTAAATTGACGGAATAAGGCATAGTCAAACTCCATGTAACTTTCAGCGGTGTTTTCTAATGAATCTAGCCCTTTAAACAAAGCAACCGAGGCTTTAGGCGAATTTTTTACGGCTTCATAAATATAAGATTCAGACATACGACTACGCAACGAAAGCATATTTTCAATGATTAATGGCGCACTTTGACGATCTAAAGTAATTAAGGTTTCAATAATGCTTGGACCAGCTGTATCCCAAATATTATTGACTTTTGTTGGCTTGCCGTGTTGAATGGTAAGCCAGCCATCACGAGCCAAACGCTGCAATACTTCGCGTAACGTGGTGCGTGTTACACCAATTTTATCAGCTAAATCACGCTCAGAAGGAAGATTGGTGCCTGCGGGAAATACATTATCCCAAATACTTCTAACAATATATTCTTCGGCAAGAGCGGCTGGGCTTTGAGCCCGTAAAAGGGTATTATCTGTTTGCATGAGTATGAAATAAATATAAAAAAATCTAAAAAGATCAAAAAAATGTGATTTATTCAATAAATCTTTAACTGGTCTATTATCCTTTAAAGCAGTATATATTACAATGACAGGACTATAAAAAAACGGAGTTCGATATGACTTACACACAAGCATTCATGAAAAACTTTCTGGGCGCAAGTCCAGATTGGTATAAATTAACCATTATTGCCTTCTTGGTAATTAACCCGATTTTATTCTTTTTTGTTAGTCCATTTTTTGCAGGCTGGCTACTCGTTGCAGAGTTTATTTTCACCCTAGCCATGGCATTAAAATGCTACCCTCTTCAACCAGGTGGTTTATTAGCATTTGAAGCCATTGCCATTGGCATGACGAATGCCGAACACGTTAAAGCGGAGATCGTGGCAAACTTTGAAGTGGTTTTACTTTTAATCTTCATGGTCGCCGGTATTTATTTTATGAAGCAACTTTTGCTTTATGTGTTCACCAAATTATTAGTGCGTATCCGTTCTAAAATCGTTCTCTCTTTAGCATTCTGTTTTAGTGCTGCATTTCTTTCAGCTTTCTTAGATGCATTGACTGTTGTGGCGGTCATCATCAGTGTTGCCATGGGCTTCTATGGGGTCTATCACAAAGTAGCATCAGGAAAAAATCTGCAGGATGCGGTTGATATTGCCGATGATAACAAAATCAAAAATCATGAAACTCTCGAAAAATTCCGCTCTTTCTTACGTAGCTTAATGATGCATGCTGGTGTCGGTACCGCACTCGGTGGTGTAATGACCATGGTGGGTGAGCCACAAAACTTAATTATTGCAGAACAAGCTAAATGGAATTTCATTGAATTTTTCTTCCGCATGGCTCCTGTAACAGTCCCTGTATTTATCTGCGGATTACTCACTTGTATTTTAGTCGAAAAATTTAAATTATTCGGTTATGGTGAAAAACTACCGGAAGAAGTATGGCAAGTCTTAGCGGATTTAGATCGTGAAAACGCACAAAAAATGTCTAAACAAGATAAGATTCGTCTTTCTGTCCAAGCGGTTATCGCGGTTTGGTTGATCTTAGGTTTAGCCTTCCATTTAGCGGCTGTAGGCATGATTGGTTTAAGTGTGATTATCCTTGCAACAACCTTTACTGGTGTAACTGATGAACACGCTATTGGTAAAGCATTCCAAGAAAGTTTACCTTTCACTGCATTATTAGTCGTATTTTTCTCTGTCGTTGCGGTGATTATCGATCAAAAACTCTTTGCGCCAATTATTCACTTTGTATTAAGTTCTGAAGAGAAAACACAGTTAGCATTATTCTACGGTTTCAATGGTTTACTTTCTGCGATTTCTGATAACGTATTCGTAGCAACAGTTTATATTAATGAAGCGAAACATGCCCTTACGACAGGTGCAATTGCACCGCACCAATTTGAATTACTTGCGGTAGCAATCAATACAGGTACAAACTTACCTTCTGTCGCTACACCAAACGGTCAAGCCGCGTTCTTGTTCTTATTAACATCATCACTTGCGCCATTAATTAAACTTTCTTATGGTAGAATGGTCTACATGGCATTGCCTTACACTATCGTATTAACGCTAGTTGGTTTCCTTGCAATCGAATTTATCCTACCAGGAATGACGATTTGGCTTGCAAACCTTGGCTTAATTCTTCCAATTTAATGAAGCATAAGGAGAAAGAATGCTCGACTTTTTTAAGCAATTATCCCTTAAACGTTCAGCGTGGATCTTTTTGGCATTTATCGCATTAGCCTTAGAATCGACCGCACTTTACTTTCAATACGGCATGGGTTTACAACCTTGCGTACTTTGTGTTTACGAACGTTTAGCTATGGTAGGGTTATTTATTGCTGGTCTTATCGGCGCCTTAGCCCCTAGTTCGCTTATTGTCCGCATTCTTGCTCTTATTGTGGGTTTATTTAGTGCTATCAAAGGATTAATGATTTCCATTCGTCACCTTGATTTACAAATGAACCCTGCGCCATGGAAACAATGTGAATTTATACCAAACTTTCCAGAAACGCTACCATTCCATAAATGGCTACCTGCGGTGTTCAATCCAACAGGTAGCTGTAATGAAAGCCAATGGTCACTTTTCGGTATCACGATGGTGCAATGGTTGGTATTTATTTTCGCTGTCTATGTCATTGTGTTGGGATTAATTACACTTTCACAAGTGAAGAAAAGTCGAAATCGACGCCTCATTTTTAAGTAGTCTAATCGCATACTAAAAAGCCTAGAGATATTCTCTAGGCTTTTTTATTACTGAAAGTCATTCTGTACTCAACATTATTCAAGAAAGAAATACCAATAAGGCATTAAGATCAACCAAATAAAGGCACTGAGAATAACAACAAATTTAAAACTGAAGTGTTTGGTTTTATGACGAAAGCGTTTCATCCCGCAATAAACACCAATAAAACCACCAAGCAGGCTTAATAGAAAGAAAGTATTTTCAGAAATTCGCCAGCCATGACGAACCGCGCGGACTTTGTCTTTCCACATTAAAAAATAAGCGGCGATATTCACCGCCGCTAACATCACAAATAAAAGCTGAATCAGCATTATGCGTAAACTGGAAGACGTTTGCAGATTGCCAATACTTTTTCTTTGGTTGCTGCAATCACTTGTTCTTCGTTTTCTTTGCCTAATGCATCTAATACATCACACATCCAGCCGGCTAACTCACGACAGTCTTGTTCATTAAAACCACGACGAGTCACTGCTGGTGTACCGACACGAATACCTGAAGTCACAAATGGTTTTTGTGGATCATTTGGTACGGAGTTTTTATTCACTGTGATATTCGCTTTGCCTAACGCGGCATCTGCTGCTTTACCAGTTAAGCCTTGTTTGATGAAGCTCACTAAGAACAAGTGGTTTTCTGTGCCGTTTGAAACCACGTCATAACCACGTTGTTTAAACACTTCCACCATTGCTTTCGCATTTTTAATCACGTTTGCTTGATATTCTTTATAAGCTGGTTCTAACGCTTCTTTGAAACATACTGCTTTCGCCGCAATAATGTGAACTAATGGACCACCTTGGTTTGCAGGGAAAACAGAAGATTGTAAGCGTTTATAAAGCTCTTCATCACCGCAAGAAGAAAGGATTAAACCACCACGTGGACCACCTAAGGTTTTATGAGTAGTTGTTGTGACAACATGTGCGTATGGTAATGGGTTTGGATATAAACCTGCTGCGATTAAGCCTGCAACGTGCGCCATATCCACAAATAAATACGCGCCCACTTCATCCGCGATTTCACGCATTTTTTTCCAATCTACCACTTGAGAATAAGCAGAGAAACCTGCCACGATCATTTTTGGTTTGTGTTCTAATGCTTTTTGACGAACATCTTCATAGTCGATTAAACCATCAGCCGTAATACCATAAAGGACAGAATTATAGATTTTACCGGAGAAACTCACTTTCGCCCCATGGGTTAAGTGACCACCATGTGCTAAATCCATCCCTAGAATAGTATCACCTGCATTAAGTAATGCGCCATATACTGCCGCATTGGCTTGAGAACCAGAGTGTGGCTGTACGTTTACATAATCCGCACCAAACAACTCTTTAGCACGATCAATTGCTAACTGCTCTACAATGTCTGCGTACTCACAACCGCCGTAGTAACGTTTACCTGGGTAGCCTTCAGCATACTTGTTAGTAAACTGTGAACCTTGCGCTTCCATTACGCGTGGGCTCGCATAGTTTTCAGATGCGATAAGCTCGATATGCTCTTCTTGACGACGA